>PLFE01000172.1:0-28478 GCA_003136675.1 Bryobacterales bacterium
CGGGAGCGCGCCCTCGCTCGAACTCTGCCATAATAGGAATGCTCTGGCCACCTTCTTCCGCTCGCCAAGCGGATGAGGATTATTTCACCCTCGACGTCGCACCGCCTCAATGAGGTGGTGGGGTTGCTTTGCCTCGCGACGGGGTTGCTGTTCCTGCTGTGTCTGGTTTCCTATCATTTCCAGGACGCGTCGTGGAACACGGCGGCGGGATCAGTGCGCCCGCTCAACCTCGCCGGCAAATTCGGCAGCTATTCGGCCGACCTGCTGTTCCAGGCGTTCGGTCTGGCCGCCTTCCTTTTTCCGCTGCTCAGCTTCGCGCTGGGTTGGAAGTGGCTTCGTTCCGAGCCCATCGAAGCGCCCCGCGTCAAAACCGCCGGCTGGGTGCTTCTTCTGCTGACCGTTTCCGCGTCGGCTTCCCTGTTCCCCACCTGGCGCTTCTTTGAAGGCGCGGTGGTGCCGGGGGGCGGCGTGGGCGCGGTGCTGGCGGACGCCATGAAAGCCGGGCTCAACCAGACCGGAACGGCCATTGTGCTGGGATGCTGCTTCATCATCTCCCTCTACGTGATCACCACTTTTTCGCTGAAGACCATGCCCGCGTGGCCGGGCCGGGCGCTATCATGGCCGTTCCGTATGCTCGCCCGGATGTTCACCAGATGCAGGGACATGATGCGCTCGAGCGCCATCCGCCGCCGCGAACGGGCCGAGCAGAAAGTCGCGCAGCGCCAGGCTCAAGCCCAAGCGAAAGCGGCCGCGCTCCGGGAACGCGAAGCCGTGGAGGTAACGGAATTCGCGCCGGCGCCCGTGCTGGAACCCGTGCTGGAGCCGCGCCGGCGCCGGAAAGCGGCTGAAGTTGAGCCTACGCTTCTCGATTCCGAGACAGTGTCCATGGCGGACATCCCAGAGCCGGCCTCCACCGGGGAAATCCCCATCCGCGCTCTGGAAGAAATGCCGCCCTGGCAGACCGTGCCCGCCGCGCGCGCTCTTCCCAAACCGCTGCCCTCGGCAACCTCGCATTACGCCTACCGGCTGCCGCCCACCACGCTGCTGAACGACCCGGAGCCGCGCTCGCCGTTCGACGAGATGGAGCTGAAAACCACCGCCGCGCTGATCAAGGCCAAGTTCCAGGAGTTCAACGTCCTCGGGTCCGTGGTGCAGATCAACCCCGGCCCGGTGGTGACCACGTTTGAGTTCAAGCCCGAAGCGGGCATCAAGTACAGCCGCATCACCAACCTCACCGAAGACCTGTGTCTGGGGTTGCAGGCGGAATCGATCCTCATCGAACGCATTCCAGGAAAACCGACGGTGGGCATCGAAGTGCCGAACGCGCGGCGCGAATTGATCAGCCTGCGCGCGGTGCTCGAAAGCGCGGAGTTTCAGGATTCGCGGTCGCTGCTGACCATCTCCATGGGCAAGGACATCAACGGCCGCATCAAAGTGGCTGAACTCGATAAGATGCCTCACGTGCTGATCGCCGGTTCCACCGGATCGGGCAAGAGCGTCATGATCAATTCCCTGGTGATGTCGATCCTGTACAAAGCGACGCCGGATGAAGTGCGCATGATCCTGGTGGACCCGAAACGCGTGGAGCTGGGGATGTACGAAGGCATCCCGCACCTGCTGACGCCGGTGATTACGGATGCCCGCAAAGCGACCATTGCGCTGAAAAACGCGGTGCTCGAAATGGAGCGCCGCCTGCGCCTTCTGGCGGAGCATGGCGCACGCAATATCGAGCAGTTCAACCAGAAAGTGAGCAAGCTGCGGAACCAGCCGCGCAACCTGTTTGAGGAAGACCAATCGACGGCCGTGGAAGAACTTCGCCCGCTGCCGTTCATCCTGATCCTGATTGACGAGCTGGCCGACCTGATGATGCTGGAAGGCCGCAATGTGGAAGAATCCGTCACGCGCCTGGCGCAAATGGCCCGCGCCGTCGGGATGCATCTGGTGCTGGCCACGCAGCGACCGAGCGTGGATGTCATCACCGGTCTGATCAAGGCCAACTTCCCGGCCCGGATCAGCTTCCGCGTGGCGACGCGGGTGGATTCCCGCACCATCCTCGATGTGATGGGATCGGAGCATCTGCTGGGCAAGGGAGACATGCTGTACCTGCCGCCCGGCTCATCGCGGCTGACGCGCGTTCACGGAGCGTTCGTGACGGAGTCTGAAATCATGGAAGTGGTGGAGTTCTGGAAAGAGCAGGCGGTTCCGGATTACGACCAATCGTTCCTGATCGCGCCCCCCGAAACGGATGGCGAAGCGCCCGACAACGACCCGGCGCCGGGTGAGCAGGACCCTATGTATGAGGAAGCCATCCGGGTGGTGCTGGAAATGGGGAAAGCTTCCACTTCCACGTTGCAGCGCCGTCTGCGGCTCGGTTACGGACGCGCCGCCCGCATTCTTGATATGATGCATCGCGACGGCATTATCGGTCCACCGGACGGAAGCCGTCCGCGTGAGGTGCTGAAAGCGCCCACGTGGCTACGCGAAGTCGAGAGCCCGCTGCCCTGACATGAAATTCGGCGTCAACACCCTCATCTGGTCCGCTCAATACGACGAGCGCGTGCGCGGCATGCTGCCGGCGATCAAGCAATGGGGCTTCGATGGAATTGAAGTCCCGGCCTTCCACCCGCTTGATTTTCCGGCCGATCAGATCCGGAAGGACTGCGAGGCCCACGGCCTGGAATGCACGGTGATCTCGATCGTGGTGCAGGGGTTGAGCCTGATCAGCGAAGACGCGGGTATCCGCCGGAAGACGCGCGTTCATCTGGAAGACGCCATCAAAGCCGCGGCCGCCGCCGGTTCCGGGCTTCTGGCCGGCCCGCTCTACAGCCCGGTAGGCTATTTCACGGGCACCCGGCGGACAGCCGAGGAATGGTCTCGCGCGGTGGAAGGTCTCTCTTCGCTGGGACCGGCGCTGGAAGCGAACGACGTGACGCTCGGCATTGAACCGCTGAACCGCTTTGAGACTTTCTTCCTGAACACGGCCGAGGACGGAGCCGCGTTATGCGATCAGGTGGACCACGCCCGCATCGGCCTGCTGATCGATACCTTCCACTCGAACATTGAAGAGAAGCACATCGCCGCCGGTTACGCGCGCGCGGCGAAGCATCTGAAACATGTCCACACGTGTGAGAACGACCGCGGCATCCCCGGCAGCGGCCATGTCGATTGGAAGTCTGTCTTTGAAACCCTGCGCCAGATCCAATATGACGGCTGGCTCACGATCGAGAGCTTCGGATTCGCGCTGGGAGAAATCAGCGCTGCCGCCAGCATCTGGCGCGATATTGAACGCACGCCGGACCTGATCGCCTCCGAAGGCATCCAGTTCCTGCGCGCGTCGATCTGACTCACCGCGCGCGGGCTGACTCAGCGCGTTACGGGCTGATTCAAAACATCCCTCACACGCTGCCCCAGGGTATCCGCGTCAAACGGCTTCCGCAAGAGATTTAAGCGGCCGCCGACGCCCTTCGACGCGACCTCATCCGCGGTGTAGCCCGACATATAAAGCACCTTCAATCCCGGCGCGACGCGCAGCAGGCGGCTGGCCAGTTCGCGGCCGCTCATGTTGGGCATGATCACGTCGGTGAGCAGAAGCTGCACCTCCGCGCCGCGCTCCTGAAACACGCGAATGGCATCTTTGCCGTCCTCCGCGGTGAGGGTCTTGAAACCGAAGCGTTCCAGCATCGCCTTCACGAGCACGCGGACGTTTTCATCGTCCTCGACCACCAGGATGGTCTCATGCCCACTGACGGTCTTCCGTTCGGGCACGGCGGTCACGAGAGGAGCGGGAGCGGCTTCCGACGCAGGGCTCTCGCGAAAGTAAATCTGGAACACGGAACCCGCGCCCGGCTCGCTCTCCACCACAATTTCACCGCCGGTCTGCTTGACGATGCCGTAAACCGTGGAAAGGCCCAGCCCGGTTCCCTTCCCCCTGGGCTTGGAAGTGAAGAACGGTTCGAAGATGCGCAATTGCGTGGCGGAGTCCATGCCGACTCCCGTGTCGCTCACCCGAAGCACCACGAACCTGCCCGGGGCCACACTCTCGGGCGGCGTATCCGTCAACCGCGTTCCAATGTTCAGACAGCCGCCGCCGGGCATGGCATCACGCCCGTTTACGGCGAGGTTCATGATCACCTGCCCGATTTGCCCAGGGTCCGCGCGAATGAAGCAATCTTCCTGAGAGGTGCTCACTTCCATCTCGATATGCTCGCCGATCACGCGGCTCAACAGGCTGGCGGCGGATTTCACCTGATCGTTGAGATTCAGGCGCTGGGTCTTTACCTTCTGGCGCCGGCCGAATGCCAGCAACTGATCGGTGAGCCCGGTGGCCCGGCCCGTGGCGGCAATCAACTCGTCGACGTACACTTTCAGTTGCTCGTGGGGCATGTGGCGCAACATGGCGTCGTTCAGCATCTGCCCATAACCGGCGATGACGGTCAACAGGTTGTTGAAGTCGTGCGCCACTCCGCCCGCGAGGCGTCCGACGGCCTCCATGCGCTCGGCTTCCTGAAGACGCGCCTCCAGTTTGAGCCGGTGGGTCTCATCGACGCCGACGCCGCCGATCCACTGCGGCTCGCCCGTCTCATCCAAAATAGGAAACTTGTAAACGGTCCATTGATGGACGCCGTCCTCAAGGGGCAGGTCTTCAATGACGCGGAGCGCCTGGGGCGGCCAGATCTGCTGATCAATGTGGCCCACCACATCGATGGCCTGCGCGCCCAGCGCCCTCAGGGATTCGCTGAGGTACAGATATTTGCCCGCCCGATCCTTGATGAAGGCGATGCCGGGAAAGTGCTTCATGAAGGCCTGGAATTGCGTCTCCAGATTCGCCCTGGCCGCTTCGGTCCGCCGGTGACCGCTGAGATCCACCATGGTGATCACCACCGACCATTCCGATTCACCGGGCGCGGGCTCGAGCATCTGCAGGTTGGCGATGGCTGTGCCCGTGCTGGCGTCCTGCTTCCGGAACTGGAAGGGTTGTTCCACCAGCGAACCTTTCTTCACCAACTCGGCGATGGCCGAATCATGAGCCGCGCCCACGAAGAAGTCTCCAATGTGAAACGCGCGGATCTCCGCCGGGGTCGGGAAGCCCACCATGCGCGCGAAGGCTTTATTGCAGGCCAGAATTTTCCCGTCGAGAGTGGTCCGGATGATGGGCGCGCGGCTCTCTTCGAACAGGACGCGCGTCATGCGGCGTCCGGACTTCAGCGCCAGTTCCGCGCGCCTGCGTGTCGAGATGTCCCGCGCCGATACCAGGACGCGGTCGCCGGCCGGTGTGGCATTCACCTGAGCATTTACCTGCACCCAGACGCCTGAGCGATGCTGCGCGTTGCGCAGAAAGTAGTGCGCGCCGGCGACGGCGTCTCCCCGCCACGCCCGGTTCCAGGGCAGGTCGTCGATGGCGGCGCGGCGCCGTGGCCGCCGCACGGAAGGATCGTCGGTATGGAATCCGCAATCCTGCTCCCATTCCGCGAACCCGTCCGGGCCACGAGGAGGGATCCCGAATAACGCTACCGCGGCGGGGTTGAACAGGATGACGCCCTGGCCCGATTCCAAGACCAGCACCGCGGAATCGGCCGCGTCAAGAGCCGCTGCCAACAGCGCCGGGTCTTTTTCCTGCCTGGCGGTCTCTGCCATTCCTCTCAGCTTAAACGAGGCGCGCGTGGTTTTCTTATATACTTCCCGCAAATGCGAAAAGCAATTGGAGATAATCTGCTCCCGGCAAGCTGGGGGTTGGACAAGAACCTCGAACTCATTCACCGCGCGGGATACGACGGCGTCGAACTATGGCTGGGCGCCAGGCCGTGGTTTCAGGTGGAGACGGCGGACACGGCCGTGATGGAACTGCTCCGCAAAGTGCAGAACGCGGGGCTTGTGGTCTCACACGTGGCCAACTCGCTCGATTGGAAATTTCAACTGTCGTCGCCCGATCCGAAGATCCGCGAAGTGGCCGGCAGGAATCTGCGGCGTCAGATCGAGACAGCCACGCTTTTGAAAACGGATGCGATACTCGTCGTGGCCGGGATCGTCACGGAAGATGCGCCGTACGAGGATGTCTATAAACGCACCGTGGATACGATGCGCGAGCTGGGCGAAATCGCCGCCAGGGTACACGTACGCATCGGCTGCGAGAACTGCAATTCCGAGCAACGCTTCCTGCTGAGCCCGCGCGAGTTTCGTCTGTTTCTGGACGACGTGAACCATCCGGCGGTGGGGCTGCATTTCGATACCGGGAATATTCATGACACCGGCTTTCCCCAGCAGTGGATCGAAATGCTGGGTTCTCGAATTACACGCGTGCATGTGAAAGACGTGCTGCGGCACCGCGGCCGCTGCGGGCACGAGAGCGTTTATACGAATATTTTCCTGGGGGATAACGACTGGCCGAAAATTCGCGCCGCTTTCGACCAGGTGGGCTACAACGGCTGGATTTGCGCGGAGATGGAACCGTACCGGTTCGCGCCCGATCAGCAGTTATTCGATACATCGGCTGCGCTGGACCGGTTTATTGCGGCACGTTTTTGATCTAAAGCTTTTCCCAGGCAATGCCGATGGCTAAGCATGCTACCGGTGAAATCGCGCCTTACGCTGAAGCTGAGCCTGACGTACGTGCTGGTTGCCGGGTGGGGAGTGTCTGTGGTGGCTGGGATCTTTGTTTTCAACACCTATGCCTTGAAAGCCACCAGTACAGGTCCGATGAGCCAGAGTTGGCCGGCCGCAAGTTCCCTGCATCGGGAACCCGGCGTCTCGACGCTGGTGATGGCCATTCATCCGAGGTGCCCTTGCTCGGAGACGAGCTTGTCTGAACTACAGGGAGTGCTGGAGCATCAACATGCGCGCATCAACACGCACCTGCTGGTTTACCAGCCGAAGGGATATCCCGCGGATTGGGTGATGACCGGTTTGGTGCGCCGCGCCCAACGGAGCCAGGGGATAGACGTGGTCTTCGATCGTGGGGGCGAGGAATTAGGCAAGTTTCATGCGCGGGTTTCCGGGGAGCTTTGGTTCTATGACGGAAACGGCAAATTGCTTTTTCGGGGAGGAATCACAGCGGGCCGGGGTCACGCGGGCCGCAATTCCGGCCTTTCCAGCTTGACGGCATTGATTGACGGCGGCCAGCCCATTGCTCGCGATGCGCCCGTGTTCGGCTGCGCGATCGGCGGTGAGGACGCCATCGCCGGAGAAACTGCAATTGCCCCCAACAAATGAATCCCCTGGCACCGAAGTACAGGAACTCCTTGAGTCCCAAAGGACCAATATTTGTCAGGAGACCGATCGTACCTTTGCGAAACTGTTCGGGTTTCAATGGGCCGCCGGACTTGCGATAGCGCTGTGGACGCCGCTGAGTTGGTCGGGAACGGTAAGTCACATCAATCCGCACGTGTGGTTCGCCCTTTTCATGGGCGGAATACTCAGCGTCTTCCCCATCGTGCTGGTGAAAATTCATCCGGGAACCACGCTCACCCGGCACGTCATCGCCGTGTCGCAAATGCTGACCTCCGCGCTGTTGATCGATCTGACGGGCGGCCGGATCGAAACGCACTTCCACGTTTTTGGCTCGCTGGCCTTCCTGGCGTTTTACCGGGATTGGAGGGTGCTGATCACAGCCTCGCTGGTCACCGCGGCCGATCACTTCATCAGAGGCGTCTATTGGCCGGCTTCGATTTACGGACCTGAGTGGTCAAACCACTGGCGCTGGGTAGAACATGTAACATGGGTGCTGTTCGCCGACGCTTTCCTGATCCGGCTCTGCATCCAGAGCCAGCGGGAGATGTTGACGATCGCGCAGCGGCAGTCGAAGCAGGAGCAGCTGGTCTACCAGGTGCAGCACGACGCGTTGACCGGCCTTCCCAATCGCCTGTTGTTCGCCCAAAAAATGGACCTAGGTTTAAGTAGGGCCGCGGAACTCTCCTCGAAGCTCGCGCTACTTTTTATCGATCTTGACCGCTTCAAGCAGGTGAACGATTCGCTGGGACATCAGGCAGGAGACGATCTTCTACGGACGGTGGGAGAACGGTTGACCGCTCATCTTGAGGCGGGCGAGTCTGTGATCCGGATGGGCGGAGACGAATTTGCCGTGATTTGCGAGGACATCTTTTCGAGCGCGGACGCTGAACGCACCGTAACCCGGATGCTGCAGGTGATCTCGCAGGAATTTCATATCGCCGGACGCGAGGTTCACATTGGGGCCAGCATCGGAATCAGCATTTATCCGGAAACGGGCGCCGACGCGGCAGAGTTGCAGAGGAACGCGGATATTGCGATGTATCGCGCCAAACGTGGCGCGAAAGGCGGGTTCGAGTTTTTCTCCCCCTCAATGGAGAAATCCACCATCAAACGGATGGAACTGGAGTACGATCTGCACCTCGCGCTCGACCGCGACCAGTTGATTCTGCACTACCAGCCGCAGGTGCGGTTCGATGGCGCGCTGACCGGGTTTGAAGCGTTGATGAGATGGGTTCATCCGAAGCTTGGATTGCTGCCGCCGGGCCAGTTTATTCCGCTGGCGGAAGAAGTGGGGCTCATTGTCGCCATGGGGGCCTGGACGCTTCAAAAAGCCTGCGAACAGGGGGCGGACTGGCAGTCGCAATTCGGCAGGAATCTTCGGATTGCCGTGAATGTCTCGGCCCTTCAGCTTGCCGACGCGACATTTCCCGCCACGGTAGCGCGAGTTCTGAGACAAACCGGGCTACCGGCGAGTCTGCTGGAACTGGAAATTACCGAAACGCTGGTAATGAGCGATATGGCCGGAAACGCCGCCCGGCTGCAGCAACTGCGTGACCTGGGGATTCGGATCGCCGTGGACGATTTCGGCACGGGCTATTCCTCTTTGCTCTATCTGCAGAAGCTGCCGATTGATGTGCTGAAGATCGATCGCGCGTTCGTCAGCGGAATGGACACGGAAGCAAACACCCTACCGGTGGTGAGGTCGGTGATTACGCTGGCGCACACTCTCAATCTGGAAGTGGTTGCCGAAGGCGTCGAACGGCAGTCGCAAGCCCGCATGCTGGAGGGTCTGGGTTGTGACTACGCGCAGGGCTTCCTCTACAGCAAACCTGTCTCCGCCAGGGACGCGTGCATCACGGTGGCCACGGCGGCCGAGGAGCGGGAACGATGCATTGCGTAACCGATCAAAGGCTTCTACTGCAACTCCGCTGACAGCGTTGCGCCGCCCATGGAAGGAAGAACGGCCGCCATCTTCACCACGCTCCGGGTATCCTTGGCGATCCAGTAAGTCACTTTCTCCGCGGCGTCTTCGGGGTTAGTCACTTCCACGCGGTAAGCATCGAAGCTACCCGCCGGCACTGCAACCTGCTCCAAAGCAGCGACCTTCAACTGGAGCAGTTTTACCTTCTGCTTTTGCAGATCAAAGTTGCGGAAAGTGACGGCATAGCCTTCCTTGAGCGGAAGACATCCGATGACGAAGGGAGCGCCGGCGGCCTCGGCGAATGCGGGACCGCCAAGGTCGACGGAAATCGGCGTGTCTTTGCCGCCCATGGTCATCTTGCCCGTGACTGAGTTACCCGCATAGGTTGTCTCCAGGGACATGGGACCCTGGTTCACGGAACGCTTTCGAATCAGCAGGGTTCCCTTCTCCACGACCGCCGTATCCACGGCGTCGCCCATGGGGGATTTCATGGTATCGACGAAGGTCCACGCGCCGTTTTCATCCCGGATTTCGGTGCTGATGCCGAGCGGAATGGTCTGGCCGCCGGCAGCGACGCTCGCCTTGTAGTTGTAGGTTCCCGGCTTGGGCGCGGCATCGGGCACCGGCAAGCCAATGGTGGCCGCATCTACTTTCTTCGCCAACACCACGGTCTTCGGGTCCACGCGCAGTTCGCTCAGCCGCTTGGCTACTTCCGGCGTCATGGTCTCCTGATAGCGGGCATCGAGATAGGTGGCGAGGAACTTCTCCGCTTCCGCGAACAGCGCCAGATTGTTCACCGGTCTATGGAACCCGTGTCCCTCGTCGTCCGCCACCAGGTACTCCACCGGAAAATTGCGGTCGCGCAGAGCGATCACGATCTGGTCCGATTCGGCTTTGTTGACGCGGGGATCGTTTGCGCCCTGCACCACCATCAGCGGCGTCTTGATCTTGCCGGCCGAGTTGAGAGGAGACTGCCGCTCCAGTTGCTTCTTCCCTTCCGGCGTATTGGGATCGCCCATGCGCTCATTGAAGACTTTCCTGGCGGCTTCCCAGTACGGCGGGATGGAACCCATCAACGTGATCAGATTGGAAGGCGCAACGATGGCCACCGCGGCACTATAGACGTCCGGCGTGAAGGCCACGCCGGCCAAGGTTGCGTAGCCGCCATAGGATCCGCCGATGATGCCCACGCGCTTCGGGTTTGCGATTCCCTCGGCGACCAGATACTTCACGCCCCAGGTGATATCGTCCTGCATTTTCCGGCCCCACTCCTTGTTGCCGGCATCGAGGAACTTCTTGCCATAGCCGGTGGAGCCGCGAAAGTTCATTTCGAGCACCGCATAGCCGCGGTTCGCCCAGAACTGCGCGAGCGTATTGAAGCCCCAGTTGTCCCGGCCCCACGGGCCGCCATGCGGGAACATCAACACGGGCAGGTTCTTCGCATCCAGACCTTTCGGCAACGTCAGATAGGCCGGAATCTCCAATCCATCCGATGACTTGTAGCGCACCGGTTTCATTGGCGACAGAGCGTCACGCGGCAACTCCTCGCGAATGCGGTATTGCAGAGTCAGCTTCCTCGAGGCGCGATCGAAGAGATAGGTTTCGCCCGGCTCTTTGTCGGAGGTCGCTGAGATGAGCCATAGCTTCTCATCGGCGGTGTGGGAACCGAAGCCGATCTCCTTGTCCGGTAACTGGCTTTCGAGCCATTCGTAGTCGGCCTGGTAAGCTTTGTCCATCCAATAGATCGTGCGCTTTTCGTTGACGTATACGGTCGCGATGAGGGAGTCCGAAACATCGGAGAATAAGGGCTCTTCCATATCGACGCGCCCTTGCGGATCTTTCTCGACGAATTCCTCTTTCTGCGTTTCCGGATCGAACAGGACGAGTTGGATGAGGTCGGCGCCGGCGCCTTTGTTGGTGATCATGTAAAGGCGGCGGCCGTCTTTGTGAAACTGCAGCGGCGCGCAGGTTTCGAGCACATTGCAGGAGTAGACCTTGGTGAACTTGTCCGCGTCCACGCGCAGCACTTCGGTATCGCCGTTGTCGGCCGAGCGCGTGGCGAGACGCAATTCATCTTTGAGATCGAAGACCCACCCGGTGAGGCGGTCGGTATTCTTGCGGAGCAGTGTCCGCTGCCCGGTTGAAATCTTGACTTCGTAGAGGTCATGCCAGGCTTTGTCGCGATCGTTCAGACCGACGTAGATGATGTCCGGCTTACTGCGCGGGAGGGCATAGATCTCGGCTCTGGCCCCTTTGGCGTCGGTGAGATTGCGGGCTTCGGGGACCTCGCTTCCGGTTGCCGGGGCCGCGCTCGGGCTTACCGCATAGACGTTGAAATTCTCATCGCCCGCTTTGTCCTGCGCAAACAGGATGTACTTGCTGTCGCGGCTCCAGAAAAAGCCGGGGATGGGGCGGGTTTTGTCGGCGGTGACCGGCCGGGCTGCGCTGAAAGGCTCGGTGGCCTTCTTGACCCAAACGTTGCGCGTTTCGTGAAGCGGTTTCAGGAAGGCGACGTACTGGCCGTCCGGGGAAATCTGAGCGGCTGAGATTTCCGGATCGCCGAAGAAGAGCTGGCGATCGAGCAGCGGCGGTTGGGCGGCATGGGCCAGACCGAGTGCGAGGGAGAAACAGAGTGCGGAACGCATGGTGGTGAGTACGCTACGGATTTTCGCACAGTTCCGTTAATTTTGTTCGAGATGTTCCATTCCAGCGTGTTCCTCGCGCTTCTCCAAATAGGTGTGAATGACGCGCGAAATAACCGGGTCTTCAGACCGCGCCATCTCTTCTAAAAGGTCCATCATTTCGTATATTTTCCCGGGCTCTTCGGTTGCGGTGAGGAGAGCGAGATGCCGGCGACCCATCCGCAGCATTTCCCGGATAGCCTCGGAATCGCGCCAGAAGAACTCATGGGCATAGAATTCCAGGGTCAGGAGATGCGGAAGGTCGACTTCCCGGCTGCTGGTGCGGAGGGTCTCCAGGAACCAGGTTCTGAAGTCAAAGCTGGCGGTGTATGCGGCCAGGCCTCCCGCGGGCATACCCCATTCGGCGCCCTCCAGGAACGGGCCGCAAATGCCGGCATGAACCTGCTCGAGACTTTGCAACCAAGTCAATATTTCAGTGAGAGGTGAAGCGACTTTGCCGGCATCCAGGCAGTTGACGTACAGGGTCCCCAATGCACGCGCCGCCCAGCCTCGGACCACGCGACTGGGGTGACTGGCACAGATTTTATACACCTGGGAATCCCGGCTCCAGTCAGCGACGAGCCAGCGTTCTTTGGGCCACCAAGACATCTGATCGGCGTCATCCGCAAGGGTGACGGCAAGTTCGAGTGCATGCCGGTCAAGGTCTCCGTGAAGCCTGCCCCGCTCGGAGAGCCATCTGATCGGGTCAGTCGCATTCGTCCAGCCGCGAGGTGACTTGGCTCGGAGAAGTGCCCAACAAAAGGTAAGAACCAGACGGTCACTCTGGGACGCTAACCAATCCAGGAATTCCAGGAGGGCCACTTCCATCTGGTCGGACGGGACTTGTTTTTCAGGCTGTGGGTTGGTAAGAAGTGCAATCCACTCCTTCACACTCCGCCTCAGGAGCATTCACAGAGATTGTATCGGTTATGATTTTGAGCGTGCCTCAGCTCGCACTCGCGATTCGAAGTTTGCGAAAAGCGCCTGTATTCACCAGCGTCGCTGTCGTTTCTCTCGCGATCGCGATGGGCGCCAACGCCGCGATTTTCAGTCTGATCGACGCGGTGCTGCTGCGGCCACTTCCGGGGATTCGAGAGCCGGGGAACCTGGTCTCGCTTTATGACGTGATGGCGCATGATCCGGAGAAGCTTACCGCGCTTTCGTGGCCGGAGTTTGAGGATTACCGGAGGAATGCGCGGTCTTTTTCGGGAATGCTGGCCTATGTACGCGCCCGATTTCCTCAGGATCTGCCGGGCGAGTTGGTGAGTAATGACTACTTTCGCGTGCTGGGAATCCGGCCTCGCTTCGGTCGTGATTTCAACAGTCGGGAGCGTGAACCGGTGGCGATGATCGGCGAGCGCATGGGTGACCGTCAGCGGCTGGGAAGCGCGCTCGACATCAACGGTCACCGTTTTACCGTGATCGGGATTGTGCCTGCGGAATACCAGGGGATCGTGCTGGATTGGGGGGATCGGCCGCAAGTCTGGATACCGATGCAGTTCTATCGCGAAGCGGTGGACTTCGGCCAAATCGATGCGCTTCACGCGCGCGAGATGCGCAGCTTTGTGGTGACGGGCCGGCTTGCTCCAGGTGTGACCGTCGAAAACGCCGCACGTGAAGTCAGCGCGCTTGCGGAGCGGAGCCGCGCTCAGAATGACGACTGGGCGGCGAGAGCCGTTCCACTGGCCGACGCTCGCTTCTGGCCGGGTTTTCGATCGCAGATTCTGCGCGTTCTGTCGATCCTTTTTGTGGTGGCGGCGAGCGGATTGGCGATCGCCTGCGCGAATGTCGCCGCGCTGATGCTGACGCGCGCGGCGCAGCGGCACCGCGAACTCGCGGTGCGCTTGTCGCTGGGCGCGCGTGCCTGGGATGTTGCGAAGCTTCTGCTCATGGAGAGCTTCATCCTTTCGGCGGCGGGTTGCGTTGGGGGCGTGCTCATCGGAACCGTTCTGACGCACGCTCTGGCGGCGTTCCCACGGCTCTTTTCGATTCCTCTGGCGCTCGATCTGAGCCTCGACGTGCGAGTGATTGCGTTCACTGCCGCGATGGGATTTCTGGTGACGGCGGCGGTCGGGCTTTTGCCGCTTCGTCAGGCTTTGCGAACGGATCTGATTGCGTCCCTTCGAGCAGCTGGCGCGGCAGGCGGGCGCTGGCAGATGTGGAATTTGCGGACCGGGCTTACTGGGATGCAGATTGCGCTCTCACTGGTGCTGCTGGTGGAAGCGGGTTTGTTTGTCCGTACGTTTCGAAAAGCCGCCGAGGTGGACCCATTTTTGCAATCCGGTAACTTGCTGCTGTGCCGCGTTGAAGGGGTTACTGGGTGGGACCGGTTGCTCCGGCGGCTCCGGGAAATTCCCGGCGTGAGTGACGCGGCGATGGCCTCGGACTTACCCATGAGCGGAGTGCGAGCCGCCGCGAATATCGCGCTGCCGGGTTCGGCGCTCAAGGAGCGCGTGGAGGTCAACATGGTGTCGCCGGGTTTTTTCAAGGTCGCCGGAGTGAGCCGCTTTCGCGGGCGTGATTTTACGGAAGGCGATGTGGCGGGCAAAGAACCGGTGGCGATCGTGAATAGCCAGATGGCTACGAAGTATTGGAGGGGTGATGCGATTGGGCGCCGGTTTCGCATCGGCGACCAGACTGTGACGGTGGTTGGAGCCGTTCAGGATCAGAGCCGGCACTCTTACCGGGACGAGATTCAACCACGAGTTTACTTTCCGATTGCGCAGCGCGGCGAGGGTGACGTATTCCTGATGCTGCGCACCCACGGCAATCCGATGGCGGCGCTGCCGCTGGTGCGATCGGTGGTCAATGTGAGCGCGCCGCAGACGCTCTCGATGTATACCGACGCCGTGCTGGCGCAGGAGAGGCTGGCCGCGTGGTGTCTGAGCGCGCTCGCGGGCATCGCCTTGGTGTTGTCGGTGGTGGGACTTTATGGAGTCGCCGCATATTCGGTGACACAGCGGACGGCTGAGATTGGGATCCGGATGGCGCTGGGTGGCACGACGCGGCTCGTGGTCGCGGCGGTGCTGCGGCCGGCCGCTCTGGTTGCCGGGGTCGGAGTTCTAACGGGATCATTGCTTTCGATGGGCGCGACGCGGTTGTCAGGTTCTCTGTTCTATGGGGTTACTGGAAGCGATCCGGTCACGTGGATCACAGCGGCAGTCTTATTGGTTTTGGCGGTTGTGATTGCTACTGCGATACCGGCTCGGCGGGCGTCGCAAGTGGAGCCGGCTATGGCGCTTCGAGGAGAGTGAATCAGAGCGCGTACGTGGGCTCTTTTTCGAGACTGCGGGCCGCAAATGCGATCACGGCTTTGACCTGTTCACGATCGAGTCCATCGAACCACTCCATGATCTCGTCGATATTGGCCCCGGCTTCGAGGTTCTCAAAGATAGCGGACGCGGGCATTCGCGTTCCCTTCAGGACCCAGGCTCCGCTGACCTTGCCGCGGACGCTTTCCACGGCGGCACATTGCGACCAATCGAGGCTTGCCATGTTATTGAGACTCCTTTCCTATAGTAAGTGCGGCCCGCTACAGGGCTGGGACCTGCGATAATTCCTCGGCTTTTGCCCGCACGCCTTTCAGGTCGATCTTGCCGGTTCCGAGCGATGGCAAGCTCTCCACCTGGTGAATGTTCTCTTGCTTCGGCAGCCACAGGCGCGGGATGTCGGTGGCGGCGAGCCTCTTCCATAAATCGTCGGGCGTTAACGAACGCTGCGTATAGAGGACCGCAATCCGTTCGCCCTTCTTGTCATCCGGAACCCCGACGACGACGCAGGGTTCGTCGCCGGAGACTTGCAAAATATAGGCCTCGATTTTGAGGTGCGGCACCATTTCTCCACCGATTTTGCTGAAGCGCGACAAGCGGTCGGTGATGCGCAGGAAGCCTTCGTCATCCATGATGGCGATGTCGCCGGTGCGGTACCAGGCGTCCTGATACGCAGGCGCGCCGAGGTACCCCAGCATTCGGTTGGCGCCTTTGACCAGCAGAAGCCCTTCTTCATTCACGCCACGCGGTTCCATGGTTTCTGGGTCGACGATCGTCACGGCCACGCCCGGCAATGGCTGCCCGACCGTGCCGAACTTATGACCGCGCTGCGAATCGCGGCCGGCTTCGAAATCGGGAAAGTTCACCGCAATCACGGGCGACATCTCGGTACATCCGTAGCCTTCGAGCAGGGCGATGCCGAACGCGTCTTCAAATTGTTTGGCGATCGATTCGCGCAGCTTCTCCGCACCGACCAGCACGAAGCGGAGCGATTGAAACTGCTCTCTGGTGCACTTACGCGCATAGCCGGAACAGAAGGTCGGGGTCGCCAGGAGGAAGGTGCCTTTATACTTCGATACCAGTTCGCCAATGGCTTTGGCGTCGATCGGATTCGGATGATAGGCCACGCCGCATCCGAGAACAAGCGGGAGCCATATGGTCACTGTGAACCCGAACGAGTGGAAGAACGGAAGCACGCCAATGATGCGGTCGCGCTCGCCGATGGCGAAGACCTGCAGCATGGCATCGATGTTCGCCAGCAAGTTGAAGTGGGAGAGCATTACGCCCTTGGGGTTGCCCGTGCTACCGCTCGAAAAGATCACCGCGGCGAGAGAATCCGGCGTTTTGCCTGCGCGCAACATCCACGCCGGCGCGAATCTCGCAGTGACCAACGCGGAGAGTTGCGCGAGTTTCCCCTGCGGCAAGATATCCTCAAGGAATACCATCTGATCCGTCGCGGCGAGCCTGGCCTTCGCGAGAAATGTCCGCGATGTGAGAACGATTTTGATTCCGCATTGCTGAATGGCGGACTCCATCGCCTCCGGTCCGGCCGTGAAATTCAGATTTACCGGAACCTTGCCCGCCAGCGTAACGCCGAGATTCGCGAGCGCGCCGCCGACCGACGACGGTAACAGCAGACCGATCATTTCTTCCTGTCGGGGACGCGCCCATCGCGAGAGCAGAACGGCGGCGGTCAACGCGCGGCCATAGGTCAGTTCCCGGCCTGTGGAATCCGCCATCGCGAAGCTGGACCAGTTCTTTCGCGCGGTATGGACAAATCGTAAATGCAGAAGATCGCGATTGTTCTTGCGGAGAGCGACCGCATCGCTCGCGAGCTCGGCCACGCGCTGGCGGAGCTGATACGGGTGCGACGAGCCGGCCCCCATGGGTTTCCCGAACGACACCGTGACCGGAATGGGAAACCTGGTGGGCCGCTTCCCGAAAAAGTGGCCGCCCTTGAAACTGAAAGGACTGTTCCACAGGCGGTCGAGATGCACCGGTATAACGGGCACGTCGAGCCCATCGACGATCTTCTCGATACCGCGGCGGAAGGGCAGCAGATTTCCGGTGCGGCTGATCGAACCCTCCGCGAAGATGCAGACCACGTGTCCGGCCTTCAGTTCCGCCCGCGCGTCCTGAAGAGAGCGGACAAGATCGCGAGGTCCGCTGGTGCCCACCGGAATGGCATTGGCGAGGTGGAAGAACCAGTGGTATGAGGGGTTGTCGTAATAAGGCTTCCACACCATGTAGCGGACGAAGCGCTGTATGCATGCCATGACCAGAAACCCGTCGACATGGGAGATGTGATTGACCACCAGCATGGCGGGGCCGCGGTGGGGACTGTTCTCCCGGCCCTCGATCCGGATCTTGAACAACGTGTGAGTGAGCAGCCAGAGGACGAACCGGATCAGAAATTCCGGCGCCAGTTTGACCAGGTACACGGTTACGGCGATGGTGCCGAGGCTCGAAAAGAGAATGATGGTGGCGGGCGACAGATGCAGCAAGTCGTGCAATGCGTAGAGCGTGGCGGAGGCCAGCAGCATGCCCAGGGTGTTGTAGAAATTATTGGTTCCGATGACGCGGCCGGTTTCGCCTTTCTCGCTGCGCTGCTGGAGGAAGGCGTTGAGGGGAACGATGAAGAGTCCGCTGGCGATACCGAGCATCATCAGCGCGGCGATGCTCATCCAGTAGGAACCTTTGGAGAAGTAAACCGCGATGCTTGAAGCGGTCATCAAAGCGGAGCCGAGCGGCACGAGGCCGATCTCAACTTTATCGCCCGACAGGCGACCGGCGAGCATGCTGCCGATACCGATTCCGACAGCGAGACAGCCCACCATCGCGGCGATGTGCGTTTCATCAACCTTCAACACGTCGCTCCCGAACACCACCAGATCGGTCTGAAACAGGGCACCGAGAAACCAGAAGTACGAGATGCCGATCACGGTCAACCACAAAGGACGATCGCGCAGCAGGATGCGCGTGCCGGTGACTACTTCGCCGAGAGGATTCCAAAGGAACGGCGCCTTGGCGCCGCTGGGCCGCACGCGGGTGATCCCGAAGCTGGCGGCAAAACCAACGACGGCGATGGCCAGCATGAGGTAGCCCATCTTCCACGGCTCCAGTTTCCAGAGCTTGAAAATCAGGCCGCCGACGGCCGTGCCGAGAATGATAGCGACGAAGGTTGTCATTTCCAGCAGCGCGTTCGCACGGGAAAGGTCCTTCTCGCCGGCGATCTCGGGAACGATGCCGTATTTGGCGGGGCTGAAGACGGTGGAATGGAGCGCCATCAGGAACAACACGATCAGCATCAAGCGCACGTCGGTGGAGAAGAAGACCAGAATGCCGAGGGACATGACGCCGATCTCAAACGCTTTGACCGAAATGAGAATAGTGCGCTTCGAGAAGCGGTCCGCCAGATGGCCGGAGTAGCCGGAGAAGAGAAGGAAAGGAATGGTAAACACGGCGAGGGCGATGGAAAGGTATTCGCCTCCGTGGCCCGTCTGCGATGCGACGTAAACGGCGCGCAGCGAGACGATCATCTTGTAGAGGTTGTCGTTCAGTGCGCCGAGAAACTGCGTCCACAGGAACGATTGGAATCCGGCGTTCTTCAGCAGAGTTTTCATGCGGGTGGGAATTGCACGGTGGGGTCCTTCGGGGCGGGTAATAGAATCAATGAGTTACGCATGGTTAATTCTACAGATATATACATTCTACGCGCATCACTGTACCATTCTTGTACATGGCATTTCTGAATTCTTCCGAGCGGGCTTTTCTCCGGGCGGTTTCGGAGTTCTCGTATTGCAACCCCTTCCTGCCTGAGCATACCGAGTTTGAGCGCGCGGCGCTTGGTTCCGAGTACGTGCAGGGCGAACCGGTATGGAGCCAGCAGGTGGAAAATCCTGAGAAGCCGCGGGAGAACGTGTGGCGCATTTTCGCCAAACTGGAGCCGCTGGCAAAAGAGCTGCGCACGCGTGTTGCGCAGGGTGCGGCCACTCGCGCGAGCGACCTGGTGCTGTACGAAGATGCGATTCTGCATCTTCTCTATCAGCGTTTCTATCCCCGGTTCTACGCGGCGAGTTTCGGCAGCGGCGTACGCCCCGGAATGCAATGGGCCTTTTATCGGGAATTTCTTCAGGACTGGCGCGCGTTCCTCGAAATCGATGGAGTGCGGCTGCCATCCGGGCATCAACCCGCGTTGACCTTCTCGATTTTCCGGCAAATCCAGCGCGCGTTCGAACAGATCTTTCGGGATGTGATCGGCGGCTCGATGCCCGCGGCGCGACTGCGCGGGGCGATCTGGCAATCCGTATTCACGCACGATATGAGGCGGTACCGCCGCACGCTTTATTCGCGAATGGGTGAATTCGCCACGTTGATTACGGGACCGTCGGGGAGCGGGAAGGAACTGGTGGCGCGAGCGATCGGGCTCTCGCGGTGGGCGCCATTTCGGGAACGTGACATGACGTTCGCGGGTGACGGCGCGGAGACGTTCCTTCCAATCAACATTTCGGCGCTTTCTCAAACGCTGGTGGAAAGCGAGCTGTTCGGGCACCGGCGCGGTTCATTCACGGGCGCTGCGGGAGACCGCAAGGGATGGCTCGAAACGTGCCCGGCCGAAGGATCCGTTTTCCTGGACGAACTGGGCGAACTCGACGCCTCGATTCAAGTGAAGCTGTTGCGCGTGATCGAGACGCGAACATTTCACCGGGTGGGCGACACGGCGAGCCTTGTATTTAGCGGGAAGTTGATTGCGGCGACGAATCGCGATCTGGCTGTGCAGATCGGGAAGGGTGCGTTTCGCGAGGATCTGTATTTCCGGCTGTGCTCGGACCAGATCACGACGCCATCGCTGGCCGAGCAGATTGCCGATTCGCCGCAGGTGCTGGGCGAAGCCGTCCACTATATGGCGCGGCGCGTAGCGGGAGACGACGCAGAGGAGTTGACGGCTGACGTGATGCGATGGATTGGGGCGAATTTGGGGGACACGTATCGGTGGCCGGGGAATTATCGCGAACTGGATCAGTGCATCAAGAACGTGCTGATCCGGCGGGATTACCGGCCGGCGCGTCTTCGATCTTCAGACCCCACGGAGCGGATGTGTGAAGATTTTCGGGCGGGTGGGTTGACCGCGGATCAGTTGGTTTCGCGGTATGCGACGGTGGTTTATGGGCAGACGCGGAGTTATGAGGAGACGGGGCGCAGGTTGGGGATGGATCGCAGGACGGTGAAGGCGAAGGTGGATCGGGCGTTATTGGAGGGGTTGCGGTAGGATCTTGTTGATCCGGTTCAGATGGTGTTCGAGAAGAAAATGGATGCGCAGACTGAAGTCCGCGCCACCAGGGGACCAGCCAGCGTTGCCGTCGAACTGGCTGGCAGGGTCACGTGGGGAGGACGGCGGTCTCGCCTAAGCCGTGCAGCGCGTAATCGTACGCGGCGTAGATGTCGTCGAATACCGCGTCCCAAGAGGCGCGGCAGGCCTGGCGGCGGGCGGCCGCGCTCATCATTGCGTGCAACTCGGGAGACATCATCATCTCGGCGACGCGGCGCACGAACGCAGCGTCAGTGGATGCGGAAAAGCCCGTTATCCCATCATCGACGATGAACTTGGGACCACCCTGATCCGTCACGACGCAGGGCGCGCCGGAGGCCATCGCCTCCAGGATGACGTTACCAAAAGTGTCCGTTTTCGAGGGGAAAACGAAGAGATCCATGTTGGCGTAAGCTTCGGCGAGGGCTTCGCCGCGCAGCACGCCGGGCAAATCCGCCGTCTTCAGGTTCCGGGCGAGCCAGTCGCGCTCACTGCCGTCGCCCACGACGAGAAAACGGAAGCTGCGTAAGCCGAGGCCGAGCAGCGCGCGCTCCAGATCCACCAGGAAACGAACGCTTTTTTCCGGGGTGATGCGGCCGACATAGCCCAGGCGGAAAATGCCGTCGTGCGCGGTGCGCTTCGCGGGCGAGTAAAGATTCGCGTCAATTCCGCGCTTCATCAGGAACGTGGGCAGCCCGGTGCGCTGTTCCAGCATGGCGATGAGTTCGTCGTTGGGAGCAAACAGGATCCGGCCGATTTTATAGAAACGGATCATGGCATTCAGAATGTGGCGCTCGCTCGCCTGACAGATTGGATTGCGCACGGAGTCTGGCAGCCAGCTCAGCATGCGGTCGAGACGGCGCGCACCGAACTCATGGAAATTTGTGTGCCAGGAAATGACCAGTGGAATCTTGAGCTGATAGGCGAGGACCGCGCCCATTTCGCCGACGTCGCCGGGACTGGTGATGTGAATGATGTCGGCTTTGAAGGCGCGGATGGCCGCGCGCAGATCGCCCATGTAACGCCAGAGGACAGGATCGTGCCGCAGTCCCTTGTCGAGGTTGAATGCCAGCGGACCGCGGTTCAGTTGGACGTGCTTGACCGAATCGAACTGTTCCCGCTTGTCGCCTGCGCCGCCGTAGACGCAGAGGAACGGATAACCACGGCGCCTGGCGCACTGTTGCAACTGACGGCTGGTCAACGCCACGCCATTCACTTCATGGTAGGTATCGGTGAGGAACGCGACGCGGGGTGGATTGATCACGCGGTTTTTGCAGCGACTGACTTGGCTCTTTGATGGTAGCTCAAGAAGTTCCTGGCGCCGGCGGGTCCCATGTAACGGTTGAGGATGGCGGGCGCGGTGTGACGCAAATCGACCAGGATGAGTCCGTCGAGCGCGTTTGAAAAGACGGGGTCCAGGTTGAAGGCAAGAAGCTTGCCGCCGAGCTTCAGATACTGCTTGAGAAGAATGGGGATGCCTTTCCCATCGGGTTCGATATCGGCGGTGACGGCGGACAGTTCGTCTGTGTTGCGCAGCATGAGGCTGATGGCCTCGTTGTCTGCGCCTCGCGCAACCGTTGGGAAACGGCGGCGCGGTTTGACGAAGGCGCCCAGGTCACGGACGGATTCCTGAGCTTCAAGATAGCGGACGATCAGCCGGCGCGATACCGGGTTGTAATCGTTACTGATACTGACAGGGCCGAAGAGCACGGGCCGCGACGGGTTCGCGGCGACAAACAGACCAATGCCTTTCCAAAGGAGGAGCAGCGGCGCATATTGCTTCTGATAATCGGGCACGACGAAGGACCGGCCCATTTCGATGGCGGGTCCGACACGATCGAAGATCCGGCGGTCGAATTGGAAAAGGCTGTGGGTATAAAGTCCGTCAAGCCCAAAGCGCGGAAGCAGTTCCGTGGTGACGCCGAGCCGGTATGCGCCGGCGATCCGCTTCTGAGTGGAGTCCCAGAGGAACAGATGATGGTAATGGTTGTCGAACCGGTCGAGGTCGATGGGCTGGCCAGTCCCTTCGCCGGCTTGCCGGAAGGTGACTTCCCGCAGCCGGCCGATTTCCCGCAGCGCGTTGGGAATTTCCGAGGCCCTGGCGATATAGACTTCGAGGCCGCCGTTCTCGCTGAGGCATTTGAGGCCTGCGATTTCGGTTTCGATGGCGGCCCGCGGGCCGGGGGCGGCGATGGGTTTGGGCCGGTGGGGCATGCGCGTGAGCCGCGGGACGCGACGCTTCTCAAGCAGATAAGTCCGGTAACGTAAGTAGCGCGTCATCTCCGCATCCGTGCCGAGAGTCTGGAGCGTCGCGAAAGGGATGGGGTTCGCGATGCGCAGTTGAATGGTCTTGCGCTCTTTATTCACCAGTTCATGGAGCAGGCGCGCGGTGCGCAACTGGGAGTGAACCATCCCCATCACGTGGAAGGCAACGCTGTTAAAGCCTTGAATAAAGATGGGGACAACCGAGGCTTCGCTATGCCGGATGAAGCGGGCAATGTTCTGGTTCCAGTTCGGGTCCGCGATGCGACGTTCCCGAATCTGCAGGTGGGAGACCTCACCGGCGGGGAAAACGATCAACAATCCGCCAGAAGCGAGGAACGAAAACACTTCCCGGACGCCTTTCCGGTTCGCCGTCGCGGCGTTGGAGTTTCCGAACGGGTCCACCAGGATCAGGCTATCGCGCATGGTGGGAAAACCGGTGGCCAGAAGGGAGTTGGCGATGGCCTTCACGTCGGCGCGAACGCGCGAGAGCATTTCGATGAGAATCAGGCCTTCCAGAACGCCGAAGGGATGGTTACAGACGACGATGACCGGACCTGTTTTGGGAACGCGCGCGAGATCGGTTGCGGATACTTGGTAATCGACATTCAACTTATGGCGCACGCTGGCGGCGAATTCACTGGGACAGCGGTAAGTTTCCGGCTCGGGATAAAAACGCTCCAGACTTTGGGGAATGATGAAGCGCTTGAACGGGCGGGCAATGGATAACTGGTCGAGGGCGCCTTCGAAATCCGCTGCGTGCGACGAGCGAGGGGTGGGGCTCATTCAATTACCAAGCTAGTGCCGGCAGGTGACGAACGAATGAAGCCGTTGTTAAAGAACAGGCACGGCCGGAAATGTTTACTGCGCGCCGCATTCCCGAAGAATGCGCGCGGCCTCCACGTTGCCGCGATCCACCATTCGGGCGAGCGGGGTTTGGCGGTCTTCGGGTCTGGGTTCGCGCGTGATGCAGTCCGCGAAGGTACGGTTCAGGGCGGCCGGGTCGCGCTGGAGGATATCGGGAATGCGGTCGAGCCGGTTGAAATCCAGGGCGTCGAAGAGGCAAATTGCGCCTTGCGAAAGCAGCATATCGCGCATGGGGCGCCTGTCGAAGAAGTCCGCCCAGCCGACCGGTGTTCCGTCATAATCGGGGTCGCGGATGGTGAGAGACGCGCCATGCTGGAGGAGCAGACGGACAATCTCCTCGTTATCGCGGGCCGCGGCATTGTGAAGCGCCGTGACTTCATCCAGGTAGTTCGGATCGAATCCCAGATCGAGGGCGAGTTCCACCGCGGCTGTGCGGCCTCCATTCGATGCCATGAGCACGAGCTGTTTGGGCGCGCGTGCGAGAACCCGTGGGGAGACCTCCATTTTCTCGCCGGCCATGCAGAGGGAGACGAACCGCTCGACTTCGTCCAACTCCGACTGCGGCGCGCCGGCTTCCACGAGCAGGCGGGCCAGGTCCAGGTGGCCGCTGTCGATGGCGTGACGCCAGGGCAACTTTCCATTGAACGGCTCATCGGTGGGGGCGTGGTGGGCGAGCAGGAGCTTGACGCTTTCCGCGTCGGCGGCAAGGACGGCACGCGAGAGGGCCGCGCCCGTGGCACTGGGCGGTAATCCATGGCGCAGCAGAATCTCCAGCTTGCCGTATGTGCCGGCGAGATCCTGGTTGATTCGCAACGCTTCTTCGTCGGCTGGATTGGCCCCGTGTTCGAGTAACAACTCAGCCAGATCGCGCCAGCGGGGGTGCGGCGACTGGTTCGCCATGCCGGTGGAGCCGCCGCCGAATAAGCCGGTGAGGAGAGTGAAGCGGCGTTCGCCTTTCATGGTGAAGGCGTTGGGATCAGCACCGCGCGCGAGCAGAACCTTGGCGACCTGAAAGGTGGAATGCTCGCTTTCAATGGGTTGGACGCGAGAGTAGCAGGCGCAGAGGAGTGGCGGCCATCCGTTCGGGCCCGGCTGGTTTGCCTGCTGTGGGTTCGCATTGAGGAAAGCACGCACGGCGGCTGTGTTACCCACCGTGGCCGCGGACCAGATGTTGGCTTCCGCCAGCCAGGGATTCTGTTGCAGCATCTGGTGCGCACGGGCGTGGAACGACCGGTGGTCATAATGCGGGTAGTCGTAACAGAGACAGGCCGTGGTGACAAATTCGCCGGTTGGCGCGTGGTGGGTGGATTCTACTGCGGTTTTTAATTGACGCCAGCTCTGGAATCCGAATTCGCGAGCGAGCACGAACTGGCAATCGGCGAGGCGAGGCATGGCAGTTGATAAGTGGGCCTGGATGCGTTGGAGCGCGAGAAGGTCACCCTGCTCACAGGCTTTCCTGAGGGTCTTGGCTTGTTTCCTGAGGTTTTCGAAAGATGGATTCGACGGTAGAGAAGTGGTCATGACGACACCCTTTCCGAGCCAGTGGCTCGATTGCGTCTGATGGCTCGCATCGTCAGGCTGAAAGGACAGTCGTTTGTCCGGTCTCTTCGTTGTGTTTCAGGCGGGCTTAGCCCTTTCCGCGAGCTGGGGGCACCCTGAAGTGCTCCAAGTTTTAATTTAGCGGATGGGATTCGCGGCGTCAAACTCGCGTCGCAAGGCGCACTTGCGACACTGATGTTGAAGGGACGAAGGAGAAACGATGATCACTCTTGCAGATGCGCGTCGCGTGATCGCGGCGGCTGAAAAGAAAGCGGAAGAGATCGGACAGCCGATGAATATCGCGGTAGCGGATTCCGGAGGGAACCTGGTGGCGCACGTGAGGATGGATAAGGCGTGGATGGGCAGCATCGATATTTCCATCAAGAAAGCCTGGACGGCGCGGGCGTTCGATATCGAGACGAAGACGCTGGCGGAGTTCAGCCAGTCGGGCGGCCAGTTCTTTGGGATTCACTCTCGAACAGCGGGAAGGTGATGATTTTCGCGGGGGGCGTTCCGTTGAAACGGGGCGGCCAGGTGGTGGGTGCGATCGGAGTGAGCGGTGGAACGGGAGAGCAGGATCAGACGGTGGCGGAAGCTGGAGCGGCGGCGTTCTGAAGCTATTGCTTCACCATCAATAACGTCTGCTCCATTTTGCCTTGCGGCCCCGATAGCTGCCGGATCACTTTCATGGTCTTGCCGTCCGGCGCAACAGTCCAGCGCTCTTCGGACTGCGCCGGACGGCCGCGCTGCTGTCCGCGGTAGTCGATCACCAGCGTCCCACCATCCCAATGCGCGGTGGTCTTCATCGCATTGCCGCGGAGTTCGTTGGTGCGCTCGGAACCATCCAGCGGAAGGTGAATGACGACGGGCTCGCCAGCGCGATCGCGGTTGACAATGATCTCGGACTTCTGCTGATCAATGTGGTCCGTCATGGAACCTGGTCCCGGAAACGGTCCGAAATCACTTTTTGCTGCATCTAACTTCCATGTGCCCGTTAGATCGGGATGGTCGGCCGCACGGAGACCGACGCCGGAAAGAACGGCAAGTAGAAGAAAAAAAAGGGCCAACTCTCTCGTCTTTTTGGCATGCAGGCAATACATGTTTTCATTCTACGGTCGATTCATAATCCAGCGGCGAAGCCGACTGTGGATTTGTGTAATTTTTTACTTGCCCGAACAGGAAAATCGTGGCTATACTTTGTTTTCTTACGCTGAATTTCCCGGTATGACGCCAGCTGAAGATTTCGACCCCCGCTCCCCGCATAGGGAAGCTGCGTTCTTTTACGGTCTCTTCCTGCGCGGCCACTCTCTGGAAGCGCTGCGGCAGGACATTGACGTGTCGCCGAAACTACTGGATAAGTGGATGAAGGCGAAGGACTTTCAAGTGGAATTCCGCGCCGACCTGGAACGTGTTTACCAGTTTCGAAAACAGGTTCTGGCCGTATTCGAGGCGCTGGTACACATGGAAACATTGAACGCCCGCCAGCGCATCAGAGTTCAGTAAGACAGACAGTCGCGGTGTGAGGCTGGTGGCTTACACTTCTCTAATGGATACTGCGCCGCCGAAATCTTTCAAGCACCTGGAGTTTCTGATACACATCTTCGTGGTCGTGCTGCTCGTATCGAATCTGGTGGCCGCGAAGCTGACGAAAATCGGCCCGCTGACTTTCAGTGGCGCACAGATGCTTTTCCCGATCACCTACATTTTTGGCGACATCTTCACCGAGGTCTATGGGTATGCGGCTTCCCGCCGCGCCATCTGGATGGGCTTTCTGGCGTCGGTGCTTCTGACTGCGCTGGGCGGGTTCGCGGTATTGCTGCCGCCTGCGCCTTCGTTTCACAATCAGGAGGCTTACGCGACGATTTTCGGAGTGATCCCGAGGGTGATCGCTTCCAGCTTAATCGCCTATTGGGCGGGCGAATTTGCGAACTCTTTCACACTCGCGAAACTCAAGCTGTTGACCAATGGCAAGTATCTTTGGACGCGAACGGTGGGTTCCACGGTGGTGGGGCAGGCGGTGGATACGTGCCTTGTGATCACGCTTCTGTTCGCCGGCACGCAGCCCGTGGGAACGATCGTGAGCCTGATCCTCTCCGGCTATGTGTTTAAAGTGGTTTACGAAGTTCTGGCCACTCCGCTCACGTATAAGATTGTGAGTTTTCTGAAACGCTCCGAAGGCATTGACGCGTTTGACCGGTCCACGAATTTCAATCCCTTTCGCGGGGCGGATTGGCCAAGCGCCGGATAATAGAACCAGATGCCATTTCCCATCCATCGCGGGCGACGCCTGCGTTCGAGCGAAGCCATACGGTCACTGGTGCGCGAGACGCGGCTCGACCCGGCGCAGTTCATCCTGCCGCTGTTCGTTTGCCCTGGCGAGGGAGTGCGCCGCGAAATCAGCTCCATGCCGGGGCAGTTCCAGATGTCGATTGACAGCTTGGTTCGTGAGTGCGAAGAAGTCCGCGGTCTGGGGATCGGTGGCGTGATCCTGTTTGGATTGCCGGATGCGAAGGACGAATCGGCGTCGGGCGCGTATGACCCGGCCGGGATTGTGCAGCGCGCGGTTGCGGCCGCCAAAAGCGCTGTGCCGCAACTGCTGGTGATCACCGACGTCTGCAACTGTGAATACACCAGTCACGGGCATTGCGGCAAGGTGGTGGATGGGGACGTGGACAACGACGCGACGCTGGAGTGGTTAGCGGCCAGCGCCGTTTCGCATGCGCGGGCGGGCGCGGATATTGTTGCGCCTTCGGACATGATGGATGGGCGCGTGGGGGCGATTCGAAAAGCTCTGGACGCGGAGGGATTCGCGAAGACGCCGATTCTGGCTTACGCGGCGAAATTCGCTTCGGTGTTCTACGGGCCGTTCCGCGAAGCGGCCGATTCGACGCCGCAATTCGGAGACCGGAAGTCGTACCAGATGGACCCAGCGAACGGACGCGAGGCGATGCGCGAGATCGCGCAGGATATCGAGGAAGGCGCAGACATGGTGATGGTGAAGCCGGCCCTGCCGTATCTCGATCTGATTCGCGAGGCGCGCGAACGGTTCGATGTCCCGCTGGGGGCGTATCAGGTTTCGGGCGAATTCGCGATGATCATGGCGGCCGCCCGGAACGGCTGGATCGACGAGGAGCGGGCGATGGTGGAGACGCTGACCTCAATTCGGCGCGCGGGGGCGGACTTCATTCTGACTTACTTTGCCAAGCCGGCGGCCCGGAAATTGGGTTGAGGTAAACTGGAGTTCTCCCGCCAAAAAGGCCAGGTAGCTCAGTTGGNNTCGATTCCCTCCCTGGCCACCATTTGAAATTGCTCCAATTGGACTTACTTGGGCAAAGCCAAAGATTCTTTCAGCAACACTCCTGTTAACTGCCTCGATCGGGCTTGGGTGAGTAACACGAAGATGCGCT
>PLFE01000172.1:28543-84083 GCA_003136675.1 Bryobacterales bacterium
TCTCCGATGGCGACGCGGCCCTGTTCGACCAGGATCAACGGCGAGCAATGCCAGTTGTCTGGGTCGAGGAGCGGCAGCAAACGCGCCCAGAGTTCCAGTGCGTGGCGATGAATCGCCAAAGCCGAGAGGCCGTCGGCCAGGATGATGGCGAGGTCGTACTCCCCCTCGGTATCCTTCCCCGCGGCATGCGGCACGCCAAGTTCCTGTCCCAACTTCAATTTGCGTCCCAGATCCGGGCGGNNGCGTGCGCGGCCTGAAAGGCCAGAACCTCCGCCGTCGACAGGCTGTTTCCCGCGCGCGCCAGCGCCACGCGGGCGCTGGTGAAATTCCGAAGCTGCAGTGCGTCGTCCATCGGTGCGACCGGTTCCGCTATACTGGCACTCTTCCGAATGGAAAGGCAAGTTCCGCTGGAGCCGGTGGCGGCATACGACCGGATTGCGCCCGAGTTTAAGCGAATTTCCGACGACCGCCGCGCGTATCTCGACAGCATCGAGCGGCTGGTGATTGCGCTGGTGATTGAGGAGAGCCGGCGGGGAGCGCGCACACTGCTGGATGTGGGCGCGGGTGACGGTACGCGCTCGCTCCGCGTGGTGAAGGCCACTGGATTGAAGAATTTCGTACTGCTGGAGCCCAGCGCGGGGATGCGCGGCAATTGGCCGCCGAACATTCCTACGTGGCCCATCCGTGCGGAAGAGCTCTGGTCGAAGCAGGATGAGTTCGACGTGATTACGTGCCTGTGGAATGTGCTTGGCCACATCCATCCCGCGCAGACACGCGTGGAAGTGTTGCGGCAGTGCGCGCGCCTTTTATCGCCTCAGGGGGTGATTTTGATCGATGTGAACCATCGTTACAATGCGCGTCATTATGGCTGGCTGCCGACGCTGTTGAGGATGGCGCGCGACCGCTTTCTACCCGGCGAACAGAATGGGGACGTAACCGCGCGCTGGAGCGTGGATGGAGCGACGTGCTCAACCAAAGGGCACGTGTTCACGGATGCCGAGTTTCGCGGCATGGCGAACGGGGCCGGTCTGGCGGTCAGGAAAGTTGTTGCGGTCGATTACCGGACGGGAGAGATTCGCAGTTCGAAGAGCGCGGGGAGTCTGTTATATGTCTTGCAGCGCGCGGGCTAAGGCTTCGGAAACTGTAAGAACTTCTTCATTTGATAAATGATTGAAGAAAGGCACAGCGAGAGTCCGCAAGGCAATGTCTTCCGTGACGGGGAGATTTTGACCCGGGGCGGTATCAGTTGAATAAAGGGGTTGTAAGTGGATGGGAGGGAAGTAAGGCCGGCAATCGATTCCCTGCGCGGTGAGCGCTTGCACCACGCGGTCACGAGTGCCGTGCGGAAGCCGAACGACGTAGGCGAACCATGAGATGCGACCAGATATACGACCAGAGGCGGCGGCCATGGGAGGCGGCGTAATATCCGGGTACGGCTGGAGGGCCTCGTAATACTGGTTCGCGACGCGTTCCCGGCTGGCCAGTATGCCGTCGATCCTGGAAAGCTGTGCGATGCCGAGAGCGCAATTGATATCGGGCAGGCGATAGTTAAAGCCCAGCAGGGAATGCTCCAGCCAGCCGTCGTTCTCCATTCTGCCTTGATTGCGGAGGGCGCGCATTTGGCGTGCGATGGACGGGTTGCGCGTCACTACCACACCGCCCTCTCCGGTCGTAATCGGTTTATTGGGATAGAAGGAGAAAACGCCTAAGTCGCCGAAACCGCCGACCTTGCGGCCGCCGTATTCCGCGCCGATCGCTTCGCAGGCATCTTCAATGATTCGTAAGTTGTGTTTCCCGGCAAGCTTCAGTATGGGATCGAGGTCGGCCGGATAACCAAATGTATGTACCAATATGATGGCGCGGCTTCTGGGGGTAATGACGCGCTCGATGGAATCGGCAGTTAGATTCAGGGTAAGTGGGTCAATATCCGCAAAAACCGGCGTCGCGCGCTGATAGAGAACGGAATTGGCCGCCGCGATGAATGTGAAGGATGGCAGAATCACCTCGTCGCCTTCGCCAATCCCCAGTGTCTGCAGACCGAGATGCAATCCGGCGGTTCCGGAACTGAGCGCGATGGCGTGCGGCGCGCCGATGTAACCCGCAAACGCGGCTTCGAATTCGGCGAGTTTCGGACCAAGACTCAGGTGCGGGGTACGCAGAACGGCGACCACCGCGTCGATCTCCGCCTCCGTGATGTCGGGCCTGGAAAGGGGTATGTTCATTGCCGCTTGATGAGTAACTCTTCGTTGATCGGGACCGTGGCGAGCACCTGGGCGATTCGCCCGGCAGCGTGCCCGTCCCCGTATGGATTCGCCATTCCTGCAAGCGACGACCGAAACTGAGGGCTGCGGGTCACGGCAATTTGCGCGCGGAGGGACGATTCGGTGGGTTCGGCATCCAGAACGTTCCGGGCGCGTTCCCGACCGCGCTGGCGAATTCCCACGTTAATGGCGGGGACGGCGAAGGACGCGGCCTCCATAATTCCGCTGCTGGAATTTCCGATCAACAGTTCGGCATGGCGGAGAAGACTCCAATAAGGGAGGGGATTCAGATTCACAAACAATCGAGCGTTCGCGTGCCGCTGCACGAAATCCCGAGAGCGCTCCAACAGACGCCTGCTGCCGGAATCGGCATTGGGATAGCAGAAAACGAGCTGTTCGGGGAGCGCTTCGAGCACGGCAAATAGCGCTTCCGCTTCCCGCGTCGTATCGCGAACGATGGTAGTCGGGTGGTAAGCGATCAGGATCGTGGGCTGCGTGAGGTCCAGATGAAGTTCGGTTTCGATCTCTTCACGGCCCAGTAGCGCGCTGCGCCGCAGGTGATCCAGGGAAGGTGCGCCAACCCGGTGGACGCGCCACTGCTCCTCACCCATGGCGATAACCCTCGATCGCGCTTGCTCAGTAGATGTGAAGTGAATATGGCTCAGCTTCGTCAGGGCGTTACGCACGGCATCGTCAATTGCGCCTTCACTCACTTCGCCGCCTTCGATATGGGCTACGGGAATACGGAGAGCGAGCGCCACGGAAGCGGGCGCCAGCATCTCGTACCTGTCGGCGATCAACAACAGAAGGTCCGGGCGCATTTCGCCCAGGCAGTCAGCCAGGCTCAGTGTGGCGAGTCCTATGGTCTTCGCCATGCCCACATCGCTATCCGAGCTCAGCAAGCACTCGATTCGCGCATCAACGTGAAAGCCATCCTTCTCGATCGCGGCGAGGGTATAGCCGAATTCCGGCGATAGATGCGGTCCGAATGCGATCAGCTTCAAATCCACCTCCGGGTGGGCCGACAATTCACGCAGAGGCCAGTATAGGTGGCAATAGTCGGCGCGGGAGCTGGTGATGACGGCGATCTTCCTCACACGGCGACCGCATATTGTTGCATTAGCCGGCTGGGCACATACTCTGGAACGAGGGCGCACAACACGTCGAGGAGAGCCCCGCCGTCGCGTTCCTCCGCGCAGGTCGCCAGGCGGCGCACGGCCTCTTCCGCCTGGCCGCGCAGCAACCTTCTGGTTTGGAGAACAGCCAACGGCCCATCGACAGTTCCGATCTGTGTTTCACCGTCGCCGATCCATTCTTCCGTCAGCTTTTCACCCGGCTTCAGTCCGGTGAAGCGGATCGGTATAGCGCGGCTGCCAATGAGGAATCGGGCCAAATCCACGATTCGAACGGGTTCAGCACATTTTGGAAGGAGCACCATTCCGCTGCACCCGGCCGCGCCCGCGGCGAGGATCGACGTAGCGGCTTCGTCCCGCGAAAGAAAGTAGCGCGAAGCTTCGGGATGCGTGACGAGAACAGGCTGAGCTTTTTCAATTTGCTCCAGGAAGAGCGGAATGACGCTGCCTGTGGAGCCGATCACATTGCCGAGCCGGATGACATTTGTGCCGGGCACGCAAAGCGTGAACAGTTCGGCGATACGCTTGGAGAGGCCCATCACGCTATGGGGATTCACGGCTTTATCGGAAGAAATCAAAACGAATTTCAAAACGCCGTGACGCGCGGCGGTCCGGGCCAACGAGTAGCTTGCCAGAGCATTGTTCCGAACGGCTGCGAAAGGATTCCGTTCCAGAAGTCCGACGTGTTTGAAAGCGGCCGCGTGGAAGACGGCCTGCGGGCGCAAGCGGGCGAAAACCTCATCCAGCAGACCGTCGTCTTCGACGCTGCCCAAAATGCATTCGCAGGGAACCGCGGGGTATGCGGCTTCCACCCAGCGCTCGATTTCGAAAAGACCGAATTCAGATGTGTCCAGCAGGATCAGGGACCGGGGGCCAGCTTGAGCCAATGCCTTCACGAGGGTGGATCCGATGTATCCTCCCGCCCCGGCCACACAAACGACTTGACCGGCAAACGCCGCCGCGAACTTCATCCTTCCAGACTAACGAATGAGACTGACGCCCGATTCGAGAAGCCCCATCATGCGCGGCAATTCCGGACGCGACCGAGCCAGCCAGTCTTCAAACTCCGGCGCTGGACGCAGACCCAGCAGCTTGCGCAGATAGAGGGCGTCGTGAAAGGACGTGCTCTGGTAATGCAGCATCACGTCATCGGCGCCCGGCACGCCCATGATGTAGTTGACGCCGGCATTGCCGAGCAGCGTAAGAAGCGCATCCATGTCATCCTGATCCGCTTCGGCGTGGTTGGTGTAGCAGATATCGCAGCCCATGGGCAAGCCCAGTAGTTTGCCGCAGAAATGATCTTCGAGCCCGGCGCGCAGGATCTGCTTGCCGTCATAGAGATACTCGGGACCAATAAAACCCACGACCGTATTCACCAGCATGGGTTCAAAGCGGCGCGCGACGGCATAGGCGCGTGCTTCCAGCGTTTGCTGGTCGACTCCGTGATTTGCGTTGGCGGAAAGCGCGCTGCCCTGCCCGGTTTCAAAATACATCACGTTCCGGCCCACTGCGCCGCGGTTCAGTTCGCGGGCCGCCTGATGGGCTTCGCCGAGCAACGCCAGATTCACTCCGAACGAACGGTTGGCGGCTTCGGTGCCGGCAATCGATTGGAACATCAGATCGAGAGGCGCGCCCCGTCGAAGAGCTTCCATCTGCGTCGTGACGTGCGCGAGCACGCAACTCTGCATGGGGATACGCCACGCTTCGCGAACGCGGTCGAGCAGGCGCAGAAGCATTTCGCAGGTCGAAACGTTATCGGCGACCGGGTTGATACCCACGACGGCATCGCCGCTTTCGAGCAGCAAGCCATCAATAACGGAAGCCAGGATGCCTTGGGGATCGTCGGTGGGGTGGTTGGGCTGCAGGCGCGTCGAAAGGCGTCCCGGAAGTCCCACCGTGGTCCGGAAGCGAGAGACCACGCGAATGCGCGAAGCCACTTCGATGAGATCCTGCACACGCATGAGCTTGGCGACGGCGGCCGCCATCTCGGGAGTGATACCGGCAGCCAACGCCCGCAGATGATCGCCCGTCGCCTCGACCCCGAGTAGCCAGTCGCGGAATTCCCCCACGGTGAAATGGGAAATAGCAGCGAACGCCTGGGCATTGTGCGAATCGAAAATCAGCCGCGTTACTTCATCGGTTTCGTAGGGAATGAGGGGTTCGGCAAGAAAATCGCGCAGAGGGGTATCGGCCAGAGCCATCTGCGCGGCGGCGCGCTCGGTAGCGGTGGAAGCGGCGATACCCGCCAATTCATCACCGGATCGAAGAGGGGTCGCCCTGGCCAGCAGCGTCTTCAAATCCGCAAAGGTGTACTGAATTCCGCCCGCCTTGGCGCGATAGCTCATAGTCTGAAGCGCGGGCAAGCGTTCAGCCTGCCCCACCACAGAGTCTAACTTTATTGCCGGCTTTACTGAATCACGAGGCTGTTCGGCAAAACCGCTTCCTCGTTACCCGGCGGGATCCCGGTAATCGCCAGCACCGAGACCGGCTGCTGAATCGCATCGCTCGCAGCGGTCAGTTGCACCGTCAACGATGTTGGGGTGGTCACGGTAACCGCTCCGATGGTGATGCCCGGGATAGGAGCTATTTCCGTGGTCCCCTGCACAAAGTTTGTATTCAACCCGGTGACGGTGAAGGTCGCCGTAGTTCCATGAGTGATCGTGCCGGGACTGATTGCGGAAATCACCGGCGTTCCCGCCGGCAGCAGGAAGTTAAACCCGCCGGCCATCACGAACACTCCCATTTCGCCGCGCGTCACCGGATCGGTCGGGCAGAACAGAGTTGTCGAGCAGCCGCTGGTAACAGCGTCTTCTTTCATCCGTTGAATCCACGACCAACCGAAGCTTTCGGAAGTGACGTCGGTGAAATAAGGGGTTGCCGGGAAATCGAATATCGCGGTCGCCCCATAACGCATGCGAATCACGAATACCGCCATCTGCTCTCTCGATACAGTCTGGTCGGGACAAAAGTCGCCATTTCCGCAGCCTGACGTAATGCCCAACTGGGACATCTCCTGGATCCACGCGAAGCCCGGGCTGCCTTGGGGGACATCGTTAAAGATCGGGAGGGTGGGAGCGGTGAAGTTATCGCCGCCGAAAACCGCGCGGGCGATGAAAACCGCCATCTCCCAGCGAGGGATATTCATATCCGGACAGTAATTCAGAGGGTCTGAAGTGCATCCGGCGGTGATCTGTTTGGCGTACAGCGTGTTCACTGGATCAAAGTAGTAAATGCTGGGCGGAACGTCGGCGAACACCTGAGCGGTGATACGCTGGGTGACCGCAATGGATTGCGCGCCGACGAGAATGGTTCCGGTTCTCACTGCGCCGGTCGTATTTTGGGACAGGGTCGCAGTGAGCGCGCCGCTGCCCACGCCACCACTATCCGAAAGCTCAATCCACGGAGATGCCGTGGAAGCGTTCCAGGCGCAAGAGGGAGCAGTTGACGCTACCGTCACTGTTTGAGGACCGCCGACACTATCGACAAAAAGCGAAGTTTCAACCGTGGTGCCGCAACTATCGACCTCCAGGCTTAATGAGCCGGTACTCACGGCGTCGAGCGCATCGCCGCTATAGACCGCCGTTAAGGCGTGCGCTCCCGAAGACAACGTCTGGACGGCTAACGTGGCAACCCCGTTGGTGAGAGGCACGGTGAATAGAATCGCCGAACCGTCCTTGAAGATGACGGTGCCGGTGGCTGTCGAGGGTGAAACGGTCGCGGTCAGGTCAACTGCCTGGCCATAAACCATGGGGTTCGCGGAAGAGGTGAGCGTGGTCACTGTGGGGATGGTGTTCACCGTTTGGGTGAGCGCCGCGGAGGTACTTGCCTGGTCGTACGTATCCCCCCCATACACCGCGGTGAGTGAATGCGCGCCGATGGATAAGTTGGACAGAGCCAGCATGGCGACGCCTGAGGTTAGAGTGCCTGGCCCGAGGACGGTTGAGCCATCCATGAACGTCACTGTGCCGGTGGCGGATAGCGGCGCGAGAGTTGCAGTGAGAGTGACGCTTACGCCGAAAGTCGATGGATTCAAGGACGAAGTCAATGTCGTAGTGGTTGGGGAAACCGAGAATCCCAACAGAATGCCCATGGTGCCGTCGCCGGAATTGGCGACCGCAACGTCAGACCGGCCGTCACGATTGAAATCCGCCACCGCGATGCCCTGCGGAGAACTGCCCGTGCTGTAGTTCACTGCCGCCTGGAAGGTGCCGTCGCCGGCTCCGTTCAGGACACTCAGCGTGCCGCTGTTCTGGTTCCCGACTGCGAGGTCGGCATTGCCATCGCCGTTGAAGTCCCCTACCGCTATGAATACGGGGCGAATGCCTGTGTCGTAGGGCACTTGCGTCTGGAACGTGCCGTCGCCGACGCCCAATAGGACGCTCACCGTGTTGCCTTGCAAATTGGTCACCGCAAGGTCGGGTTTACCGTCTCCATTGAAGTCTCCCACCGCGACCAGACCGGGGAATGTGCCGGTAGCGTAGTTCACGGCCACGTGGAAGGTGCCGTCGCCTCTGCCAAGCAGCACGCTCACCGTATTGCTTTCGAGGTTTGCAACCGCCAGGTCCGGGTACCCATCCGCATTGAAGTCGCCTACCGCAATTCCGTAGGGAGCAGTGCCGGCGGTATAGGCTACCGCGGTGTTGAAGGTTCCGTCGCCTTTGCCAATCAAGACGCTCAAGGTGTTGTTCAAGTTGGTTACAACAACATCCGCGAAGCCGTCCCCATTGAAGTCGCCCACGGCGACGAATTGAGGATCCGGTCCAACGGTATAGTTGACCGCCGAACCGAACGTGCCAGTGCCGTCGCCCAGCAGAACGCTCACGACACCGTCGTCGTTGGTAACGGCCAGGTCGGGTTTGCCGTCCCCGTTGAAGTCGCCAACCGCGACGCCCAGCACCGTGTTGCTTACGGTATAGGTGGCGCCCGCTTGAAAGGTTCCATTTCCGTTGCCGAGCAGCACGGTCACAGTATTGGCGTTCTCATTGGTGACCACCAGATCGGCGAAGCCATCCCCATTGAAATCGCCCACCGCCGCGGTGTAGGGTATGGCGCCGGCTGCGTAAGTGGTCATGGGGTCGAATCCCGTGGTGGCTACTGAATTAACAGCTTGAGGAAGCGCTGCCGAGGTGGCCGCTTCGTCATTTGCATCGCCTTCGTAGTATGCCTTGAGAGCCTGGGTTCCGAACGCGAGCAGCGGCGTGGTGAAGACAGCGACTCCGCTCGAAACAACCGACGTTCCCAGTACGGTTGAGCCTTGATAGAAGGTCGTCTTGCCGGTCGCGAGCGAATTCGAAAGCGTCGCCGTTAACATAACGGAGTGACCGAAGACGAGCGGATTGGCGGACGAAGTCAGCAGCATCGTGGGGGACGCCTCATTTACGGTTTGAATTGTGGTGGAAGAAGTACTCACCCCATAATTCGCATCGCCGCTGTAAACGGCGGTTATCGAATGCGCTGCAAAGGTGAGGGTGTTGAGGGAGAGAACCGCTACGCCGCTGACCAGAGTCACGGCTCCCGACCCCAGGGTGGTGCTGCCGTCCTTGAAAGTCACCGTGCCGGTGGCGGCCAATGGCGCAAGGGTGGCCGTGAAAGTCACGCTGGTCCCGTAGGTTGAAGGGTTCAGTGAGGAAATGAGCGTGGTGGTGGTCGCCGTCACCACGTTTTGCGTTACCACCAAAGAGGTGCTCACCGCGTAGTTCGAGTCGCCGCTATACACGGCCGTTAGGGAGTGCGAACCAACCGCGAGGGAACTGAGCGAGAGAGTTGCAACCCCGCTGGTGAGATTGACGGGTCCCGATCCTAAGGTTGTTGAGCCGTCCTTGAACGTCACCGTGCCGGTCGCGGCGAGAGGCGCAAGAGTGGCCGTGAGGGTTACGCTGTTACCGAACGAGGAGGGGTTCAGTGACGAAATGAGCGTGGTGGTGGTCGCCGTGACCACGTTTTCGTTGAGGGCTGAGGAAGTGCTCACGCCGTAGTTCGAGTCGCCGTTATATACCGCCGTGATGGAGTGCTCACCAAGGGTGAGCGAGTTGACAGCAAGAATCGCCACGCCGTTGACGAGGGTGACTGATCCCAACGTTGTGACCCCGTGCTTGAATGTCACAGTGCCCGTTGCGGCCAGGGGCGCGAGAGTAGCCGTGAAAGTCACGGTGTCGCCGGAGATGGAGGGGTTTTCCGACGATGTCAGAGTGGTCGTAGTCGCGGTGAGCACGGTCTGGGTGAGGGCTGACGAAATGCTGGGCGAGTTGTTCGAGTCGCCGCTGTAGGCCGCCGTGATGGCGTGCGTACCCAACGCCAGCGAAGAGATAGGAAGAGTTGCGATCCCACTCGTCAGAGTGACCGGTCCCGAACCCAAAACGGTCACGCCGTCATAGAACGTCACCGTACCCGTTGCGGACAAGGGCGCCAGGGTGGCCGTGAATGTCACGCTGTCGCCGAAGTTGGACGGGTTGAGCGAAGAGATCAGAGTGGTGCTTGTCGTTGGAGTTCCCAGGAAAACCTGCACCTGGCTCCCGCCATCGGCATTCGTCACCGCGTAGTCGGTGATGCCGTCGCCGTTGAAGTCGCCGACTACGATACCGGCGGCATGCGAACTATTCACGGTAGTCACCGCCGGAGCGAACGTTCCATTGCTCAATGCCAGCAGGATGCTTACGCTTCCATTGCCATTGTTGGATGCTGCGAGATCCGGGTAGCCATCGCCATTGAAGTCTCCCACGGCAAGGTCTATTGGGTCGGAAGACACCGGGTAAATCGCTTGCGTATTGAATGTTCCAGAGCCGGTTCCCAGCAACAGACTCACTGTGCCATCGCCACCGTTGGCCACGGCAAGATCGGGAGAACCGTCGTTGTTAAAGTCCGCGACCACAACTACCGTTGGACTGGCGCCTACCTCGTAATTCACAGCCGTCTGGAAGGTTCCGTCGGCATTACCCAGCAGCACGCTGACGTTGCCGCTCGTCTGGTTCACCACGGCGAGATCGGCGTAACCATCGTGATTGAAGTCACCTACCGCAACAGACGCGGGAGCGGTTCCGACGGCATAGGGAACTGGGGCCTGAAAGGTTCCGTCTCCAATGCCCATGAGTACCACCACGATACCGGTGCTCCGATTGGTCACAGCGAGGTCGGGGATGCCATCGCGGTTGAAGTCCCCCACCGCGACCAACGAGGGGTTGGAGCCGTCCGGGCCTATCCCATACGTCACCTGCGCAGCGAAAGCGCCCGCGCCAACACCCAGAAGCACGCCGATGTTGTTTGAGGTATAGTTGGTGACGATCAGGTCTGGAAGGCCGTCTCCGTTTAAATCCGCCACGGCGACGCCGGTGGGGGTGGTCCCAACGCTGTAGGGCACCGCCGCCTGGAAAGTTCCGTCCGAGTTGCCCAGAAACACCGCGAGTACGGAGCTACCAATATCGGTAACGGCTAAGTCCATGTGACCGTCGCCGTTGAAGTCTCCGGCGGCCATATTCCACGGATCGCTGTTGCCGGTCGCATAGGTCACCGGCGATTGGAATCCGTTGCCGGCTGTTGCGTTCACAGTTTGCGTGACCGCCGTCGAAGTGCCGGGCGCATTACTTCCATCACCCTCGTAATAGGCCGTCAGAGAGCGGACCCCGGAAGCGAGGATCGCGGTGAATGCGGCGCTTCCGCTCGAAAGCGTCGCGGTTCCCAGCGCCGTCGTGCCGTCGTAGAAACTTACCTTGCCGGTTGCGCTGGTGGGCGTTACCCCGGCTGTCAACAAGACGGTTTGCCCAAACTGAGAGGGCGAGCCCGCGGAAATCAGCGTCACCGGCGTGGCTGTAGCGATGGTCTCGCTCAGCGGGGAAGAAGTACTCGTGGCGTCGTTGGTGTCGCCGCTGTAGACCGCCGTCAATGCGACCGGACCAATCGTGATACTCGAAAAAGCGTAGGTCGCCTGGCCGTTGATCACGTTCGCGGTTCCCACGGTGCTTCCGGCTGCCTTGAATGCGACCGTACCGGTCGCCTGCGCCGGCGTAACGGCGGCTGTTAGAGCGATGAATTCGCCAGCCGCTGCAGGATTTCGCGAGGACGTGAGCAAGGTGGTGGTCGTCACCTGGTCTACGACCTGGGTTAAGACTGTGGAAGTGCTACCCGCGTAGCTTGAGTCGCCGCTGTAGACCGCCGTGATCGGATGCGACCCAACGGAAAGTGAACTGAGCGAGAGGGTAGCCATTCCGTTGATTAGATTGACCGATCCGGATCCGATGGAAGAACCGTTGTCGTTGAAGACTACGGTGCCCGACACGCCCGCTTGAATGCTGGCGGTGAAAGTTACGCCGGCGCCGAATGTCGAGGGGTTCAGGGACGAGAGGACCGTTGTCGTGGTCGCATGCAGCACAACCTGGGACAGCGTTGAGGACGTGTTCCCCGCATAGGTGGAGTCCCCGCTATAGACGGCGGTGATGGGGTGCGCGCCGACGAGAAGGCTGGAAATAGCCAAGGTCGCAACCCCGCCCGTCACAGTGACCGGTCCCGAACCAATTGGCGACCCACTGTCGTTGAACGTGACCGTGCCCGTGGCGAGGGTGTTTGAGAGGGTCGCGGTAAACGTTACGGTGTCGTTGTAAGTGGAGGGGTTCTCGGACGAAGTCAAGGTTGTCGTGACAGCGGTAAGCACGTTCTCGTTGACGGTTGAGGAGGTACTCACGCCGTAAGTGGAGTCGCCGCTATAGACTACTGTAATTGGGTGCGAGCCAAGCGCGAGATTCGACACGGGGAGGGTCGCAACGCCGTCAACCAGAGTGACGGGCTCGGAGCCAATGGGTGAGCCGTTGTCCTCGAACGTTACGGTGCCTGTTGCGGCGAGAGGCGCCAGCGTGGCCGTAAAGGTGATGCTATCGCCAAACGCCGCGGGGTTCTCCGAAGAGGTAAGAGTAGTGGATGTGGCTACCAATCCGAAGAAAAGTTCCAGGCTGTTGTTACTGGTAATATCGGCTGCAAGGATGTCGGCTATGCCGTCTCCGTTGACGTCAGCGACAACAATGCCGGTTACGGAGTCAGAGCCATACCCCACCGCGGTGTTAAAAGTCCCATCGCTGTTGCCGAGCAGGACGCTTACAGCGGTTGAACTGGTAACTGCCAGGTCGGGGTGACCGTCTCCGTTGAAATCTCCGATCCCGGCGGCAATGGGGAAAGCGCCAACGGGGTAAGACACGGCTCCCGTGAACAAGCCGGTCCCGTCGTTCAATAGAACGCTCAGGCTGCTGCCGAGGCCGTTCACCACAGCGAGGTCCGGATAGCCATCGCCATTAAAATCCGCAGCCACCACGAACACCGGCACGGAGCCTGTGGGGTAGTTCGCGGCCGCGCCGAAGGTTCCATCGCCGGCGCCCAGGAGCACACTCACGTTGCCGCTACTCTGGTTGGTTACAACGAGGTCGGCAAAGCCATCCTGGTTGACGTCCGCCACCGCGACAGATGAAGGATTGGTTCCCGCGGTGTAGATGACCGGCGCGTCGAAGGTTCCATCACCGACGCCCAGAAGCACGTCCAGGTTGCTGCTACCTGGGTTGGTCACTACGAGATCGGGAATGCCATCCCCATTGAAGTCCCCGACCGCAACAAAGGAGGGATTGGCGCCTACGGTATAGGGGCTGTCCGTCGCCGGCGCAAAGACGCCCATGTTGTTGCCGAGCAGAACGCTAACGGTGCCGTCGTCCTGGTTGGCTACGGCGATATCGAGGTTGCCATCTCCGTCAAAGTCTCCCACGGCAACGGAAACGGGCGACGCACCGACGGAATAATATGTTCCGCTGTAAGTTCCGCCACCGCTGAGAATGACGATGACGTTGCCAGGCGTTTGGTCGGTCACAACAAAGTCGGCAATGCCGTCGCCGTTGAAGTCTCCCGTCGCCATCCCGAACGGAGCGAGGCCCGTACCCAGGCTTCCGTTGGGCGGTTGGAATCCATTGCCGGCTATCGCTGTGATGGTTTGCGAAAAAGGCGCGGAGCTGGCCGCGGCATCGCTCGAGTCGCCCTCATAATAGGCCTTCAGATGGCGAACCCCTGAGGCGAGCAGCGTGGTCAGCGTGGCGATCCCACTTGCCGCGGTGCCCGTTCCCAACACTGTGACGCCGTCATAGAACGTCACCTTGCCGGTCGCGCTTAAGGGGTTGAGGGTCGCCGTCAAGGTCACGGTCTGGCCGTAATTCACGGGACTGGCGGACGAAGTCAGCACTGTTGTGGTCGCGTTGAGCACATTCTGTGTGAGTGGCGCTGAAGTGCTGTTGTTCCACGCAAAGCCGTTGGTGTCGCTGTTGAACACGGCCGTGAGAGAGTGCGGCCCCAGCGCGAGCGTTGTGATCGTCAGCGTTCCAACCCCTGATGAGAACGAGGTCGCCGGGCCTAAATCCGTCCCAGTATCCACGCCGCCGTCCCAGAATTCGATACTTCCGGTGACCGTCGGGGAGTTCACCGTGGCGGTCAGGGTAACGCTTTGGCCCACTAACGACGGGTTCGGGACGCTATTGAGGACAGTGGTGGTTTGTGCACCCCCAGCCATCAAAAGAGCCGGAGCAGCAAGAATGAGAACGAATGAGAGTCTTGAGACGAGCATCTATTGGAGAAAGTGCCGGCTCGTGGATTTAATTTCTAGTTTTCTTTGCGGGTCATTCTTTAATTGGGTAATACGAAAAGCGCCCACCGTGCCTTGTAGCGGCTCGGTGGGCGCGGGTTCTTCCGGGGGCAGCCTCTACTGAATGACGAGGCTGTTCGGCAGGACCGCTTCCTGATTTGCCGGCGGGTTACCGGTAATCGCGAGGACGGACACCGGCTGCGGAATGGCGTCGCTTGCGGCGGTGAGTTGCACGGTCAACGACGTCGCACTACTCACCGTCACGGCGCCGACGGTGATACCTGGGATTGGGGCGATGGTCGTTACTCCGTCTACGAAGCTCGTGTTCAGACCGGTGACTGTATACGTCCCGCCGGCCCCGCGGACGATCGTCGCCGGGCTGATGGAGGAAATCACCGGCGTTGCCGGCGGCAGCAACGCGTTGAAGCCTCCGCCCACAATGAACACGGCCATTTCACCGCGCGTGACCGGGTCGGTTGGGCAGAACGTCGTCACCGTGCAACCGTTTGTGACGCTGTCTTCCTTCAGCCGTTGAATCCACGACCAACCGAAGGTGCTGGAGTTCACGTCAGTGAAGTACGGAGTTGAGGGGAAGTCGAACAGCGCGGTGGCACCATAGCGCATGCGAATGACGAAGATAGCCATCTGATCGCGCGCTACGGCCTCCAGTGGGCAGAAATCGCCATTTCCACATCCCGAGGTAATTCCCAATTCGGCCATCTTCTGGATGTACGCGAACCCGTTGGCGCCCACCGGAACGTCATTGAAGAGGGGAACGTTGGAATAGGGAAAGTTATTGCCGCCATAAATCGCGCGGACAATATAAGCAGCCATCTCCCAGCGCGGGATATTCTGATCCGGGCAGTAATCCAGCGGATTCGAACTACATCCCGTGGTGATGTTCAGCGTATAGAGCAAATCCGCCGCGTCGAAGAAGGGGTTGCTGGGCGGGACGTCGGCGAAGATCTGGGTGGTCACGCGCTCGGTGACAGCGATGGTTTGTTGGCCGACCAGGATGGTGCCGGTCCGCACCACGCCTGTGGTGTTTTGCGAAAGAGTGGCGGTGAACGCGCCGCTGCCTGTTCCCCCGCTTTCGGAAAGCTGAATCCAGGGCGAAGCGGTCGATGCGCCCCAGGGGCATGTGGGAGAACTTGCGGTAACCGTCACGACCTGGGGACCGCCGGCGCTATCGAGAAATATGGAAGTGGTGTTTATGGCGGCGCAGCTATTTACTGTCAGGCTCAGCGCGCCCGTACCGGAGGTATCGTTTGCATCGCCGCTGTACACCGCCGTGAGTGCGTGCACGCCCGGCGTCAGAATCTGTATCGCCGCCGTCGCGGTTCCGTTGCCGAGGATCGCCAGGACGAGCGTCGTCGAACCGTCCTTGAACGTGATGGTTCCGGTGGCTGCGGATGGCGAAACGGTGGCGACCAGGTCTACGGTTTGGCCAAACGACGCCGGATTCACCGACGATGTGAGGGTGACCGTTGCGTTGGCCGGGTTTATGGTCTGCGACAAGGTTGAGGAAATGCTGGATAGGTCATTCGCGTCCCCACCGTACAAGGCGCTCAGTATGTGAACTCCGGCTGGTACGGACAAAGAGAATGTGGCGACCCCGCCGCTTAGCGTACCCGTTCCCAGGGTGGTGGAACCATCCTTGAACGTGATGGTTCCGGTTGCCGTTGCGGGCGAAATCGTCACAGTGAGAGTGGTGGGCTGCCCATAAACGGATGGGTTCGGAGCGGAAGTGAGTGTGATGCTGGTCGCCCCCTGATTCACCGTCTGCAACAGGACTGGGGACGTGCTGGCGAGATGGTTGGCATCCCCGGCATAGACCGCCGTGATGGAGTGTACCCCGGCGGCGAGAGTCGAGAGAGTCAGAGTCGCGGTCGCGCCCTCTGGGCCCTCCGGGTGAATGCTATGAGGAAGCGTCATCTGGGGGCTCCCTGGTTCACTGATGGTGCCGGTTCCGATTGACGTCGAACCATCCAGGAACGTCACCATTCCTGTTAATATCAGCCCCGTAATGTGAGCGGTAAAGGTCACGCTTTGGCCGTAAGTCGAGGGATTCAGCGACGAAGTAACCGTCGTCGAACTGGAAGCCTTGTTCACCACCTGTGACAATGCCGTCGAGGTGCTGCTGGAATTGTTTCCGTCAGTGCCGTAAACCGCCGTGATGGAGTGCGTGCCCACCGTCAGCGAGGCTGCGGGGAGAGTTGCCACGCCGGCGCTAAGAGAGCCGGTTCCAAGAGATGTCGCGCCATCCATGAACGTCACCATTCCGGTCGCCGAGGAAGGCGAAACCGTGGCAGTGAACGTCACGGATTGGGCAAAAGTCGAGGGGTTCAAAGAAGACATCAGCGAAGTCGTCGTGGGCGCCGGGTTCACTACCTGCGTAAAGCTTGCGGAAGTACTGGTCGTATAGTTGGAATCTCCGCTATAGACGATTGTCCCTGTGTAGCTGCCCACCGGGAGCGAGGAGATCGAGAAAGTAGCCACGCCGCCGATGAGACTTCCGCTTCCCAGCACCGTCGCTCCCTCCATAACCTGGTAAGTGCCCGTCGCCGTTGAGGGCAAAACCGTGATCGTGAAAGTTGCGTTCTCACCATAGGTTGATGGGTTGGCCGATGAAGTGAGGGATGTAGTGGTCGATGCCTGGTTGATCGTCTGGCTGAAACTGGAAGAAGTGCTGGCACCGTGCGTTGCGTCGCCGAGGTAGACGACGGTTAGGGTATAAGCGCCGGCGGGGATGGCCGACATCGACAGCGTGGCTGTTCCACCAGTCAGCGTGCCGCTCGCGAGGACGGTGACGCCCTGTAAGATTTCCACGGTTCCCGTGGCTGAAGAGGGCGTGACGGTGATGGTCAAACTCGCAGTGGAGCCGTAAGTCGACGGGTTCGCCGATGAAATCTCGGTCGTTGTGGTTGGGAGGGCTCCCAGCAAAATACCCACGCTGTCGATCATTAGATCGGCGAAAGCCAGGTCCGCCCGTCCGTCTCCATTAAAATCCCCCACAGCAATGCCCGCAGTGGCGCCGCCCGCGCCATAGCCAACCGGCGCGGCGAAGGTTCCATCGCCGATCCCCGTTAGCACGCTCACGTCATTGCTGATGAAACTGGAAACGGCGAGGTCTTGGTTGCCGTCGCCGTCAAAATCGGCAGCGACAACGAACGCGGCGTTTTCGATCCCCGAATAGTTTACGGCTGCGTTGAAGGTCCCGTCGCCCTTTCCGAGAAGAATGTTAACGCCATTTTGGGATGGGTTGGTGACGGCCAGGTCGGCGTACCCGTCTCCGTTAAAGTCCCCCACGGCAATGTCGCGAGGAATACTGCCAACCGAGTAGCTCACCAGCGACTGGAAGGTTCCGTCGCCGTTCCCCAGCAGCACGCTCACGCTCGCGGACTGGTCCACAACCGCCAGATCCGTATGGCCGTCTCGATTGAAGTCTCCCACCGCAACGGACACTGGGGCGGTGCCGGCGGCGTAAGTCACTGCTGCGTAAAACGTTCCGTCGCCCTTGCCCAGCAGGATACTGACGTTGTTATCGTTCGTGTTGGTCACCGCCAGGTCTTCAAAACCGTCGCCGTTGAAGTCGCCCATTGCAATGCCCAGTGGGCCGCTGCCGGCGGTATACAGGACCTGCGCGTAGAACGTCCCGTCGCCCTTGCCCAGCAGAATGCTTACATTGCCATTGTTGTTATTTGTAACTGCGAGATCGGTAAAACCATCCCCGTTGAAATCCCCGGCGACGACAAATAGAGGCTTGGCGCCGGTGAGGTACGTTACAGCCGTCTGGAAGGTTCCATCGCCCGCGCCCAGCAGCACGCTGATGGTGTTGTCGTTCGGGTTGGGGATCGCCAGATCCTGATGGCCGTCCCCGTTGAAGTCTCCGACAGCCACTTTGTAGGAGCCGGATCCAGCTTCATACTCGGCTACGGGATCAAATCCACCGGAGGTGACGGCATTTATGGTCTGCGAAAGAGCAGTCGAAAGAACCGCCGTATCGTTGGTGTCGCCCGCGTAGTAGGCCTTTAGAGACTGCAATCCAGAGGGGAGCAGTGTGGTGGCAAGGCTTGCCGCCCCGCTCGCCAGCGAAGAGACTCCCAGCACCGTCGGGCCGTCGTAGAAAGTTACTTTGCCCGTGGCGCTCGACGGTACCACGGTCATGGTCAAAGTGACGGTGTGGCCGTAAGTGGCGGGCGTCAGGGACGTCGTCAGGATTCCGCTGGACGTGATTTGGTTTACCGTCTGAGTGATCCCTGGAGACGTACTTCCAGCGTCCGGAACATCGCCACCATAAACCGCCGTCAACGAGTTTGCCCCAACGGCAAGCGAGGAAAGCGCGAGCGTCGCAACTCCTGAGCTCAGGCTGCCGGTGCCTAAACTCGTGGCGCCGTCGAAGAACTGCACCGATCCCGTGGCCGAAGAAGGCGAAACCGTCGCGGTCAGAGTGGTGCTCGTTCCGTAAGTCGAAGGATTGACCGATGAAGTAAGCACGGTCGTGGTCACGGTCTGCGCGTTCACCACTTGCGACACAGCCGTCGAGGTGCTGGGTCCATTGTTCACATCTCCGCCGTAGACCGCGGTGATCGAGTGCGTTGTCGCTGTCAAAGCTGAGGTCGTATAAGTCGCCACGCCCAATGTCGGGCTCATCGATCCTAATGTCGTCGCGCCGTCCTTAAAGGTCACCGTTCCCGTGACGGTTGTAGATGATACCGTCGCAGTGAATGTGACGCTTTGGCCGAAGATGGACGGATTGAGGGAAGAGGTCAGGGTGGTAGTGGTCGGAGGCGCAGCTGGAGTGCCTAGCAGTACGCTCAAGTTGTTGTCGTTGCTGTTGGCCGCGATCAGGTCGGCCACGCCGTCGCCATTGAAATCCCCCGCTACGACTGCGAAGGGCCCACTGCCGACGCTATAATCGGCGTTGGTCAGGAACAGCCCGGTACCATCATTTAGCAGGACGCTGACTGTGGTGCCGAATGAGGAGACAGTCGCCAGATCTTCCCAACCATCGCCGTTGAAATCCGCGACCGCTACCCAGATTCCCGCGCCGCCTGTCGTGTAAGTAGCGGCTGTCCCGAACCCTCCCAGGCCGTCACCGTTCAGAACGCTCACGTTAGCGAGGCTGTTATCCTCCACCGCCAGGTCCAGATGACCGTCCTGGTTGAAGTCTCCAATGGCAATCGCCCCGGGATTACTGCCCGCGGTGTGGGACACCGCAACATTGAACGTGCCGTCGCCAACACCCGTGAGTATGCTCACACCACTGCCGCTAGCTACCGCCAGATCGACGATTCCGTCCTCGTTGAAGTCTCCCACCACGACGTAGACCGGCGAAGAGCCGGCTGCATACGTCACGGCCGGATTGAACGTCCCATCGCCGTTGCCCAGAAGGATGCTCACGCCGCTGGCGCTGGTCACCGCCAGATCGACAAATCCGTCCCCGTTGAAGTCGCCTGTCGCAACGCTCGTGGGGACGCTTCCGGCAACATAAGGCACGAGAGTGTTGAACGTCCCGTTGCTATTCCCGATCAGGATGTTGACGCCGCCGGAGTAGTCCGCCACCGCGAGGTCCTGGACGCCGTCTCCGTTGAAATCACCAACCGCCACGAAGTCGGGTTCCGTTCCGGCGGTGAAGGTCGCCAGAGCCCCAAAGGTACCGTCGCTGTTTCCGAAGCGCACTGAAACCGTACCACCGTAATCCGCCGTCACGACATCCGCCCGGCCATCGCCGTTGAAATCTCCCAGTGCCGCGTTCTGAGGGCCAGTTCCCACCGAGTAGGTCGCCTGGGATGCGAACCCATTTCCGGCAAGAGATGTGGTGGTTTGCGGAAGCGGGACTGACAGGCTCGGAAGATCGTTCGCATCACCCTGGTAATAAGCGGCGAGGGAACGCGATCCTGGCCCTATCAGCTCTGTCGTCAACGTTGCTACCCCGCTTGCGAGCGTTCCAATTCCCAGCACCCGGCTTCCGTCATAGAACGTCGCCTTTCCGGTGGCGCTGGAGGGTGCGACTGTCGCGGTCAACACGACGCTCTGTCCGAAGGTCGACGGCGTGCCGGACGAGGTCAAAGTCGTCGTAGTCGCGTACTCGATGAGTTGGGTCAACGGCGCCGAGGTGCTGGGCTCGTAGTTCCCACCGCCGAAATGCGCTGTCAAGGTATGCGAACCGAGGGTGAGCAAAGACGTGGCCAATGTGGACGTGCCGATTTGTCCGCCACCCACGGTTACGCCGACCACGCCCAGGCTCGTCGCGCCGTCATAGAACGTCACGGTGAAATTGCCGCCGGGGATAGCGGGATGTGTGGTGGCCGTCAGCGTCAGCGACGCGCCGTAGGCGGCCGGGTTTGCCGACGTTGTCAGAACGGTGGTGGTTCCACCACCAGCCATGAGGAGCGCCGGAGCAGCGGCGAGGAGCACAAGCGAAAGTCTTGAGGCGAGCATCTACTGGAGAAAGTGCCCGGTCTCCCGTTTAATTTCTGATTTCTTTTTTACATCCTGATACGCTCTGCTCATGGCGAACCAATCACCCGACCGCCGGCAGGCGCTGGAAATGCTCGCGCTGGCGACAGCCGCGAGCCGTTTTCCGGGCTTCTCACGCTGGATTTGCGCCCCCCAGCATGCGATGCAAGAGTCGGTTCAACCCAGGCCGCACACTTACGCGCCGCAGTTCTTTTCACCGCCGGAATTCGAAGCGCTCGATCAACTGACGGATTTCATCATTCCGCGTGACGATACCCCCGGCGCCAAAGACGCAGGCGTCGCCGAGTTCATCGACTTCATGGCCGCGAGCGATGCGAAGATTCAGCAGCCTTTCCGGGAAGGCTTGCGGCCGTTCCTGAAGCTGGCTGCCGCGCAGCAAAATGAGAGGCTCCATGCCCTCGATGGAAGTCCGTTTTTCCTTCTCATGCGGCGCTACACCGTGATGGGGTATTACACCAGCCGCATGGGCCTCGAACAACTGGATTACCCAGGGCTCAAGCTGTACTCCGCTTCACCCGGATGCCCGCACTCCGGCGATCCGGAACACCGTCACTTAGTCACTCCGAGCTGATAAATCATGCCCAAACAAACTTACGATGTCATCGTGATCGGAACCGGAGCGGGCGGCGGAATGGCCATTCGCACCCTCTGCGAAGCCGGACTGAAGGTCTGCGCCCTGAATGCCAGCCGGCGTCTCGATCCCAAAAAAGATTTCCGCAATCATCGCCAACCGTACGACATGAAATACCGCGGCTTCGGAAATCCGAAAACCAGAGACCAATCCATCGGCTACATGGATAACGAATACACCGAGGGAATCTGGGAGCACGAGATCGCGTTCACCACGGCGCCGGGGACCGAATGGACCTGGCGGCGGTGCTTCGCCGTCGGCGGCAAAACCAACTTCTGGGGCAGGTCTTCGGCGCGTTTCAGCGAGATCGATTTCCGCGCGGCTACGCGCGATGGCTATGACGTCGATTGGCCCATTACTTACGAAGAAATTGCGCCCTATTACACCCGCGTCGAGAAGATGATCGGCGTCGCCAGCACGGTCCAGAACCGGCCCAGCAACCCCGACGGCGACTACCTGCCCCCCATGAATTTCCGCTGCATCGATTGGATTCTCCACGGCGGCGCGCAAAAGGCCGGCATCCCCTATCTGCCCGACCGCATCGCCCAACTCACAAAGAATCACAACGGCCATCCTGCCTGCCATTTCTGCGGCAACTGTACGGAGGGCTGCGATACCGGCTCTTTCTTCTCCACGCCCTGGTTCTTTCTGCCGGCCGCGGAAAAATCCGGAAACCTGGAGATTCGCACCAACGCGCTCGCGAAGAACATCCTGGTCGATTCCGAAGGCCGCGCTTCCGGCGTCTCTTATATCGATCGCCTGACGAAACAGGAAGTGGAAGTCTTCGGAAAGGCCGTGGTGGTAGCCGCGTCGTGCGTGGAATCGGCACGGATCATTCTGAATTCCGGCATCGCCAATTCCAGCGGGCAGGCGGGACGCAACCTTTGCGATCATCTCTATGGAACCACCGCGCGAGGTTACTTCCCCCAGTTACTCGGGCAGCCGAGTTTCCCGGATAACGTTTCGTCCAGCACGGTAGCCTGGATGCCGCGATGGCAGAATTTAAGTAACCCGCATGAGGAGAAGTTCATTCGCGGCTACTCGGTGTATCCCGACGGAGGCTGCAGGGAGTTTCCGTGGTACTTCGATGACATCCCCGGTTTCGGAAAAGACTTCAAGCGCGAGATCAAGCGGCGCTATCCCACGCCCGTCAGCTTCTACATTCAGGCGCCCACCCAGCGGAGCGATGCCAACTACGTCGACATCGATCCGGTGGTGAAGGATGTCTACGGCATCCCCGCCGCGCGGCTTCATTTTCAGTGGGACCACAACACGCTGTTGATGTGGGAGCACGGCAAGCAAGCCTGCGAACAGCTTTTACATGCCAGCGGCGCGGAGTATCAGGGCGCGGCCGCCGCTCCGGACATGCCCGGAACCAGCCTGCACGAAACCGGAACGCTCCGCATGGGAAACGATCCGAAGAAGTTCGTCACCAACCGCTTCGGGCAAACCCATGATGTTCCGAATCTGTACGTGTGCGACGCCAGCGTTTTCCCGAACTGCACGGATAAAACCACTACAATCTCGATTCTGGCTTTTTCGCTGCGGACATCGGAATACCTGGTGGAGCAGATGCGGCGTAGTTAATTAAGCGAGAGCTAAGCGTCCATCGGAAAGTGCCCCTGAAGTACCACGTATTGTTTCACCCCAAAAACGCGGGAAGAATGTTAGCATGAGTCGAACCGTTCCAACACGTCGCCTCGCCGCGCCGTTTGGCTTCCAGTCTCCTCTTATTCTTATTAAGGACACTTCATGAACAGATACGCACTCCTGGCGGCTTTCCTTTGCGCGTCTGCCGCCTGGTCTCAAACTTCCTCGTCTTCCGTTCACAGTTCGTCTACCAATTGCAACACGCTTCCTATTATTAATCCATCCAAAGGTTTCACTGCGAATTTCAACAATTCCTGCTACGCGCTCAGTTTTACCGGATCGAGCGGCGGCAGTTCCGGAGGCGATTCGAACGCCACTTACAAACAGGTGTTTTACCAGGTAAACCCCGGGTACCAGCTCGTGGTGCTCGGCACTTTTCCGAATGCGCGCTTTATGTCGGTTTCGCTTTATGACGGGCATTCCACGCTGCTGAGCGCCTTGTTTGACTACCAGATCCCGCCACTTTCGAACTCCATGACGAATCCCTACGTCACGGGAGCGACCTACACGTCCGGGCAGATGTACGGGTTGACGGTCTCGTTTGGCGGAGGTCCGCCCAAAACCGTGGCCGCTGGCTGCAGCACCAGTTCGTCGAACGTCGGCGAGAACGTGCTCGACGCCACCCAACTCCATCAAGGATTTTCCTGGAACGGCGCGCCTGGCCTTCCCGCTGGCTTTCCCGTTCACCAGAGCGGTCCGAACATCGGTGGAACCATGATGATCCGCGAGTACATGGGAATCTCCACTGAGGCGGCTCCCGTGGTGATCGTCCGCCAGTTGACCAATGGCTGCGCGTTGCCCCTGGCCCAGGCGGAGTCGATGAACATCATCAGCGTCACGCAATCCCTGTCGAGTAGTTCCTGGCTCAACCAGCCGCAGATTCAGGCGCACCACGAGTACTACAGTACGGCCACTTTGTCTCCCACCGGGTGCTACCCGGGCGATCCGAATAACCAGATCCAGTGGATTCGTTCGTCCGATTGGGTGGGACGCAACAACTCGGCTGCCGCCTACGCCTCGGCCATTCTGCCCCCTACTACGCTGCAAGGTCTTTTTTCGGGGCAGAATTTCATTCGCGTTCAGTTCCCGCTTCCAACCACCCCTTCCATCCCCTGCGCCTCGGGATGCTCGCTCACCGGAAATGAGCAAGTCCGCTACCTGAGTGTGGAATTCCTGTACGCCGCGCCGTCGTCGGCTACATCGACGGGCTCAAGCACCACGCTGATCGCGCTGAACGACACATCGTTTGTTCTGGACCCGAATCGCAATGTCACTTTGATCGTGGGCCTCGGGGGCACTCCTCCCGCCGAAGTTTCCGCTGCCAATTACTACACCTACCTCGACCTGACCAAGGTTGCGGGATACCAAAACTTCAACAGTGTGCTTGTCCGGACACTACTGCCGAATCCCCTTTTTGATTGCTCGACGTTTAATGTGCCGAGTTACACAATGGAGTACAACCCTCTTGGGGGCTTCATGGGAGAATTTGTTCCCACCGTGGATTTTCCCGATGGGGATAACTTACTGGGGCCGCCAGTACCGCCTGTTCGACCGAACAGTTGCGGCGCAGTTCCGCCGCCCCCTACTGCCTGTACTGTGACAAGGACACCGGTTTAGGCTGGCAGGCAGCGTGCTAGCATAATCTGTCCCATGTAGGACTTGTACCACTTTGGTTCGAAAGGTGACGATGACTCCGACGGCAATCCCCCAAACTCTTATCCAAGCCTGTTTTGTTTCTTTGTTTCTGCTTCCCTCGCTCGCGCTACCGCAGTCTTGCCCGATGCCGATCGATCCAGGGGAAGACTTTGTCGATAACTTCTATGAGGACCCCGGCGCAGCCGCCTGTTATGCGGTCAATCTGTCGCAGACAAACGGCGTCGGCGCCACGGGCGACCCGAATGCGATCTATGCTCAGACGTTTTATACCGTTGCTCCGGGTTACCAACTCGTGGTTCTCGGGACCTTCCCGAACTCGCGCTTCCTGTCGGCGACGCTTTATGACAGCCACCTGACAACGATTTCGACGAACTATCTGTTCGATTACCAGTTCCCGCCGCTGTTCAGCACCATGACGAATCCCTTCACGGTGGGGATGCCGTTCACCCCCAAGCAGATGTATGGCTTCACGGTTTCGTTTGGCGGGACGATGGGTACCATCGCGCCGGGCTGCGGCACCACTTCGACGTTTGGGCAGACCGTGTTCGACGCCACTCAGATTCATACCGGTTACACCTGGAACGACGCTGTTTATCCACCGCCGCCGGCGCCGTTTCCCGTTCACATGACCGGCGCGAACACAGGCGGAATCGTTCAAATCCGCGACTACGATGACTTTGGTTACGAGCACAAGGGCACCCTCCCCACGCCTACCGTTGTCATCGTGCGGGAGCTAAGCGATGGATGCGCGATTACCGCCAAGCAGGCGACCTCTACGAATAATCCGACGGGTCAACCGATCGTGAGCGTCGCGGCCAGCCTGAACCTGAAGAACGCGCAGTTGCCGTGGCTGAACCAGCCTCAGATTGTCGCGCACCGGGAGTATTACGGAACCGCCGCCATCACCCCAACCGAAACCTACCCGAACGATACCTTTGCCGGCCAGCAGGCCCAGTGGGTGAGGTCGTCCGATTGGGTGGGCCGGAACAATACCGCCGCGGCTTATATCTCCACCCTGCTGCCGCAGGCTGACTTGACCAGTTTTCTCAGTGGCGCCAGCCTGATGCGAATCCGGTTTCAGCTTCCGGGTATGCCAACCATTCCGTGCAACCCGACGAACGACACCTGCGTCCTCACGGGCAATGAAGCCTTGCGCTACTTCAGCCTGGAATTCACAACAACCACTCTCTCCACCTACATTCCTCCGAGTACGCTTTCGGCCGGTGAAGCCGACGTGTTATGGGCCCTCGATGATAGCTCCTTAGTGAAGAGCTCGCAGGGGCAGGTGACGCTGATTGTGGGAATCACCAGCACCGTTCCCGCCGGTGTCACGTCGGCGAACGGATACACCTATTTCAACCTCGGCCCGTACCTCACGACCGAAGCGCCCGGCTTCAACAGCCTCCTGATTCGCAACCTGCTCGCGAACCCGGCATTTCCCTGCTCCACATTCAACGTCCCCAACTACACGATGGAGTACAACAACGTCGGGGGGTTCATGGGAGCGTATGTTCCCACGGTTGATTTTCCGGCGGCTACGACGGTCTTCGGCGCCGCGCATTCACCGGGCCGCGCGAATACCTGCGCGGACGTGCCGGCCGCGCCGACACCGAACTTCAACTTCCCTCGAACGCCCGTCTAAGGCGCACAAAATAGTTTGTTTCGATAGAGACAAACCGGCTCAAAGAGTGTTACCCTAGCTGGAAACTGTATGACAGCGCACGTTTTCAGCCGGTCAATCTTTTGGCTGTCTGTCCCTTTCGTTCTCTTTTTTGCTCATCTGAGCGCCTCCGCACAGAATTGTCCCATGACCATCAACCCAGCGGACGACTTTGTTGCGAACTTCTACCAGAACCCAGGAGCAGCAGCTTGCTACGCCAGTAATCTGACCACCGAGCAGAGCGCCAATGAGGGCGACCTGAATGCGGTGTATTCGCATGCTCTCTATACGGTCGCCCCCGGATACGAACTCGTCGTCCTCGGATACTTCCCCAACTCCCGCTTCATGTCGGCGACGCTATATGACAACCACTTAACAACGTCACCGGGGAATTATCTGTTCGATTATCAGTTTCCGCCGCTCTTCAGCGGTATGACGAATCCCTTTCTGCCGGGCACTCCCTTCACGCATAAGCAGATGTATGGCTTCACAGTCTCGTTCGGAGGTTCCGTCGCCGGCGTCTCCCCCGGATGCGGGACCACGTCAACGTTCGGCCAAACGGTTTTCGACGCCACCCAGATTCATCCCGGGTACACCTGGAACGACGCGATCTATCCTCCGCCGCCAGCCCCGTTTCCTGTGCACCTTTCGGGTGCGAACTCCGGAGGCGTTGTGCAGATCCGCGACTATCTGGATTATGGGTACGAGCATACGCAGACCTTGCCCACCCCCGCCGTAGTGATTGTCCGCGACCTGAGCACCGGGTGCGCGATTCCGGCGAGTCAGGCGACCACCAAGAACAACCCGACCGGGCAACCGATTATCAATGTGAATGGCAGCGTGAACTTCCAAAACGCGGAATTGCCGTGGCTCGATCAGGACCAGATTACCGCCCACGACGAATACTACGTCACCGCCGCGATCACCCCCACGGAAACGTATCCATCCGATACTTTCGCGGGCCAGCAGGCGCAGTGGGTGCGATCGTCCGATTGGGTGCGTCGCACCGATACCGCCGCTGCGTATTTATCCACCTTCCTTCCGCTGCCGGAGATGACCAGTTTCCTGAACGGCGAAAGTTTTATGCGAATCCGGTTCCAGCTTCCGACGAATCTGCCCACCATCCCATGCAACCCGACGAACGACACTTGTTCGCTTACCGGGACCGAGGCCATGCGCTACTTCAGCCTGGAGTTCAAAGCTTCCACGCCCTATACCTACACTCCCCCGGACACTTTCACAGGCGGCACCGGCAGTGTGCTGGCGGCGCTGGATGACACCGCGTTCGTAAGATCCAGCCAAGGCCAGGTCACTTTGATTGTGGGCCTCGCCGCCACCCCTCCCCCCGGCGTAACCAGCGCGAACGGGTATACCTATTTCAATCTGGCCCCGTTTCTTACCTCCGGCGCGCCGGGATTCAACAGCCTTTTGATCCGGAATCTGCTCGCGAGCCCCAGCTTCCCCTGCTCCGTCTTCAACGTGCCCACTTATACGATGGAATACAACAATGTCGGGGGCTTCATGGGGGCGTACGTTCCCACCGTCGATTTTCCGTCTGACGAAACGGTTTTCGGACCCGCACATTCACCCGGCCGCCCGAATACCTGCACAGGCATACCGGCCGCACCCACCCCGAACTATAATTTCCCGCGAACCCCGGCATAGCCGAGCGTCGCAGTGCCTGCAAGTCGCATTGCCTACAATTGGAGTTATGCGCCTTTTCCTCTGTGCCGCAATCACCCTCGTGAGCACCGCCTTCGCCCAAACCCCGGCCACACCCGCCGCGAATCGATCCAACTTCAACGTCGAAAACATCGATCGTTCGGTGAGCCCCTGCGAGGACTTCTATCGTTATGCGTGTGGCACCTGGCTGAAAAATAATCCGATCCCCGCCGATCGTCCGGAGTGGGGGCGCTTTGACGAATTGGCCGAGAGAAACCAGGCCATTCTTCGCGAGATTCTGGACAGCGCCTCGCGCCGCGGAGCATCCGGGTCGCCAGTGGATCAGAAAATCGGCGCTTTCTACCGGGCCTGCATGGACGAAAAGGTGGTCGAGGAAAAGGGCGATTCCCCGCTGAAACCAGAGCTCGACCGCATTCGCGCGATCCATGACCTTCCCTCACTCACCCTCGAAATCGGCCGCCTCCAGCGCATGGGTGTAGACGCGGTATTTAGCACCGGCTCCGGCCAGGACTTCAAAGACTCCACCAAGGTAATCGCCCAACTCGACCAGGCCGGCATCGGCCTCCCCGAACGAGATTACTACTTCAAGACCGATAAGACCTCCGAAGATCTGCGTCGGAAATACGTCAAGCACGTTGCCAAAATGTTCCAGTTGCTAGGCCAGGACGCGGAAACCGCCCAGGCCAGCGCACAGGTTGTCATGAAAATGGAGACGCAGTTGGCGGACGCGTCGCAGAACGTGACATTTCGCCGCGATCCCGCCAACGAGTATCATCCCATGGGCCGGCCTCAAGTGAACGCGCTTGCGCCGGCGTTCGATTGGAAAGTGTTCCTCCCGGAAGCGCATGCCGACGTGCAACAGTTCAATGTGGTGGCGCCGGATTTCTTCAAAGGAATGGAGGCCATGCTCGGCCGCCTGAGTTATGACGATTGGAAGACTTATCTCACCTGGCACCTGGTGCACAGTGAAGCAAGCTGGCTCTCTAAACCGTTCGTCGATGAGAATTTCGATTTCTTCGCGCTCACTTTATCCGGACAGAAGGAACAGCGGCCCCGCTGGAAACGTTGCGTGGCGCTGACGGATGGAAGCCTCGGAGAAGCCCTCGGCCAGGCCTACGTCGATCGCACGTTCGGCGTCGAAGGCAAGGAGCGCACTCTGAAGATGGTCCGCGATATCGAAGATGCCATGGAGGCCGACATCAAGACCGTGGAATGGATGACGCCCGAAACCAAGCAGCGCGCCATCGAGAAATTGCACGCCGTTGCCAATAAGATTGGCTACCCGGATAAATGGCGCGATTATTCCAAAGTCCAGGTGCTGCCCACCGACCTCGTTGGGAACGAGGAGCGCGCGTCGGAGTTTGAGTTTGACCGGCAAATGGCCAAGATCGGCCAACCGGTGGATAAGGCCGAGTGGCAAATGACGCCGGCCACCGTGAACGCTTACTATGATCCGCAGATGAACAACATCAACTTCCCGGCGGGAATCCTGCAGCCGCCTTTCTATCAGGTCGGCCTGGATGATGCGGTGAATTACGGCGCGTCCGGCGCGGTGATCGGCCACGAGCTGACTCACGGATTCGACGATCAAGGCCGCCAGTTCGATGGTGCGGGCAACTTCACCGACTGGTGGAGTAAGGAAGATGGCGCCGCGTACGACGCTCATTCCAAGTGCATTGAAGACGAGTACGGCAACTTTGTAGCCGACGGCGAGGTGAAGGAGAACGGCAAACTCACCGAGGGCGAGAACATCGCCGATAACGGCGGCCTGCATCTGGCCTACATGGCTCTGCAGAAGCTCCTTGTGGGAAAGAAGATTTCCGAGGTCGATGGGTTTACTCCGCAGCAGCGCTTCTTCCTGGGCTTTGCGGGAGTTTGGTGTACCAATCTGACTCCACAGGTGAAACGCCTGGAGGCCACCACAGATCCGCACTCGCTTCCGGAATACCGCGTGAATGGAACGCTGTTCAACATGCCGGAGTTTGCGGCGGCGTTTAGCTGTAAGGCTGGCCAGCCGATGGTTCCCAAGACGCGCTGCCGCGTCTGGTGATCAGCCGCACGGTGATCAACATCGCCGGCAGGAGGAATGCCATCGATCCCAGGACCCACATCATCACCGCTCCCAGCGTCTGATCCTGTGACGGCGAAACCTGAAACGGATTGGGATGCGACAGATAGAACGTGTAAACGGGCCGGTCGCAGAACGCCAGAAACGCGGAGAGCATGGTGTTGACAATATCCGCGGCCAGCAGGTAGACCAGAATCCCCCAGCTCCGCTGCTGCGTCCGCGCGGGCCACGGCCGCATCACGCACCACCAGAACAATAGTGACGACGCAAGAAAACAGAAGTGCTCCACGGCATGCCAATTCTCGTGCTCCAGAGCAAAGTCGTATGCGGCAGGAATATGCCACCCCAGGAAGGCGATGTTCATGGCCAGCCAGGCAACCAGAGGCGTGACCAGGCAGTGCGCGAAACGGCGCAGAGAACCGAGGCGGATCAGCGGCGCCACGAGAATCCTGATCAGAAATCTTGGCAAGCCTCTCAGGAGTGGTACAACCGGCAGACCATAAAGCAGCAGCGGTGGCACAGCCGACATCAGAAGCAGATGCTCAACCATGTGCGCGCTGAGCAGGGCATCGGCAAACCCATCCATCGGCGAGCCGACCGCGATCCAAAGTACACACAGGCCCGCGAAGAAGGACATAAGACGCTGAGCCGTAAACTGCGTGGGACGCGTTTTTCGAATCGCCACAAAGCCACGCAGATAAACCGCCCCGGTGACAGCCAGGGAAGCGGTGAACCAAACAGGAAGCGACCAATCGGAAAAGACGTCTTGCGCGGCGGATAACACTCGCTAGGGATTCCGGGTCAGCGTGCGCGAGGCATCCACCGCGGGCGCCAGATTGTCGCCTCTTAGCGTGGTCAGAAAACTGACGAGGGCTTTGGTCTCGGAGGGATTGAGCGCGTTGCCGTAAGCCGGCATATTGCCCCCGCCCTGAAGCACCTGACGGACGATCTGATCTTCCGTCATGCGCGAGGCGATGTCATCCAGCGCCGGACCGCGCAGGCCGCCGGCTCCGTCGAGCGAGTGGCAGTCGCGGCATTGCTTATCCTGCAATACCAACGCCCCCTGATGTTCCAGCGGGCCGCGACCGCGAAGATACTTCGGAGGAACCGGATCACTGGTCCACGCGCTCATGATCGGGCTCCAGGGCGTATAGGTTCCGAGGTGCGTGAAGATGCCCAGCGAGACGGCGATGACCGTCAGCATCAGAACCGCCACTGGACGGCGCGCCCAGTGGCGTTCTCCCTCGCCTGCGAAAAGAGGGAGCAGAAGCATGGCGGCAATCGCCAGCACCGGAACGACGAGCATCACCGGCGTCTCGATCTCAGGCGGCAAGAAAGCCAGCACCGCGTAGATCCAGAGAAAGGCGAAATCCGGCTTCGGCGCTGTTTGAATGATGGTTGGGTCGGGTTGCCCGGTGGGACCGAATGGTCCGAAGAAGAACGCACAAGCGAGGACCGCAAGAATCACCGCGGCCGCGAACATCGCATCTTTCCATGCGGCGTCCGGCACGAAAGGAAGACCGGTCTTCTCGGTCAACTCATGATATTGGAGTTCATAGGTGGACTTGCGAACCAGCCGGCCGGGCATGGGCCAATCGCTGACGCCGTGGAACAGGACCAGCCAGACATGCAAACCCACCGCGCCGATTAAGATGCCTGGAATGACGAAGACGTGAAGCGCAAAAAAGCGCGAGAGCGTGGGCGCGCCCAGAATTGGCCCTCCCAGGATCAGGTGGACGAGAGGTGCGCCGACAAGGGGCACGCGGCTGGCGATGGACGCGCCGATTCCGAGCCCCCAATAAGCATCCTGGTCGAAGCGCATCACCTGACCCGTAAAGGCCATCCCAAGAGTGAGTACCAGAAGGCCCACTCCGATGATCCAGGTCAGTTCCCGTGGGAACTTGAAGGCGCCGAAAAGGAACACCTGCATCATGTGGATCAGGACAATCGCGACCATGAAGTCCGAACCCCAGCCATGTATCGCCCGCAGATACCAGCCAAGAGGGATATTGTGGTTCAGCACCTGGAGGCTGGCCCACGCCTCATTTGCCGATGGGCTGTACACCAGCGCGAGGAGAATACCGGTGACAACCTGCAGGATCAACAGAACCGTTGCGGCGCTGCCGAAGACGTACCACCAGCTCGCGCTATTCGAGGGCGTCGGGTGCTCGGCCGCTTGAGTCAGCGGTTGAATCAGCCCAAGGCGGTGTTCGAGCCACCGGTAGCCCGCAATGCCGCCGGAGATCACCCGCTCTTTCACGCTCATGAAGCGGTCTCCGCGCCGTCGATTTGGATCAGACGCTTCTTGTCACAAGAGGCCTCGGTGGCCAGCGTCGGCATGTCCCCGGCGTGGATCATCAAAGATCCGCCGGCGATCTTGTATTTGTATTCGAACAGTCCGCGTTCCGGCGGTCCCGACGCGCGCGCTCCGTCCTCGTAGTAAGCGCCGCCGTGGCAAGGGCAGAGAAAGAGCTTCGATTGGGCGAACCAACGCACGGGGCAGCCGAGATGCGCGCAGTTAATTGCGAAGACCTGGAACTGTCGCGGGGAAATGTGACGGACCCAGCAGGCCACCTTGGCTGTCTCGCCGTCACCCAGGCTGGCCACCGGACTTTGAAAATCAGTGAGGCGTGTCTCGCCGACGGGAAAATCGTCCACCGAGCCGAGCTTCAGCCATGCGCCGACGGTCGAACTTTTCTTCATCGCCGGTCCAAGCAGGTAGCCGATGAGAGGGATCGCGAGCACAATCCCTACCGCCCCGTTCAGCGCGAGCGATAGTTGAAACAGGAACGTGCGGCGCGAGTGAGCGGCCGCTTTGCCCTCCGGCGGCAGATCGTCGTTACTGGATTCCCCAGGATGCTTGAGAAGGATGCTCATGGTTGTCTCGGATTCGGCGGGCGCTTGCTCGCAAGCCACGCAACAATATCTGTGATCTCCTGTTCGGTCATCGCGCGAGCGCCCGCACCGGTCAGGCACGAGCGCCAATCGGGCATGCCTTGTTGGGGCTCTCCGGCGATGATGATACTGCGCAGCCCCTGATTGCTGATGAGCGAGAGATAGGCGGGGTCGGTAAGAGAATCCGCCCGATGGCACCGCGAGCAGAATGTGGCGAAAGACTTCTGGCCTTGCGCCGGGTCGCCGGTCGCTGTATTCGTATAGGAAGGCAAAGTCTGCCCCTGGAGTTCGCCGGCGTTTCCCCAGGCAGTAACGATGCCCTGCGCCAGTATGTCGATTTGCTGAGGAGTCAACATTCCTCCCGCGGCGGTGGCGAACGGCGGCATCATGGTGCCGGGGACGCCGCCGGCGGTGACCCGCTGAATGTTAGCCACGCCCGCGGCCGCCACATAGACGGGATTCGCCAGCGAGATCGCCGCCCCGAGTTTTCCTTCAGCGCCGTGGCAGGCCGCGCAATTTTGAGAGTAGAGTGTGGCGAAAACCAACACCTGATCGGGACGCGGGACCTCAGGCCCCGGTTTCGGCACACCGGGCGCGGTTCCGCACGCGGTGAAAACAAGCACCAGAGCGCAGGCGAACAGCGGCCGAAGCGTGGAGTGAGAACTCATTGTTTGAAGTCCGGAGGTGTGTCGCCATGGAGACCTGCGCGAACGGAAAAAGGCAGCGCGCGAAACTGCGGCGTACGCACCTTGACTTGCAGATTGACGACGAACCCACACACCAGTCCGAACGCAATCTGCGAAATGAAGAACCAGAACCATTCGATACGCTGGTTGAGAATTGGACTGACGACACCGATCGCCGAGTAAAGAATCCCGGTGAACAGCAGCGGCGCGACTAAACCCGCGGTGAGTATCGGAAATTTTGGAAACATCGGCAGCATCGCGCCATAAAGCAGGCCCACCAGCAGAGAAGTGGTGCCGTGGATCACCAGAGCGGCGAGTAACCCCTGCAGATGGAACTCGCTGAGAAACGCGTTGCTGGCCCCCGCCCAACTGAGAAAGCCGCCGGCCGCCAGCAGATTCATCGCATACCAGATGCTGTGATAACGGAGCAGGCTAAAGATCGCGGCTGGCACCGTCATCGCGATGCCGCCGGCGATGCCGCCCTTTACCCCCGAGGTGATCTGAAAGGTCTCGACCGGGATGATTTTCCGGACGCCTACATCCACTTTTCCGGACACGGCGCGGGGGCTGCTGACGGGAACCGCGGCCGCGCGGACCACTACTTCTTCATGCGCCTCGTGCGGAAGAACCTGGAAGAACCAGCCCACTGCGCCTGCGACGCCTAGCACGGTCCCCAAGATGGCGAGCGCGATATTGGTCACCATTCCGGCGAAGATGAGAGTGATCCCCAGCGCCATCACCATGGGCCATGCGGTCGGCGAAGGAAGCTTCAGATGATCGTCATGCATTCTCATCACCTGCCTAACACGTAGACTACGAGGAACACCACCACCCAGACAGCGTCGACGAAGTGCCAATAGAGCGAAAGAACGTTCAGCTTCGCGGCGTGCATGTGAGTCATGCTCCCGTTCAGCGAGAAAATGAGAGCCAGCGAAAGCATCAGCAGACCAATCACAACGTGCGAGGCGTGGAGCCCCACCAGGGAGTAGAAAGTGGTGCCGAATAGATTCGTCCTGATGGTGAGGCCGTGCCGGTAAATGAGGTCATTCCACTCCATCGCGGTGCCAGCGAGAAAGATCGCTCCCAGCAGAACGGTGCCGGCAAGCCAGAGTGAACAGAGGGCTCGCTTGCTTCGTTCGAGATTCACGACCGCCAGGTGTACGGTGAAGCTGCTGGAGAGCAGGCAGATCGTGGTGAGGACGGGAAGTTCAAGAACGTCGTGCGGAGTGGGGCCCGAGATACTCTTCCCGATGTAGTAGATATAGGCGACGACGAAGATGATAAAAATCGCGGCCTCGGCGCAGATGAGGCACGCCATGCCAACGACGCCTCGGGAAGGAAGAACCCAGGGCTCCACAGGGACGTCGGAGATGAACACGGCTTCGCTCATGAACAACTCTCCTTTCTAAAACTCATAGTTGCTATCCGGATCTTCGGGATGTTTGAGATCCCATAAAGGACGGCGGCTCCGGATGGTGGGAATCGTCTCGAAATTGTAGTCCGGCGGCGGCGAACTCGTGGCCCATTCCAAAGTCCACGCGTCCCACGGGTCGGCGCCCGCGATCGGACCTTTGAAATATGCGCGGATCATGTTGTAGACAAACAGCAGCGTTCCGATGGTCTGGAAGATCGCGCCGCTCGATACAATCACGTTCCAGATCATCCACCCGCGGTCGGCTTCATAAGTGTAGACGCGGCGCGGCATCCCGAGTATGCCGGGGACGTGCATGAAGTCGAAAGTGAGATGGAAGCCGATCAGAAACAACCAGAAATGCCACTTACCGATCTTTTCGCTGAGCATGCGGCCGCTCATCTTCGGATACCAGTAGTAGAACGCGGAGAAGATCATGAACAGGATCGCCCCCACGAGCACATAGTGAAAGTGCGCCACGACAAAATACGAGCCCGACAATTGCCAGTCCAGCGGAGAAACGGAAAGCATGATGCCCGTGAGACCCGCGATCAGGAACTGGAATAGAAATCCAACCGCAAACATCATGGCGACGGTGAAGTGAATTCGCCCGCCCCACAGCGTCGCGAGCCAGTTGAATATCTTGATGCCTGTGGGGACGGCGATCACCATGGTCGCCAGGGTAAAGAAGGTGTTCGCCCCCGCCCCCAAACCCACCGTGAACATATGATGCGCCCAAACGCTGAGGCTGATGAAGCCGATGCCCACGGACGCCGCAACCATGGCGGGGTAGCCAAAAATAGCCTTCCGTGAGAAGACCGGGATAATCTCGTTGGCGAACGCGAATGCGGGCAGGACCAGAACATAAACTTCGGGATGACCGAAGATCCAGAAAAAATGCATCCACAGAACGGCCGAGCCGCCGGCCTGCGTATCGAAGAAGTGCGCGCCCGCGTAACGGTCGAGCATCAGCATGATCTGCGCGGCTGTAAGAGGGCTCACAATGATGAGCGCTAAACCCGAAGTAACGATATAGAGCCAGACCAGAAGCGGTAGCCGGCTCATCTTCATGCCGGGGCAGCGCATGCAGATGGCGGTGGCGATGATGTTCAGCGCCGTGCCCACCGAGCCAACGCCGCTGAGCAGCACGGCCAGCGTCCAATAGTCCGTGCTGTGTCCAGGTGAGAAGACGCGGGAAGTGAGCGGCGCGTAGGCGAACCAGCCAACATCGGGCGCATTGCCCGCGCCATACAAGCCGTCCCCCCCGAGGAAACTGAAGTAAAGCAGCAGACCGCCGAAAGCCGAAATCCAGAAGCTGAATGCGTTCAGCCGAGGAAAGGCCATGTCGCGCGCGCCGATCATGAGCGGGATGAGGTAGTTGCCGAAACCAAAAAGAATCGGCATCCCGACAAAGAAGACCATCGTGGTGCCGTGCATGGTGAACAGACGGTTGAACACCTGGGGCGAAACGAAGGTGTTGTTCGGGATGGCGAGTTGAACGCGCATCAGCAGGGCTTCCACGCCGGCGATCACCAGGAAGAGCAAAGCATAGCCGATATACATGAGGCCGATCTTCTTGTGATCAACCGTGGTTACCCAGCCGTGCAGAACCTCAAGCCAGGGATGGCGCGGCTCGGTTGGCGTTGACTGGTTGAGTATTTCAATCTCTGGAGTTTGCGTCGCCATTGAGTTCCTTTCTCCGTCGCCTCATTTCAGCGTGGTCAGGTAAGCGGCGACCGCGTCGAGATCGTGGGCGTTCAGGTGCATCTCGGGCATCAGTGCTCCGGGCTTGAAATGCGCGGGGTTATCCACAAAGGCGCGCAGATTCGCCGCCGTGTTGGGCACCGATCCGGAAGCGATCGTGTCGCGGCCTCCCACATGCGTCAGGTCCGGACCAAACCTCCCGGCGGCGGTGGTTCCCGCGACGGTGTGGCAACTGATGCAGGCGTTCCGCAGAAACACCGCCTGGCCTTCGGCGGCAGCCGGATCCTGTGCTGCGGGTTGAAGCTGGTGCGCGACCCACGCGGCGAATTGGGCTGGACGATCGGCATAGACGCGAATCAACATTTTGGCGTGCTGCGTACCGCAATACTGACCGCATTGCCCCAGGAACAAGCCGGGTTCCAGCGGATCAATCCACATGGTGTTGATTTTGTTCGGGATCAGATCCATCTTGCCGGCAAGACGTGGGACCCAGAAACTGTGATCCGTATCGGCCGACGACATCGTGAGGTAGGACGGTATCGGGTGCGCCGCATCGCCAGTGGGGATGTGCAGCTCGTTGGCCGTCACGACGCCGAGCTTCGGGTAGCGATACTCCCACCAGAACTGGTGGCCGATCACCGTGATATCGAGTGCGTCGGAGGGCTTGGGCGCATTCTCTGTCGAGAAAATAATGCGAGCCGTGGCCAGGAAGAGCATCACCACGATCAGGACCGGAATGACCGTCCAAGAGAGTTCGATTTGATTGCTGCCGTAGATCTGAGCGGGTTCCTGCGGATCGCTTGTGGCCGAGGCGCGATTCCGAAAGCGGATGAGAGCGTACAGAAGCAAACCGGAGACGACGAGGAAAATGCACGAGGTGATGCCCAGCACCAGCAATGAAAGATGGAAGATGGCATGTGCCGGAGTGGCTGCCGGGGCGAAGATATTGGTAACCTGCGACACAACCCTCCGGACGAAACTTAGTGCATCCGCTTCCTGGCGTCTGCGTCCCGCACCTGCGAGAGTTCGCTTGAGCGCAGGATACCACCGCCCGAAGTGGCGCCTGTAGAACTTGGGTGCGGAGATGAGAGCGAGCCTCGCTAGCGGGTATCGCCTCTGTGCAAATCGAACAAGTCTGGTGAATCGACAGAAGGATTTGGTCGGGGCGGGGCGATTTGAACGCCCGACCCCCTGCGCCCAAGGGAGCCTCGTCGCTTCTAAAGGCTCCATCGTTTATGACTGATTTCTAATATTTACAACAACTTGGGGAATCTGCTTTTCGCTCAAGAGCAACCCAAGTGGCTTCAACAGGTCGAGTTTTGGCACAGTTCTGACACAGTCAAAACCTACGGGGAACGTGGTGGCGGATGACTCGCTACCGGGATGTAACAGGTTGTGTCGCCGCATGGTCACCTATAATGAAAACCAGATAAAATACAGACATGGAAGTTGACTGGTCACGCTGCCCACTTGTCGAGGTGATCCCTGGAAAGGTAAGCGGCCTCCCGCTAATCAAGGGAACTCGCGTGCAGGCGGACACGATCCGCGAATCGGCGGAATTGGGCGAGGCACCGGAAGAGATCGCCTACAACTATGATCTGAAGCTGGATGACGTGCTCCGTTTGTTGGCGTATGCTGAAGAGCACCAAGTAGCTCCCGCCTCTTGAAGATTCTGTTAGATCAGAACGTGCCGCGGCCGCTTGTGCGATTTCTGGGAGTTCATCAAGTTACGCGCGCCTCGGAACTTGGCTGGTCAGAACTGAAGAATGGAGCATTACTAACTGCCGCCGAAAGAGCGGGCTTCGATGTGCTTCTTTCCGGCGACAAGACGATCCAGCACGAGCAAAACATGGCCGGTCGAAAAATTGCCCTTGTGTACATGTCCGACAATCACTGGCCGCTGGTGAAGGATCACGTCGCCGCCATCGTAGAAGCCCTTGATGGGGCGCTGCCCATTATGGAGTGGACCCCAAAACTGAGACAACTGGTTAACCCCTGAAATCATTAAAAGGGGAAAATCGGAAATGAAGTTGAGAAGGAAGTTCAGCAAGGAGTTCAAGCAGGCAGCGATCCGGCAGATGACCGCCGGAAAGAGCGCGGCGGAGGTGGCCCGGGCGTTAGAGGTTCATCCGAGCGATCTGTACCGGTGGCGGCGCGAACTGGACGAGTACGGAGCGCAGGCCTTCACGCCTGTAGGCAGCAGCATCTGTGGGTCATAGCTGCGCTGCTCGATGAGGCCACTGCCGTAGGTGAAGTATTCGATTTGGCCATTCGGCGAGTATGCTTGAGCAGGATTTGCGTTCATGGTGGTGTAGGCGGTTGTGGGCCCCTGGACAAGCGAGAGACTGGCCCCGCACCTCCAAGTCGAGTTCCAGGATTTATCACGACCTTGCTCGCGGCCGAACTGAGCTGCGGGCCTCCGGGAGCAGGCATACTGACGTGCTCGATCTGACGAGGAAATCTCATCCTCAAAATCGACTACACTCGGATTCCGAGCGATCACTACAATCCGCGCAAACTATTGATTCTATTGGTCGGGGCGGGGCGATTTGAACGCCCGACCCCCTGCGCCCAAGGCAGGTGCGCTACCAGGCTGCGCTACGCCCCGACATTTGGTGCTCTTCTGATTCTAAACCACTTCTATGCGTTAAGATACTGCCCGGCATGCCCCAATCGGTCCAAAAACGCCCCGACCGTGGCAAAACCGTGACAAAACCCCATCAGTTGGGCCTCTCCGTGTCAAAACCCGGCCAGCTGGCTAAGTATGATCGTGCCACGTGCGGGGATACTCATTCCCCTGGCAAGGTGGCCGGGCTTTTTCTGGCCTGTGGCCGCCGGTTTCATGATGCCAAAACAGCTTGCGACGCCCTAATAACGCTTTTACCGTTATGAATTGCTTTTGGTTTGCCACCCGGCAACAAGTTTCGTGCAGGAAATACGGCGCTGTCGGAACATGGACGGGAGTTGAAGATGGGCCGGATCGCATCTGGCCATCGTGTGGCCAAAACTCCCCTGGAGTTGAGGACGATATCAACGCATAACGCGCAGAACGAGTTTGTTAAGGAGAATGCTCGCGGCTATATTCACGATGAGTGCCGAGCAAATTTCGTCATGACCGCGCAGACCAGGAGCGCTCGAAGCGGCGGAATCGGTTTTACGCTTACGAGCCTTCTCTTCCTGTAACCGGACGAGGTTGCCGCTGATTGAGCCGCTCAATGCACTGAAACGAAAGAGCCCGAGTGGTGCAGCCGCAGGCCTCCCACTAACTGGGTGTGAGCGAATCGAGGCAGATCAGGATCGTCCCGTCCGGGCGCTCTTCAAAATGAACCCTCCCCGCTTCCACCCATTGGTATATCACGCGCTCGGTCACTCGGGCGCAGCTTGCCGCCAAACCTGCCGGGAGCATGGATACTTCGTGCCCGCAGCGCCGGCAGAACCCCGGCTTGAACGGTAATTCACCCATCAAGACCGATACCTCGCGCTTCTCCACGATGAGGGTGATGCGTCGCTTGATCCTCACTGGCCCCGAGTATGGCAGGGCTTGCGCCCAGTTGTCATTCAGAGCCGTCTCAAGGTTTATGATTTCTTATCAATGACAAACAACTAATTCAGAATCTGTCAGTTAGAGGTCAAGGCCGCGTATTCCTGCCGGGCCTGCTGAAGCACCGGCACGTTCGCGTCGGCATCCTTCCACAGATCCAGAAAGCGCTCGTAAGCCGCCCGGCTTTCGCTCCGCTTCCCTTGCATGCTGTAGGCCCGCGCCAGCCCCAGGAAGCCCAACGGATACATGGGCGAAACCGGATCAATTCCGGGGTTTTCGGTGATCGCCCGGTACTCTATTACGGCCCGCTCCGGCAACCCGGCGTCCAGAAAAGCACGGCCGCGCACGAATGGAATAATGTAGTCTTTGAGTTCGTACACCTGCGCCGGTTCCATCAGCTTCACCGCCTCGGGGGCTTTGTGCTGATAGACAGCCAGTGCTGCCTCTACCAAAGGAAGATCCACCTTATCTCTCAGCACGCTGTGCCGCGGGTCGCCCTTCAATATGCCGATCACCCGCTGGGCGTAAGAAGCGTTCCCGGCTAGCGCTGCGGCAACTCCGGATTGAGTGGCTACCTCAACGTCCTGATCGGGCGGGATTTTTTCGGCTTCCGCCCGAGCCTCCGGCAGGAAGCCGGCGAACAGGTCCACCTGTTCCTCGTCCATAAATATTTCGATCGGAAAGTCTTCCTTATTCTGGCGCCGGGACGCTTCCACCGCCTCGCGAAACATCTCACGCGCGAGCTGGATTCGGCCCCCGGCCGCCGCCGCATAGCCCTCGTTCTCCAGGGTCGCATCCTCGGAGCCCTTTCCCTTGTCCCACGCTACCTGCGTAGCCATCGATCGCGCGTCTTTTTGTCCATACGCGATTTGAAACAGAATGCTATGCAGGCCCCATCCGTCCAGGCCCTGCGCCAGCGCGTTGCGGCAAGTGGCTTTCGCTTCTTCGTAGAGATTCGCTTTCTTTTGCGCTCTCGCTAGTGCAGTTTGAACATCGATGGATCCCGGATTCAGTTTGGAGGCCTCCAGCGCCGTCGCGACCGACTCCGGATAACGGCCCATGACAATATAGAGGTTCGCGAGCTCCCCCCGCGGTCTCAAGTCGTGGGGATAGAGGCTGGCCCACACCTTGGCAGTGTCGGCCGCCCGCTCCAGGTCGCCTTGTGCGACCCAGAAGTACCTCAAGGCAATCCGGAGTTTCTCCTTTTCGCTCACCTCGCCGCTAAGCGCGTAAGCTTTTGCCGCGTCTTCATCGGCCCGTTTGAACTCCCCGGCGTTGTAGAGAATTGAGCTGCGGGCTGCGTATGCCGAGGCGAACTTTGGGTCCAGTTCGATCGCGTGGGTGAGAAGGGGAAGTGTTTTCTCCAGGCTACCTACCTTATAAGAAGCCTGTGCCTGAGAATAGGCTACCAGCGCGTCGAATGACTTCGTCGTCATCTGCTGGAGGGGAACATCAAACTGCTTGATGGAAAGGGGGGATTCCCCAAGTTGACGCCGGATCTGCTCCGTCATATGGTCCAACCCGGATAGAACTTTCTCCTTCGTCGCCGCCTCGGATTTCTCCCGCGTTATCGCCGTTCCCGTCCCACAATTCAGCGCATCCAGGGTCATCAGGAAGTGCGAACCCACGCTCACAATCTCCCCGGCGATCACCGCTTGCCCGTTGTTGCGGGCGCACACTTCCTGGGCGACTGCCTCGGTTAGGCTTTCGGATGGCTGACGCCCCATCAACTGCAATGTTTTCAATACCGTGGAGTGAGATAAAACGCCCAGTTGCGGCGACTGCGCCAGTTTGATCTCCACCGCGTTCCTCAGCGTCAAATCGAAGGCTGGGTCGTTCCCGCGATTCACGAAATCCGCTACCACTATGGTTTGGTAGCCGTTTGAGGCGGGCCGGTGGGCTACGCGATAGGTGATGGCGCCGACCGCCCCCACCAGGACCAAAGTGGCCACGCCCCACAAGACGAGGCGCCGGTTTGCCACGGGAGATCTCCCCAAGGGACCATCGAAATACTCTTCAATAACAGCCGTCGTCTGCGTGTGCGATGCGTGCAGCAGTGCCGGAGTCACTTGGGCCTCGACGGCAGCGGCGAACTGATACCCGCGCCCCGGGATCGTCAGGATATAGCGCTTATCCTTGGTCTCCGCCAGGGCCTTTCTCAACAGGAACACACTTTGCGTGAGGTTCCCTTCTTCCACGATGCTGTCCGGCCAGACGGCGCTCAACAACTCTTCCTTGGTGAGTACACGCCCTGGGTTGCGGGCCATATAAAGGAGCAGATCGAACGCCTTGGACGTCAACGGAACGGTTTGCTCGTTGAGGGTCAAACAGCGCGAAGCCGGCTGTATCTGAAAGTCCCCAAAACGCAAGAGTTGGCGTTCTGTTGCGCTCATTGTTTGCGTCTCAATCCCCGCGAAAGCTCCAGAAGCATAACACATTACGTCTCCACTTTCGGGCACCGGCTCTCTAAGTTACTGATTTCAAATGATTGAGAACGAATTGAGAACTCTTGAGGCCGATTGAGGACTTCAAATCGGCCCCGGACGTTTGATGGAGAACGGAAGTCAGCGGAAACTTCGCTGAACGGAAGGAAAAGGATAACTGAAATGAAACGAATCTTATCGATGTTAGGAAGTCCAGCGGTGGCCGCCGGCGTAATCGTAGTCGCTGCCATGGCCACTCCCGCGCAAGCCGCCGTACTTCAGGTGAGCGGGAGCGCCCCTTACCTGTGCGCCGCGGTCTATAACAACGACACCTACAACGGATCGGTTGTCTACGCACATTCCTGCTCCGAGTCACCGAACCAGCAGTGGACCTTCATCAGCGGGCAAATTACAGGAATTGGCTCGGCCAACCTGATCCCAAGGTGCCTCGACGCGGGCAGCAGCAATCCAGCCCCTGGAACCGTGGTCGTCATGAATCAATGCAACGGTTCTCTGAGCCAGCAATGGTTAGTCGATGGCTATGTTGTTTCTGCCCCGCAATCCCAGTGCCTGGACAGCGCCGGGCCATCGTTCGAAGGTGGTACCGAGCTGATTATCAACAATTGCAACGGAAGTGCGAGCCAGAACTGGATTGTCCGGGGTTTGGCGCTCCAGGCAAACACGGGCGCGCTCAGCATGTGCGCCAACGTGAAGGGCAACAATACCGCCAGCGGCACACCCGTGGTGGACTATTACTGCATCCTAACCTTTAACGAATTGTGGGACTACCAGAACGGTCTCCTGTATGGCCTGGGTACGGATGGCACAACCACCAACTGTCTCACGGGGGGCTCCGTCGCGGGAAGCCTGGTCACCTTGCAGACATGCACTCCAAACAATCCGAACCAGATGTGGTGGTTTGACGGTAATGACTCCGAAGCAAATCCCCCATACCCTTGGACCCTCGTCCGAGGGTGGTACAGCGGTCTGTGCCTGAATAGTTCCAGCGGGTCCCCCAACACCCAGTTGATCGTCAGCAACTGCACGCCCACGGCAAGCCAATCCTGGGCAGTGGAATAGCCGAGCCGCGACTGTCAAAGAGCTTATTAGATTCACCAAAAGAAAGGAACAATTGAAATGAAGACCATATTACGAATGCTATGGGCTTTGCCCCTGCTTTTACTGGCCGCCGCCGCCGTCGCGCCCGTCGAGGCCTTCACTCTCCAGCCTGGTGGAAACGCCCCCTACCTGTGCGCCACTACTACTAACGCCACCACGGGCAACGGAACTCCTGTGGTGCTCCAAGACTGCTCCGGCTATCCCAACCAACAATGGAACTGGGTGAACGGACAGATTCAAGGACCTACGGTCAATGGAACCGAGTGCCTGGATAATCTGTTTGGCAGTGATGCCAACCGGTTCCAGCCGGTGTACATGAACCCGTGCAGCGGCTCCGAAAGCCAACAGTGGAGTCTCGGGGGTTCCGGCCCCGTTATCGGTTTGGTGCTTTCCGTTTCACAATGCCTGGATAGCGTGGGCGGGCCCAACGTAGGAGGGTTCACACAGCTTGTCGTCAACACTTGCCTTGAGTCACCCCCCAGCCAAAATTGGACTCTGGAAAGGCTGGAGCTCTCGCTGGAAGAGGTCTACCCTTACCAGTGTATTTCCCTTGAGGGAGGGGGTATTACAAACGGAACGAACGCAATCGTCACCTCCTGCAATGATTCGCCGTCGCAACGCTGGGCCCTTCAAAACAACAAACTAATGGGACTCGGAACGTGGAATGGGAACTCAATGTGTCTTGAGCCGGCGGGGAGCTACGTAACACTGGGAAATTGTACCCCCCAATGGAACGCGGGAATAGCATATCTACCAGTTTTGCCGGTGATCGTCGACACGACCACTTACGTGTTCTGCCTGGACGCCTCGGGGCCCCCGGCTCCTGGTGGCGGGACATACCTCGTGCTCAACGACTGCAACCTCTCCGGTTCGGCGACCCAGAATTGGGCCTTGCGCTAGCTTCTAAGGAACTCACGCCGCACGGATGTGCATCTCTTGTGGAAACAGGAACCTGATGTCCACCCCATTCTTCGCGTTTGCGTTTAAGGCAACTGGGCCCGCGCGAAGAGCTCTTTCTCCAACGTCGTGGGTTCTAGCACCGGCAAGAAACTGCTTTCAAGCAGAATGCACCTTGCCTGGCCCAGTCGCAGTAGCGCCAAGGCCTAACGTTATTTACCCGAAAGACGTTCCAAATCCCGTACATCCACTCGGTAGTTCTCGCCAGCTACCTCAGCGGCATTGGCCAAGGCTTGCTGGGCGCGCGCCTCCAGTTCGCCTGCCTCTTTCTTGCGATGGATCTTGCGAAGCACGCAGGCATAGTCCATCTCCCAGCGCGCAATCGAAGGATGATCCACCCCGAGTGTCCGCTCGCGAATCTCCAGCGCCCTTTTGTGGAGTTTCGCGCTCTCATCGTAGCGCCCTTCCAGGGAATCAATCAGCGCCACTTTGTGCAAAATAGCCGCGAACTCGGGGTGATCCGGCCCCAGCGCGGCTTCATCGATTTTAAGAGCGCGGGTGCACAGGTCTTCGGCTGCTTCGTAGTGACGCCGGTCTATCTCCAGCACAGCCAGGCCAGTCAAGACGACGGCTATCTGAGGGTAATCGGGACCAAAAGATTTTTCATAGATGGCGAGCGCCCGTCGCAGCAGAGGCTCGGCTTCCTCCACCCGCCCCTCCTCTTCGTAAAGCGCGGCAATCTCTTGAATGGCGTTGGCGACACGCGCGTGTCCGGGACCGAGCGCTGCCTCCAATCTAGGAAGAACCTCCTCCACCAGCACGTCGGCTCTGCTGTATTGCCTTAGGTTGCGGTACAGCTTCGCCAGCCCTAAACGTGTTTCGGCAACCTCTGGATGACCGTCCCCCAAACCGCTTTGCCTGAGCGCAAGCGCGCGCCGGTACCCCGCTTCGGCCTCCTTATAGAGGCCCAAAGTCATCTGCAAAGCGGCAAAATCGCTGAGAGTTGCCGCAACCTTCAGTTGATCCACGCGTGCGCCGCTCTGCCTCATGGATAGTGAATCCCGATACGTTGCCGCCGCCTCCAAATCTTTTCCCAGACTCACCTGGACCGACGCGAGCGTGTCTAACGCGTCGGCGACGTAGGGGTGCTGCGCCCCGAGTGAGGAACGGAAGATTGCAATGGACTGAAGGCAAAGCGGCAGCGCCTGATCTGGATGACCTTTTGTTCGAGCGATGCGACCGAGATTCAAGATAATCGCAGCGGAATCCACCACTGCGCCGTGATCCTGGTTCAGCGCAAGAGATTGGCGATATAGGGTCTCCGCCTCGTCCAGGTTGCCGAGGGCTTGCTCCACGCGCGCCAGATAGCTTTCGCTCCGGGCGCGGGGCTGCCACGCGGACTGTTGGTTGGCGATGGTGAGCGCCGAATGAAAGCTCGCCTCCGCCTCCCTGTAGTTTGCGCTCCTCTGTTCGGCCTGCCCCTGTGCGATCAGGTTCGACCATTCACCGGTAGAAGCCGCCTCAAGCAAACCAAGGGACACGAAAGCCGCAGCTACCAAGACCCGGATCGCGCCGCGCCCCATTTGACACCGCCATTCTCTATCTATCTAGTAGATATAAGTACTTTAATTTCAGTACTTTGTGCGGGTAGTGTATCAGCAAGAACGCTTGGAGAAAAGGGGGTGTGCGCGATTCTGTGTGAGGTTTAGTCGGTAACGGCCGTGCCGAATGGAACAAGAGTCTTAATGCGCTCCGCGCCGTCGACTCTCGAGATCTTCCATCCCGAACTGGATCTGGAAAGATAGACGAACTGCACTTCATTGCGATCGCGGTACACATACTCGACGCGCACCTTAGCCAACCCAGCCGTTACCGTTTGCGGAGGCGAAAGGGCGACGCCCTGAACGGAAGCATTCGAGGTTTTCAAGTAATCGGCAAAGTTCGCCGTGCCCGATTCCTTTAGGGTCTCCGCGAGTTGATCTTTCATCTGGTCGGTGTAGCAGTCGAGGTAAGCCTGAGGATCGGCCAAACGGGCGGCATCCAGCATTGCATAGATCGCATCTTCCGGAGCTTTCTCGCGCGGCTTCAAACTGGCGGCCAAGGAACCAAGCGAAACATCGGACGCCCGCCAGCCTTTACTTTTCGCAACACCAATGAGCAACGCCGCGGCGATTACCCCAGCCGTAATCACCCCGGGCAATTTGGATTGATTCATTTCTTCACATCCGGATTCTCGGCGCGCCTGACAATTGTCAGATCCAGATTGCCATCGGGGTCTACGATCATCTTCTTGATGCGCGGCAGTATTTGCTCCATCGCTTCCAAATAGGCACGCTCCCCGGTAACCTGCGGAGCCTTCTCATACTCCGCCTCTATACCGAGGAAGCGCGAAGCCTCACCGGTTGCCCGGTCAATGCGCGACTCCTTGTAGCCCCGCGCCGATTCCATGAGCTGCGCCGCTTCACCGCGCGCCCGCGGCAACAGGTCGTTGGCATAACCCTGCGCTTCATTGAGCGTACGCAGCGAATCCGCGCGCGCGCTCGCGACATCCCGGAACGCATCAGCGGCTTCCGCCGGCGGCGTTACGACGTCGATATTCACGCTGGCGAGCACCAGCCCTGTGTGATAACCGTCCAGACTCTTCTGCGCAGCCGCTTGAACAGCATTCTGAATGGCCACCTTCTCGGTGGTTAGGATATCGTCCACATTCGTATGGGAAAAGCGCCGCGCGAGTTCGGACTCGACAATTCCGCGAATGGCCGCCTCCACGTCCTGGGTATGAAACAGAAACAGCGCCGGGTCGCCGACGGAGTATTGCACCACCACGGTGGCGTTGATAATGTTCTGGTCGCCGGTGACGAATTGCGAAGCCCCGGGTTGCGTACGCCCCAGCACGCTGTCTGGCAGGTCGCCACCAATCACCAATCTGCGCGTCTGCCGCACTTTTAGCTTGTAGACGCTGTCGACCGGCCACGGCAAAGCATAGTGCAGGCCGGGATCGACGCGCGGCTCAACCACAGACCCGAACCGTGTGACCACCGCCTGCTGATCGGGCTGCACCAGAAACACGCCGGAAAGCAGCCAGAGCGCGAGTAAGATGAACGGCCACCGGGGCGTCCGGCGCTGCTCTTGCGCAGTTTCTGCGGTGTCCGGCCGCGCGAAAAGCGTACTGCTCATTTCAGGCCGGCTTCTCCCTTAGTTAATACCCTGAGTAACTCAGAATCGGAACTCATGATCACTGTGGTCTTGTCATCGAGAACCTTCTTATAAGACTCCAGTGTTCGCACCAACTTATAGAAGCGCGGATTCTTCGAGTAAGCCGCCCCATAGATCTTAGTTGCTTGTGCATCGCCCTCGCCGCGCAGCTTTTCCGCATCCCGGTAGGCGGCGGAAAGTATCTCTTCTTTCTGGCGATCCGCGTCGGCCCGGATACTCAACGCTTGCTCTTCGCCCTCGGCGCGATACTGCCGTGCGATGCGCTCGCGCTCGGCCCGCATTCGGGCGTAAACGCTTTGCTTATTCTGCTCGGGTAAGTTGAGCCGTTTGATACGCACATCAATAACACTCAGCCCATACTGCTCCAGCGCCGCGCGATCGGTGGCCGCGGTCAGTTGATCGAGCATGGATGCAGCCTGGATCTTCTCCGGAGTGGTGGATACCAAGGTATCGAGGTCCCGACCTCCGATAGCCGCCGAGAGCCCGGACCAGATGATGTCGTGCAGCCGCATCTCCGCCGCAGTGGCATCGCCCACGGTTTGCACAAAGCGATTGGGATCTTCGATACGCCACGCGACATAGTTCTCAATCACAATGTTCTTTTTATCGCGGGTGAGAAATTCCGACGGGCGTGGATTGTAGATCCGCAAACGCCGGTCAAAACGAAGCAGGCTTTGGAAAGGCCATTTCACGTGCAGCCCCGCGTCGGTAACCGTATACAATGGGCGTCCGAACTGCGTCACCAATCCGAATTCGGTCTCCCGGATCGAAAAGAATGTAGCCCAGAGAATGATGAGCGCCGCGGCGCCGCCTCCGATCCACTTATAGAGCGTCCGCTTAGTCATATTATTGATCCTGTAAATTGCGTAAGCCCGCGGGTAAGTCGACGCCGTCCTCGAGCAGCAGCAGATGCCTGCGGCCCTCATGCTTGTCGACAATCAGTTTCTTTTTCCCGGGCAGCACGGCTTCAATCGTTTCCAGATACAGACGGTGCTCCGTCGCTGCCTGCTCGGAACGGAACGCGACTTCCGTCAATCCGAACCTGGACGCATCGCCTTCCGCGCGCTGGGTGCGTCCAATAGCATACGCGGCCGCGTTGCGAAGCATAGCCTGGGCGTTTCCGCGAGCCAGTGCGAGTTGTTCATTCCGGTAACCTTCCGCTTCGTTGATCACCCGATTCTTTTCTTCAAACGCGCCCGAGACATCGCGGTAGGCATCCACCACTTCGAGAGACGGATGCACATCCTCCAGGCGGACTTGCAGTACATTTACTCCCGCGGCGTAATGGTCGAGGAGCGCCTGAATCTCTTTTCGAGCACGGATCTCGATGGCCTGGCGTTCCGCTGTCAGCAGCGCATCAATGGGCTCTTGGGTGACGATGGATTCGATCACCGATTCAGCCGCTACGCGCACAGTGGCATCGCCGTCCTGCTGGTGAAAGACGAAGTCATCGGGATGTTCCGGACTATAGTGCACCGTGCAGTTCAGTTCGATCATATTCTGATCGCCCGATAACATCAGCGATTCTTCCGGTACCTTTTGGAAGCGGCCCGACCGGTGCTGCACGTTCCATTCATAGGCGGCGGGCTCGGCTTCGCTGGATTTCGCATTTGACCGGAATCCGATCTCCGCAACGCGCACGCCATGGGCGCGCACGCGGGTCAAGCGTTCCACCGGCCAGGGAAATTTATAGTGCAAGCCGGGCTCGCGATTCGTAAGCTTGCGGCCAAACCGTTCGATGATGCCGGTCTCATCGGGCTGCAAGGTATAGAAGCCGCTGAGCACAAACAACACTCCGCAAGCTATCGCCGCGGGCCTCAGCCACTCGCGGTAGTGATCCGCCAGCCAGCCCGTAATCGCGTCGAATTCCAGGTGCTGGGCGAAGTCCCCCACTCCCGCCAGCGGAGCCTTTAGCTTGTCGAGCCACGGCTGGAACCACTCCGCCCTGCCTTTGCGCGGCACGTACAGCAGCCGCAGGGAGTTCATCATCACCAGGAAGGAAGACACCTGATGTGTCACGGCCGCGCCCACGGGACCGAGTTTGCCGGTGGCCGCGAGCAGCACCGCCGTCGCATTGAAGATAAGGGCGAAGACGATAATGTTCTGCCATGCCGTCGTAACCGCCTGCCGGCTCACGCGGAAGAATTCCGGAAGCTGCGCCAGCGAATGCGGAAGATAGATCGCGTCGGCAGCCTCCGCCGTAATGGCGCTGGCGCCCGCTACAGCAATACCAACCGACGCGCTCGCCAGCGCCGGTGCGTCGTTCACGCCGTCGCCGATCATGGCGGTGCGCCGTCCACTCTGAGTGAGCGCGCGAATACGCTCCAGCTTCTGTTGCGGTAACAGACCAGCCTCGAAATCGGAGATACCTGCCTCGCGCGCGATTACTTCCGCTGCACGGCTGTTGTCTCCGGACAGCACTAACTGGTTCGAAAGGCCCGCATCGCGCAAAGCCTGCACGGCTTCACGAACCCCTTCCCGCAGACGATCCCGCAACAGAATCGCGCCAGCCAGCCGGCCTTCCTCCGACACAAGAACCGCGGTGGCGCCGAAGCGCTCGGCCTCTTCCTGCACTGAACTAATGCCACCCACGCCGGCTTCCGAAAGCAGCAGGGCGTTCCCGGCTAACACGGCTTTGCCATTGACGGAAGCGGAGACTCCGCGGCCCGGAAGAATCTGTGAATCGAACACCTCGGGAACAGACGCGTGACGCTTGCCTGCCTCTTCGCGAATCACCAGCGCCAGCGGGTGCGTCGAAGCATGTTCCGCGGCGGCGGCTAAGCCAAGCAGATCGCTTTCACTGCGCCCGAACGCGATGATGCGAACCACTTCGAACGCCGCATCGGTAATGGTGCCCGTCTTATCGAAGATGATGGTATCCACCTTCGCGGCCCGCTGCAGNNGTCAATGCCGCGGCCAGCAGCAGCGCGGGCAGAAAGTACTTCGCAACGCGATCGGCCAGACGCTCGACGGGCGCACGTTTTTCCTGCGCTTCCTTCACCAGTTCGATGACGCGCGCGAGCGTGGTGTTGGGCCCGCTGCGCGCCACCCGTACGCGCAGCAGTCCATTTCCGTTCAGAGATCCGGAAAACACTTCCGACGCCGGCTGCTTCTCGGAAGGTAGAGGCTCGCCTGTGATGGAAGACTCATCGACATAGGAAAGCCCATGCTCGACAACGCCGTCGGCCGGAATGCGCTCGCCCGCGCGAACCAGGATCAGATCGCCCGGCATCAGCAACTCCGCGGCGATTTCTTCTTCGCGGCCGTCCCGCAACAAGGTGGCGATGCGAGGCAATTCCTCGATGAATTGTTTGATGGAAGCTTCGGTCCTGCCCGCTGCGTAAGATTCCAGACCTTCGCCCACCAGCACGATAAACATGGCCTCAGCCGCGGCTATGTACTCGCCCACGGCAAGCGCCGCGATCACCGCCACGCAAAGTGCGATATCGGCCGAGATGCGCTTTTCCAGCAAGGCCGATATCGAGTTATAGAACGTCTTATATCCGGCCAGCAGCGTAATGAAGATCGCTGTGTCGATGCCGAAGACGTACTTGAAGGCCCCGGTGAAGTTCAGCAGCAGCAGGATGCCGACAAACGCCGCAAATATGTAATAGCGAACTCGCTCGCGTGTTCCTTCTTCCGCAACTTCTTGCACGCTCGTTGTCTCCTGCTTGGCCCCTACTTGCCTGTGTAAGTGATCCACATCGGCGAGGCCCACACAATCTCACCGTTGTCTTGCTCTCCGCGTACGTAGTAGTAGCTGGCCTTGCCTTTCACAGGGCTGTTATCGCGCCACGAAAACTCGACCTTGTCGGCGCCCGGATCGGTGGAATAGACGTAGTTGCTGTCTTTCACAATCACCACCTTGCTGAACTTGGAGGTGCCTTCCAGCTTCACATGGATAATGGGCGCTTCGGCGGAAGAAAACGCGTCGCCCATAATATAAGGTCCACTGCGGACATCGGCCAGGATGTTATCCGTGGCTCCGTAGACATGGCGCTTCTGAAACGCGTCCAGGATCGACTCGCGCGACAGATCTTTCGCCAGTAGATTGCAATAGCTCATATGCGTCGAGATATGGTCGGAGCTGGCCTGGAAGCCTAACTTATAGCCCTTCTGCAACGCGACGTTGACGAAGCCTTTGGGCCTCCAGTTGCCGATCGAATCCTTTTCCGAATTCGAACGCGGCCCATCCGGAATTTCGTAATTCTGGCGGTCGCCCTGGTATATCTCCACGATGGGCTCAGCCAGCGTGTCGTTGTCGCGCCAATCCGTCCCCATGGCTGTGGCGGTGGTATGCGAAGCAGTAATGCCATTGAAGAATTTCAGATAGGCGTAAAGTGTCTGCGTATCTGGCGCCGGACCTGGTTTCAGTTCGTCTGAGATCGGCTGCCGCGGCAGCACGCGAACGCCGCGCTGCGCAAAGACTACGTTGCGGTGTCCTTCTGGATAGTTCACGCTACGCTCGTAACTGAACATAGGAACGAATTTACCGGGCGAATAGAACACGTCCGTCAGCTTCTGCTCCAACCACCATGTGTATTCGCGAGCCGCGCCGTTGTCGTGGTCACAGCAGCCAATCCAATCGAGCGCGCCGGCATCCACCGCATAGCGGTATTGGTCAATCACCGATCCGTCGCCACCGCCATCCATGGAGATCTCGCTGTGCCTGTGGAACTCGCCGCGGACTACTCGCAGGTCTCCATTGGCGCTGGGCAGCTTGTAATCCCGAATCGCCTTTACCATCGAAAGATCTGTCTTATCCGCCACTACCTGAGCACCGGCGAGTGCGACGGCCGGTGCGGGAGAAACAGAGGGCGAGCCAGACGCGGGTCCTAAGCTAACCTCACTCGAATACAGATCGTTGTTGTAGGGGTCCTCCTTGCGGGTGGCCGTTATTCCCAAAGGCGAGTTGATGACTTCGCCAATCTGGAACTGCCTCCGGTTGTCACTCGATCCAACTACCAGTAAGTGCCCAGGGCGCGTAGCAACTAAGGCCGGCCTGTTATCCAGAAGGTTGTCGCTATGGTTCAGGAAAATCGGTTTCGTCCAGTTGCCGGCATCATAGGAAGTTACAAACTCGGTCCACACCGTGCCCAGCGGACTCCAGGTAGTGGGATGCGCGCTACGAATCGCAAGCCAGATTCGGCCGGACGAATCCACGGTCAGCCGGGGATAGTTATTCCTCGCGTTCTGCATGTTACGAGCGGAGCGGTCCGCTTCACGCATCTTGGCGTTGTTCGGATCCGGGTCCAGCTTCTGCGATTCCTGCTGCAAGCCAGCCTTTTCAATCAGGGTGCTGGGAACGCCTGGCAATACAGAGCCGACGTCCGTTGCAGTCTCCACCACTCGTCCGTCCGGTTCAAATCCACGGAGCCTGATGGCCCGGCCCTGGTACACCGCGACTCCCGTGGTGTTGTAAGCGCCGAAGTCTTTGCCCCAACCTTTGCCGCCTTCCTCATACGCCACCCAAAGGCGTCCCGAAGGCTCATACGCCAAGGATGGATAAGCTTCATAGCGGGCACTGACGGCTACAGGCAGCTCCGCGCCCCACTGGCCGCCTGTTTCGGATCGCATGTAGATGTCATAGTTCTCATTGCGGTAAGAATCCCAGGCGATGGTCACCTTGCCATTCGCGCCGGCTGCTATGGCCGGGTTCCATTCATTCGCCTGAGAGTTTGATACTTTTTGCGGAGCGCCGAACCTGTCGCCGGCTTGCGCGGCGGCAAAGATCGCAGCCTTTCCCTCGCGCCAACCTTGCCATGCCGCCCATACATTGCCGGTCGAATCCGTTGCCGCCACCGGCGTTACATCGTTGCCCGCTTCATTCGAGATTTGCAGTTTCGTCCCTGGCTTGCCGTTCGGAAGCACGCGAGCGAAGATGTCAAAGTTAGGCTTCCCGGTGGGGAACTTCGTGTTCTGGGACCAGATCACCCACGGCCGGTCCTGGCCATCCACAGCCACCGCCACGCGGAACAGGTCGAGACCCGCTTCGGTGACAGCGACTGGCGCGCCCCAGACACCTCCGGAGTACTTCCTTAGAAAGACCTGGTCGCCGCCAGTGGGCGACTTCCACTTACTGAAGTCTTTAGGCCGGCTGTCCAGAGACGCGCGCAAGTTGTTGTGGTCCGGGTTGTGATGGAACTGGATGTAGGCCAGCCAGATGTCGCCATTGTTCGCGGACGCCGTTACCGGAAAGTCCTCTTCCTCTTTAGTGTTCGTGATCTGCTGCGAGGCAGGAATCCGCTCTACCAGCACCCGCCCTTTGAGTTCAGGCAAAGTGGTTCCATAGGGCGTCTGGCTGGCGCGGAACGAGAAATCTCCTTGCGCCGTGGTCACCTTAAATTCAGCATCGTCACCCGGCAGCGAGGCGGTGACGATGATTCCGTTCGCTACGATTCCGCTCCCCGGCAAGGCCGTCGGAACTGTTCCACTGAATAAACGAACGGTGTGTGTGGATACATGCCACATGTGGTCGACGATGCCGTCCGCACCTTCGAAACGCCACGGATCAATCGATTTGATGGAAGCGCCGCTCGTTTCAACGGTGCCGTCCCATCGCACCGAGGTTGTATCTCCAACCCCGAGAAGAATCCGTACTGAAACTACGTTCTGTGCCACTAAGGGTATTGAAGCAAGTAGGAATAAGAGGTTCTTCATAACGTGTCAGCTATTGGCCGTCTCCGGTCTTGGTTATATCTTTGACAGCTTCGGCAAATGACTTAGAACCTTTGGTGCGGTGAATCCGTCCATTCAGCACGTCGTCCCACGTAATGAAGGGATAGAGATGATGTGTTTGGGCCTGGTCTTCGAACAAAGCTTTTAGTTCAGCCAGTTTCTCAGGGTACTTCTTGGCTAAGTCAATACGCTCTGTGTAGTCATCATTCAGGTTGTATAGCTCCCAGGCGTTTTCGTCAAAAGGTTTCGTGCTTTGCGCATTTCCAGTGAGCTGGCTATTCGGGTAGGCCAATTCAGCTTTCCACCCGTCGTGGTAAATCGCCCTGGAACCAAAGATGTAGTAATACTGCAGCGTGTGACGGGAAGCCGCCTTGGCATCGTTAATCGAGTATGCCAATGAAGTTCCTTCAATGGCATCCTGCTTGATTCCCCGGATCTGCTCTGGAGCCTTGATGCCTACGATATCGAGTGTCGTAGGAAGAAGATCAATTACATGGCTGTACTGGGTGCGAATNNCCAAGCGGATAATTCCCCTCCGTGGCGGCAGATGTACCGATCTCCCCAATCTTACCCAGGTTGTAATCAATATTCTCTTTCTCCGTTAGGCTCTTGCCGAACAAAGGGCGATCGATATCTCCATTCAAAGTGCCTTCTTTGCTCGCGCCGTTGTCACCGATTGAAATGAATACAACAGTGTTATCCAATTGGTTGATTTCCTTCAAGTGGTTGACCAAGCGGCCCACTTCATAATCCGTGTAAGTCAGATAACCGGCATAGACTTCCATGAAACGCGCGTAAAGCGTTTTCTCGTCCTCTGACAACTGATCCCACGCCTTAATGTCCGGGTTGCGATCGGGAAGTTTCGCATCGGCAGGAATAACGCCAAGTTTCTTCTGACGCTCAAACACTTCCTCACGGTAAGCATCCCAGCCCCTGTCGAATTTGCCCTTGTATTGATCGCTCCAGTATTTGTCTACCTGGTGCGGAGCATGAGTGGCTCCGGGCGCGTAATAGAGGAAGAAGGGCTTGTCCGGTGCTGCCTTCTTCTGATGATCGATATAAACGATGGCTTTGTCGGTGATTTGAGCGCTCAAGTGGCGGCCATCGGGACGGACGTGAGCCTGATCTTCCACCAGGTCCGGCTTGTA
>PLFE01000135.1:0-72977 GCA_003136675.1 Bryobacterales bacterium
GAAAACGAGTAGGTATCGATCGTACCGCTCCCGTTCTCCACCTTCACCTCCTGCGGGAGTTCAAAGTTGTTGCCGCCCGAAGTCAGGCTCTTGTAAGTGGTCACCGTCTGCCGCAGCACGGAGCCGGGAGCGGAACCGCCATAGTCTTGCTCGGCGACCAGCGTCGGATTACCGTATCCGTCGTAGGTTGATGCCACCTCGGACTTGATTCCGTTTGTCAGCGTGGTGATGGCGTTAACCGCGGTGATCGGCAGCGTTATCGGGGTCGTGAGGCACGGGTTTGCCGAGCTGTAACAACTGTCGAGTGTCATCTGTGTTGCCGACGCTCCATTGAACTCAGTCCCGAATTCACGCGCGAGGCCGAAGCAGCTTGGGACCGCGCCCGCAATCCGGCGTTGGCCCGAGGTGTTCCGGTATTCTATCGGAACGACCGGACGGGGCTCGAGATCATGGAGCAGATCATGGAGCAGCCGGACGGGCGCCGTTTCGAAATCCGCTTCATTCCCGGCGCTCCGCGCGGGCGCAATTTCGAGATCATCCGCGAATTAGCGCGGACCGCTGCCTGATAGCTGCCGGTCCCGACCGTCATCGCCGGACCGAACGGATCCGGCAAAAACACAATTACCCTCAGGATCGCAGGCGGGAGGTGGGATTTGGTGGAAGAAATATTGGGTGATTGTTTTGAGTTTTCCGGGCAGAGGCTGAAGCCCGCTACCTCCAGGGCAGAGAGCCACAGGATGAATTGCTAACCGCGCAGCTTACACAGCACTACCACGCTTCTATCACCCACCAGATAGTCAAGCGAAGTCAGGCTCTTTCCGTCGCCCGGCTGGACGAAATCCCCGGGCGCGGGAAGACTTGTATCGGCGACCAGCAACCAATCGGAAGCTTGTCCCTCCTGAATTCGAAAGCGCACTTCGTTGGCGCCGGCGTTGATCATGACGTAAATATCGTCGTCGTTGAGACTCGCGCCATGCAGGCAGTAAGCCAGAGTCTGACCGCCCGGAGAGAAATCGACATCTTTTCGCACGCCGAACCAGTGAATATCTTCGCGCCAGTACTGGCTGCGGGCCAGGGATTGGTGCGACTTACGAAAAGCAATCATGCCCTGAAAGAAGCGGAAGACATCGTGATTGGCCTCGAGCAGATCCCAGTCCAGATAGTTGACCTCGTTGTCCTGGTTATAAGGGTTGTTATTGCCGCGCCGGGTGGTGAGAAACTCATCGCCGGCGCAAAACATCGGCGTCCCATTGGTCAGCATCAGCAGGCAGAAAAAGTTCCTCACCTGGCGGCGGCGCAGCGCCAGCACATCGGCGGGAGCGCCGTCGTCGCCCTCCCATCCGCAGTTCCAGCTCCGGTTATCATCCGTGCCATCCGTGTTCCCGTGTCCGTTGGCCTGATTGCGCTTGTAGTTATAAGACACCAGGTCATAGAGGCAGAATCCATCGTGCGCAGTGATGAAGTTCACGCTCTGAAAGGGCCGGTACGAGCTTTCCAGGTCGTCCGGAAACAGGTCGTCGCTTCCGTAAAGCCGCTGCATCAGCGCACCCACGCGTCCGGAAACGCCGCGCACAAAATCGCGAATGTCGTCCCGGTACCTCCCATTCCATTGACGCCAGTTGACGCCCGGAAACGCCTGGCCGAGGAGATAACTCTCGATGTCCCATGCCTCGGCAATCATGCGTACGCCATACCGCGACGCCAGAAAACCGATATCCGAAATCAGCGAGGGATGGTCCAGATCGAGGCCCCCGTCCGAGCGCCGGGTGAACACCGAGGCCAGGTCGAACCGGAAGCCATCCACTTTCATCCGGTTGATCCAGAAGGCAAGGCTCTCCAGAATCAACGACCGCACCACCGGGTGGTCGCAGCGCAGAGTGTTGCCGCAGCCGGTATCATCGCGGTAATGGGCGCGGTCGCGGGTGAGTAGATAGTAAGATTGATTATCCACGCCGCGATAACTGTAAGTGGGGCCGTCCATGCCGGCTTCGCTGGTATGGTTATAAACCACATCGAGCCACACTTCGATTCCGTGGTCATGGAATGCTTCCACCATGGCGCGGAACTCTTCCGCCGCGTCGTCGCTGGTTTCGCCCGCTGAATAACCCAGATGCGGTGAGAAGAAATTGAGAGTCATGTAACCCCAGAAGCTTCCTTCCTGCGGGTCGCACTGCTGCACCGGCATCAATTCAACCGCGGTAACTCCCAGGCGTTTGAGATAGGGAATCTTCTCGGCGAGGCCGGCGAATGTTCCGCGGTTGCGGGGGCTGACGCCGGAATTCGCCCTCGCGGTGAAGCCCTTTACGTGCAGTTCATAGACGATGAGATCGTGGCTGGGCCGGGGCGGCCGCTCGACAGCTTTGCCTTCTTGCTTCACCGCCCGCGGGAGCACGCCCAAGGGCGCACGGCCATCGTTCGGCCCGGGTTGGCCCGCCGCGATCCGGCTGTAATCCGGAGGAAAGTAAACCGCCGGAGCGAACGGGTCCAGCAGAACCTTTTCCGCATCGAACAGGAACCCCGCAGCGGGATCGTGGCGGCCTTCCACGCGATAGGCGTAGTAAGTTGCGCCCTTCGCCTGGCCGGACGTGACCCAACGGTGCCAGATTCTCCCGGACTTGTTGAGTCTGGGGTCGAGGCGAGCCTCAAACACGGGCCGCACGGGGTCATCCGCGCTATAGAGCAGTAAGGTGACGGCCTTCGCACGCCGCGAATAGAGCGCGAAGTTCCAGGCGTTCAGCGAAGGAATCCATGTGGCGCCGATCGGCCCAGGAGTGCCTTCTTTTCTATCCCATTCGTCAAAGCTCGCACTCGATCGCAATGATTCCATGTCACTAGAATGAATTGTGCCACTTTTCGGTGCGGTTCACTGCTCTCTCCTTGTCGCCATCGGCCTACTTGCCGCCGTACTCGTGTTTCTGGCAAGACGCAATCCTGGCAGGACGCGAGCCCTGCGGCTCACTCTGGGCATTGGAATCGCCGTGAATGAGTTGATCTGGTGGACGTTCCGCTATTCACACGAGGGATTCCGATTTCCCAATAACCTGCCGCTGCAGTTATGCGATATGACGCTGTGGGCCGCGGTGCTGGCATGCCTGACCTTGAACAAAGCGACGGTCGAGTTTTGCTACTTCGCGGGGATCGCCGGCGCGGGGATGGCACTGCTGACGCCGGACCTGTGGTCGCCATGGCCTTCCTACCCGGCTATCTACTTCTTCGTGGCCCATGGCGGCATCGTGATCGCCGCCGTCGTATTGGTATACGGACGCATCTCGCCCCTTCGGAAACACGCGGTGTGGCGGGCGTTCGGCCTGTTGGTTGCGTATGCCGTTCTGGTCGGCGTGTTCGATAAGATCTTCCAGACCAATTACATGTACCTCTGCGCTAAACCTAAGAATGCGTCATTACTGGACATGTTAGGTCCGTGGCCGGTGTATCTCGCGGGCACCGCCTCTGTAACGCTTGCTCTCTTCTTCCTGCTGTGGCTGCCGACCAGGAAGCTACCTGATGCGTAAGTGGTCGTAGTTGATGAGCGCGCCGAATACGATCGCATATGCGCCGATGGTTTCGCCACGATAGACGGGGTTGATGGCGAACAGCAGAACGTTCCCTTTTCCGAGATGCGCGTCCACCACGGCGGGCAGTTGAGCGATGGCGTCGCCACCTTCCAATAAACCCGAGAGCAACAACCCTTTGTTGTCCGCAAAACGAAAGACCACGTCCGGCCGGTATTCCGCCGGAAGGACATAGGGGTTGTTTCTGGACTGCTCTTCATTCAGAGGAGTTGCCTGCCAAGGCTTCGGAGACGGGAGCGGCACAGGATGCTCTTCGGGGCGCGACTCCGGAGCATCTTCCTCGTCCGGACCACCACGGCCGGTCGGTCGCTTATAGTCTTTCTCGGTTTCGATATGCCGGTTCACGCTCATGTTGCCCACCGTGAACGCCATTCCGTTGGCGCTGTAGAAGGCCACGTTGCCGGAGTAGCCGTAGGCCGCGGGCTGCGACTTGCCAACGACCACCCCGCCTAGAACGCTTCCCACTACCTTGATATTCTTTCGCGGGGCCACGAAAACACCGGGCGCGAGGCCCGCCTGAATCGCAAATTCCGCCGTATCTTCGGAGGCGATCAACAAGCCGCCCGCTTCGATAAATGTCTTCAGACGATCCACGCCGGAGAAGCCCAGGCCTGGCCGCATATCATCGGTGGAGTCGATCTTACCCAGGTTCGGCGTGAGTTGCGTGGTCTTCCAGGGAAGCGGGTTGCCCCACATCGGCATGCCCTGGATGATTTGCGCCGCCGACCCGCCGACCGGCGCGAAGATAATGACATCGTACTTGGCGCGCAAGTCGTTTTCACGAGAAACGGTTTGGGTGCTGATGTAGTCGTATGGGACATGTAGCTTATCGAAGGCGACGCGCCACCACCCCTCGGTTTGGGTGCCTTGCCAGGTATGCATGAATGCCACGCGCGGCGCCGCGGCCTGGTGCACGGGAACTTCAGGACGCGCCGCAAGCGGAACCGCTTCCAGGCTGCAATCGCGCAGCACGCTCTGTAAGTTGGCGTTGCCGGCGTTCGCAACGATCAAGGAGCCCGCGCTGAATTTGTGACCACCGTCTTCGAATTCCTTCTCGGCGACCTCGATGCCGGCGCCTTTCAGCGCGTAAACCAGTGTGGCCAAAGTCACCTGGCCGGAGTTGTTGACGGCGTAGAGGGACGCCGCGGCGGGCGTGGCTGGAATCAATTGAAGCGGATCGAGAACCTTCTCCATCTTGGCGGAAAGAATCGCGGGATCGGTCACGCGGGAGGGTTTCGCATTGAATAAGTCGCCGAAAGACCAGCCCGTATCATCATAGGGTTGCTTTTGGGGATCGCTGGGCGACCAATATTGGCGGTCAAGCAGCGCATCGGCCACGCGTGAAAACGGTTGATCCATGCGAATCACGTAGCTGCCCGCGGGAAAGGTTTCCGTAGTGGGCTTCGGTTTTTCCGCTTCTTTCGGCGCTTCGCTGGGCGGCTCCGGCGGGTGCGACGGCGGCGGGAGCTTCACGGTCACGCTCTCCTGAAGCTGAGAAATCTCGACGTGTTGCGCCGCCATCACTTTCAGGAGCTGTATCTGGCGGTTGCGCGCGGCTTCGTCCGATGCGAACACATAGGCGGCGGGGCCATTGTGGCCGGGTTTCTGCACCGAGCGCTTACTCTTCAGATAGTAGTTCTGAAGAAAATACCGCGCGTTGTGCGAGAAGTAAGAGAGGGTGGTAAGAAGAGCGGTCTGCTCATAGTTATTATTATCGCGCTGCGACCAGACCACCGACGGCAAGGGCGGGTTTTGACGAAACCAGGTTCTGGAGTATTCGTCGGGCGTCAAAATGCGCTTCACCGTGTCGGCCCCACCGTTTCCAAATGTCTCGTAGAGGCGGCTGATGCCGTTATGAAGGCCGGCCAGAAACATGAGATAACCGGGGCTCCAGGTATCGAAGTCGCCGTGGGTAAACGCTCCCGGCATGCCGAAGCTTTGCAGTTGGCCGACGTTGTTCCAACCCAGAGCGGCCCACTCATCGGAGAGCAGCGGATCGATCCAGGCATTGTAAGGTCCATCGCCCACGGTGTTGTCGTAGAGGAATGGGACGGACTCATGTAAGTCGTGAAGCACCTGCGCGTGCCAGCCGAGATAGGTAGTCAGCACGTTGTTGGTCAACGAAAGAGTCATGGCCATGGCGTCGCGATTGTTGTCGTGCGCGACATAGTGGCCCCAGTAAGCCAGCCGAGGGTAGTTTTCGTCCGGATGAGCTTTATGCCACTTATAAATGTCAACCATGCGGTCGCGTCCATCCACTTCGACTACGGGCGTGATCAACGTGATCATGTGAGTGCGAATGAACTGAATGTAAGGCGAGTCGTCAACCGCGAGCCGGTAGGCCAGTTCCATCAGGGCCGTTGGAGCGCCCGTTTCCGTCGAATGAATCGTGCCGGTGATGTAGTAGACGGGGAAAGACTGCTGCACGAGTTTCTTCGCCGCGGCGTCATCCAGGCCGATCAACCGCGGATCGGCAAGCTGAGCGAGACGCGCGTCGTTGTCTTTCGACCGGGCGAAGAGCGATTCATCGGCGACGGCTACCGCGATCATCTCGCGGCCTTCTTCGGAGCGGCCAATGGAGTAGACTTTCACGCGCGGCGTGCTGGCGGCGAGCATACGGAAGTAACGATATGTGTCCTCCGCATAGGGCAGGATGTCGGCTGCGCCGGCGACATCTCCCAACACTTTCGCGGGCGTTGGAACGGACTTAGAGGCGGGCAGGTAATCCGTGAGAGGCGAATTCAGCGACGGGAGAGTGGTGTACTTCCTGATTCCGTCCGTATACTGCTGGTCAATTGGTTGATTCGGATCTCTTGCGAAGCCGTCGGTGCCCACCGTCTGCGCCGTTAACGGAAGAGCCAGAAACAAAAGAAAGGGAAGTTTTGTCATGATTTTGCGCGTGGGCCGGGCAGGTCGCGGCCGTTCTGATGGAGCACCATGCCGGTGACTTTTCCACCCGCATCGCGTGTAAATGTGATCTGAGCGTCGACTACCTTGAGAAAGAACTCATCCTTCTTAGACGGGAAGACTTCGAATTCCGGCTGACCAGTCGCCTGGACGAACAGCCGTCCGTCACGCGTCGAGACCTTGATGGCGAAGCTGGGCGCAAGCTGATAACTGCCTTCGTAGTCGCCCAGGATCTTTGGATCGATCTTGATCTCCTGGTGGGCTTCGATCATGGGCGCGGAATACTCGTCATTCAAGGTGTGCAGGCCGATGTTATCGATGTCGTAGGCGGTGTTGCAAAGAACGATCACCGCTTTCCGGCCGGCAACATCCATGCCCGCGAAGGAACGGAAGCCAGCGGTGCCGCCGTTATGCCAGAAGATGTCCGGGGGGAACTGGGTTTGGATGTGCCATGCCATGGCGATCTCCACATTGGGCATTCCAGTTGGCGCGCGGAGGGAGCGCATGCGCAGCATCGCCGCCTTCAACGGCGTATCGGTCAAGCCCAGGTTCGCAGCGAGGAACTTCAGCATGTCGTTGGCTGTGGAGCGAATTGCGCCCGCGCCCGCCAAGGCATCAAGGTCCCAATTCTCCACGGGAGCCAACGCCGCATCGTGGCCTTGCGCCATGCGCTTTCTCTGCGCCGGAGACAAGGTGATTGTCGAGCTATCCATATGAAGCGGCTGGAAGATTCTATCCCGCACTAACTGCTCATAGGTGGTTCCCGCGTGGTGGGCCAGGGCAAATCCAAGTAAGCCGACAGCCAGGTTGGAATACTCGTACTTCTCCCCCGGATCGCGGCTCAGCTTGTAACTGGCCAGGAAGGCGAGCAGCCTCGGTCCGTCGTAATCGGCGTATGGGTTCGCGGGATCGGCGGGCTTCATGTTATTGGGAAGCCGCGGGAGCCCGGAGTTCTGCATCGACAGATTCAGCAGAGTGATCTGCTTGCCGTCGCGGCTGGGCACTTCGGCATGGTCCGGCAGGTATTTGGAAACGGGGTCGTCCGCTTTCACCTCGCCGCGCTCGATCATGTCGGCCAGGAGCAGAGAAGTAAAGACTTTGGTGATGGAGCCGATTTCAAAGAGCGTGTCGCCGTCCGGTTTTTGAGCGCCGGCGGCAGTTCTTCCGGCGGAGTAGATATGGACGCCGGTTTGATCGACGGCGCCGGCGACGATGCCGACGGCCTTGCCGGCCGTAACGCGATTATCCAGCAACGCCTGCAAATTGTTGACAGGTTGGGCGGAAACAAGAGACGCACTCATTAGAAAGGCGGCGATTCGCATATCGCAGAATAGCTCAGAACCGGAGGGAGAGACAACTGAGCCCGCCATCCATCTTTTGAAACTCGGACATATCCAGAGTGAGGGGGTGGAATCCACGAGCCGCGAGTTGCGCAGTTAGATAAGGGTAGCCGGCGGGCACCAGAATACGCTGGTTCACGCGAACACAGTTGGCTGCGTAGCTTTCCTCGACGGGAACTCGAATCCGGTTGTAGTTGCGGAACAGCTCATGATCCGCCATGTCTTCGATGACGACCAGCGTGTGATCGCCGATGTAAGAGACGCCGCTCTTGAGGTGCAGGATGCCGGCAATGCCCCGTACGTCGACCACGGAGGACGTGTATCCCTGGTTCGCCAGATGGACCGCGAGTTGCTTCAAGCCTTCCGCATCAGAACGTTGTGACAGGCCTAGGAAGAAGTGGCTATCGGCCTCGCAGATATCGCCGCCATCCACGGCGCCCGGCGCGACGATCTCCTGTGTGGTGGGGAAGAAACTTTGAATGGTCCCGCGAATTGCGGCCACTTCGCCAGCGCGGCTTAGTGCGCCCGGACGCATCAAAATGGCGCTCCGCTCCGTCAGCACGGCGGTGTCTTCGACAAAGGTGGAGTCCGGATGATTGAGATCGGCATCGAGCACTGTGAGCGTGAGGCCGCATTCCCTCAGGGCCTGGCAATAGCTCTCATGCTGCTGAAGCACCAGGTCAAAGCGAGGGACGCCGAGATGGACGCTGGTGAGACCCTCGGCGAAATTGGGACCGGGTGCGCGGATGATGGCGTGGTGGAAGATAAGTACAAGATATACCCTAAAGTTAATGTCACTCATCACCAGCAGGGAGATTCGCCTGGCTTCGCGGCCGAAGGGTATTCCCACCGCCGATAACTTTACCCTGGCACAAACTACGCTGAACCCGCTCGCCGACCAGGAGGTGCTGGTTCGCAACCTCTATATGTCGGTGGATCCGTACATGCGCGGGCGCATGAACGACAGAAAATCCTACGTGCCGCCTTTCGAGTTGGGGAAGGCTCTGGATGGCACGGCGGTAGGGATCGTGGAGGAGTCGCGCGCGGCGGAATTCAAGACCGGCGACGCGGTGACGTCGAGGTATGGCTGGCGGGAATCTTTCATTTCCTCGCCCAAAGGCTTGTATCCGGTGAGCCGGGAGAATCAGCCGCTGTCGGTGTATCTTGGCGCTCTTGGGATGACGGGGATGACCGCGTGGGCGGGTTTGAAGTTGGTGGACGTGAAGGCCGGAGACGTGGTTTATGTCTCGGGGGCGGCGGGCGCTGTGGGCAATGTGGCGGGGCAACTGGCGAAGCTGCGCGGGTGCCGCGTGATCGGGTCGGCCGGTTCGCCGGAAAAAATCAAATTCCTGCTGGAGGAATGCGGGTTTGATGCGGCGTTCGATTACAAGACGGGTCCGGTGCTGGAGCAGTTGGAGAGTGCCGCGCCGGGTGGAATCGACGTTTATTTCGATAACGTGGGAGGCGAATCGCTGCAAGCGGCGCTGGAGGTTTTGCGCGTGCATGGCCGGATTGTCGCGTGCGGCAGCATCTCCGGCTACAACGACCTCAAGCCAGCGCCGGGGCCCACGAATCTACATAACATGATTACCAAGCGGCTGACGATGAAAGGATTGATTGTGAGCGACTGGCTAGGTCAGCGAGCGGAGTTCGAAAAGGAAGTGGGCGGCTATTTCAAGGCTGGCCAGTTGATCAACAAGGAGACCGTGGTGAAAGGCATTGAGCATGCGGTGGGCGCGTTTCTGGGCCTGTTTCACGGGGATAATATCGGCAAGATGGTTGTGGAACTGGGGTGAGGGTAGTGTTTCCGGATGCTCACCCGGGGGCCGCTTTTCGGTTGCGCTTTCAAAAACATAATCTGTTATCGAGCCGATTCAAGCGCTTTCGCCAACTCCACCACTCCAATCGCATCGGTGATGTCGTCGAGCGGAAACCTCTCGGTCCCTGGATAGACGATGAATCGGCGCTCAGGATCAAGATCCGCGCACGCCAAGTGAAACCCGCGCGCGATCTTGGGCGCGGAACTGCGTTTGATCTCAACAGCCCAAAGTTTGCCACTCGGCAAAGTGAGTACAAGATCGATCCCGGTCCCGTTGGAAGTCCGATAGAAATGAGCCTCGGCGCCGTCCGGCGCTGCGGCGACCAGGCTTTCGATGATGAAGCTTTCCCAGGTTTGTCCAACCACGGGGTGACCCAGCAGCGCTTCTTTGTCGCGAATGCCCAGCAGCGCATGCGCGATGCCGCTATCGCGAACATACACCTTGGGAGACTTCACAAGCCTTTTCCCCGCATTGCGATGCCAGGGGGCCAATCGCCGAACTAGCAACAGATCTACCAGAAGATCCAGATAGCCCGCGACAGTCTTGCCGTCGACTCCCAACCCGCGCGCCAGGTGGGCCGCGTTCATCACTTGAGCCTGATTGTGCGCCAGCATCTTCCAAAAGCGCCGCAGCGTCTCGCCTGGGATCCGGGGACCGAACCGCGGTACGTCGCGCTCCAGGTAAGTGCGGATAAAATCCCGCCGCCATTCCATACTGAGATCGTCGTTTTCAGCCAGAAAACTGCGTGGAAAGCCGCCCCGGACCCACAGTGTCTCGATCTCAGCCGGATCTACCTCCAACGCATCGAACGGCCCAAGTTCCAAGTAGGAAATCCGTCCCGCCAGCGTCTCCCCGCTCTGCCTGAGCAAATCCATTGCAGCCGATCCAAGCAGCAAAAAGCGCCCATTCGCCTTCCCATCTCGCCGCCCCCGATCAATGACGCCCCTTAGTCGCTGAAACAGTTCGGGCACCCGGTGAACCTCGTCGAGAATCACCAACTCGCCCTCGTGATCCGCGAGATAGCGCGTCGGATTGGAGAGCTTGGCGCGCTCGTCCTCGTCTTCAAGGTCCAGGTAAATGGAGGGTCGCTGTGCGCCGACCTCCAATGCCAGCGTTGTCTTTCCAACCTGGCGCGGACCCAACAGGACCACGGCTGGGGAGTGCCGAAGCAGATGATTCAGTCGGACGCTCAGTCTTCGAGGTAGCATCTATGCAATTATAGAGCTCTCCTCCATATATACATACATTGGCCTTAAAGTGAATCGTGATCTGTCATGATCGTGATGTCGCGCACGGGTGAGAAGTTCGCCACCTGGATACGACATTCCCGGTGTAGCGAACGGGTTCGTTCGAGCCCCGGATGGTGATACAACGCTGTTTGCAGCGGGTTCTCGCGGCGACCAGCTAGCGTGCTACTTCGCGGAGCTTCTGGCTCTCGCCAGGACGGGCGAGACGAGCTTGGCCTCCTGGTAGAGAGCCATCGTGCGTTCGGCCATCAACTCCGCGGTGAATTCCGCTTTCACCCGTCGAAGGGCCGCTGCGCCAAAGCGCACACGCAACTCGCCGCGGGCTAATAACAGGTTCAAGGCGTTCGCCAGCGCTTGCGGATCGCGGGGTGCAACGGTCAACCCGGTTTCGCCGTGACGCGAAACGAATGGCACGCCGGAATCGAGATTCGTGTTGACCACCGGCAGGCCGAAGGACATGGCTTCCAGTTGCACGATTCCGAAGGCCTCGCTTCGCGCAATCGACGGCAATACGAAGACGTCCGACGCCAGATAATATGGCGCCAGTTCGTCGTTCTGTACCTCCCCCAGCATCTCGACGCGGTCACTGACACCGCACTCGACGATCCGCCGCTCCAACGCACCGCGTAATGGTCCGTCGCCGACAATCAGGAGCCTGGCGTCGATGTTGCGCATCGCCTCGATGAGATACTCGAACCCTTTGTAATAGACCAGACGGCCGACGGCCAGCAAAATACGGGAACCGAACTTCTCACGAATGGCGGCAATGGCCGCGAGGTCAATTGAGGGAGCGTCCGCCAAAGGAATTCCGTAGGGAATGACCACGCACCTGGCGCGGAAATGGGGCAGCACGGGCGAGGAATCGAGGTAACGCTGAGAGGTGCAGATCACGCGTTCGCAGCGGCCCAGCAAGCGCCGCAGAAAGGGCTCGAAGAGCGCTCCCATCAGTTTTTGGCGCACGACGTCGCTGTGGTAGGTGGCAATTAACCGGCCGCGGTAGCCGGCGGCAAGCACGGCCAGAGTAGCCGCCGGATTGGGAAGATGCAGGTGCAGAACGTCGGGGTTTGCTTCGCGGATCGCAGACACCAGACCGGGACAAACCGGTGCGGATGAGATATGAAACCGGGTGCCCAAGCGCTGCACGGAGACGCCGCCATCGGTCGCGAGCGAGGTGGCCGGCCCATCGTTCGCCACCAGTGCCGTCACGCGAGCCGAACCGGCAATCGCGCGGCAGAGTTGCTGCACGTGGATTTCGATACCGCCCATGTGCGGGGGGTAGAACTTGCCCACGTGCACGATGCGAGGTCCGCTGTTGAGCGCGTTCGTGAGAGCAATGAGTTCGTTGGTCATTGAAACAGCTCCCTGTTCTGCGCGACCCAGCCCTGCAAACGTCCGATACCCTCGGCTGTAGAGACGCGTGGGGACCAGCCAAATTCAGAGTGGGCGCGCCGAATATCGGATACGAACGCGCGCTGATCGCCCTGGCGCCAGTCCGAGTAAGAGCAGTCGAGGCTTTTGTGGTCCGGGGTGAGGTACGCGAGGAGTTCCCGCAGAGACATACCGTTCGCGGGACCACCACCGATGTTATAGACGCGCCCTTCTGTGATGTCGATGTGAGCGGCGGCGGCATCGTACGCGTCAATCAGGTCGTCCACAAACAAGACGTCGCGCACCTGCTTGCCATCGCCGTAGATGGTGATTGGCCGGCCGATCTCGGCGGCAATAATGAACCAGGCAACCCAGCCCTGATCCTCCACCCCGAACTGCCGGTAGCCATAAATGCAGGATTGCCGGAGCACGACGGTCCTGAGCCCGTAGATGCGATGGTAGTCGCGGAAGTATTGATCGGCCGCGCCCTTGGAACAACCATAAGGGGAATGGAAATCGAGTGGCTGTTGCTCCGATACTCCCATGGGACGGCCATCGAGCCTGTAGCGTTCCTCTTCCTCAATCACGTTTACGTCTTCCAACCCGCCGTATACTTTGTTGGTGGAGGAATAGAGGACAGGACAATCGATGCCGGCTTTCCGGACGCTTTCGAGGACATTGAAGCTGCCGAGCGCGTTGATCTCAAAATCCTCGCGAGCATCGGCGACCGAGCAGGTCACGGCTACCTGACCGGCCAGATGCAGCACCAATTCGGCATCGGCATGATGTTCAAAAATTCTATCCATTTCTTCGGCGTCGCGAACATCGGATTCGATGAATTCCAATTTTCCCTGGGGACAAAGCCAACGTAAGTTGAGCCGTGTACCTTTCCGGGATAAGTTATCGATAACAATAACACGGTGACCTTGTCTCAGATACCTACTTACAGCATTTGATCCAATGAAGCCGGCGCCACCTGTAACTATAATTTTTCCCATGATCGCTCTCCCCCAGTCCGATTGAGCCTTGGATTTGGCTCTGAGCTTAGAGAGTTAGATAAAGGCGGGCGAGTTCTCTCGCATTTTGATCCCACGAAAAAAGAGTTGCCTGACGACGGCAGAGTACAGTCCTGTGGTACCAAAACTCGGCGTTTGCAGCCCGTTCCTCAAGTAAACGCAGCACTCCTTCGGACCACAGGGTAATATCACCAACCGGATAGGTTGTAAGTGCTTCTCCCCCTATCTCGCGGAATGCGGGGATATCTGACGCAGCCACGGCCGTACCGCAGGACATCGCTTCGGCAAGGGGCAGACCAAAGCCTTCCGCCTCGGAAGGAAACAGAAGAATGGCGGCGCGACGATATACCGCCGCGAGCAGTTGCGGGGGAAGGTCTTCGAGGTGAGTGATGTGTTGAGAGATGCGGAGGCGGGATGCGAGACGCTCCTGCTCCGCCGTGAACGCCGCGCCCACGCGGACCAGATGGAGTGGCTTGTGCTTCGTGCGGCACTCCGCGAATATCCGTAGGAGAAACCCGATGCGTTTGCGCGGAACGGTGCTGCCTACGTTCAGCAGCTCGACGCGTTCGCCCGGCGGACCGAGCAATCGCGCGGCTTCCCGATCCCAACGCTCATCCGGTTCCGCATGGTAGGCCGGATGAACGCCGTTGTGAATGACTTGCAGGCGGGCCGCATCCACTAAATCATGCCGCAGCAATTGCGCGCGCGTGGATTCCGAGACACACACGATGCGGGCGGCTTTCTGTAAGCCGCGAAGGATATGACGGGTCATGGCGCGAAACCAAACGGGCCGGGGTTCACCCTCCGGATCGAAGAGGCACCGGAACGTACCGGCATCGTGACAGGTGACGATGGTTTTGCCGGCCGGCAGGACGTGAACCAGTTGCGCGTAGCTGTGATCAATGACGTGGAAGACATCGAAATGGGTCCAGCGACGGGCCTTCAGGGGATACGCGACCATCCGATTCAGCAGGCGATCGGCATTGCGCAATGCACTGTAGTGGACGAAAGGCGGCTGGATGCGGGTAGCGGAGGGAATCCGCTCCAGCAACATATCGGCAACCAGTTCCATGCTGGGCCAGTTCTCTTCCGGGTAATCGCAGAGGACGGCAACGCGCGGCGGGTTCATTTTCGAATCTGTTCAAACAGGGCGAGCAGACGGTCGACGTGGGTGTTCAGATCGAAGCGGCCGACGCTGGCGATTGCGGCAAGGGAGAGACTCGCGAGGTGATCCGGATCGGCAATCACCTCGCAGATGGCCTGCGCCAGGCCGGACGCGGTGGGCGGATTGCCGGGCGCGAGAGCGCCACTCACGCCGGGGATCAACCATTCCTCAATGCCACCCACGGCGAAAGCCGCGGCCGGCAACCCGCATCCGGCGGCTTCGGGACCAATTTTGCCGAAGGCCTCGGGGCATTGGCTGGGAACTACCAGCGCGTGCGAAGACTCGAACAGACCGGTGAGTTCGGCCTGAGACAACCACCCGGTGAACCGGCAACGAATTTCCGGATGGCGCGACCCGAGCGCGCTAGCTTTTCGCTGCCAGCGCTGCCGTTCCGGGCCGTCGCCCGCGAAGACCATATCGAGAGGACGCGCCAGAGCCAGATGAACCAGTGGCAGCGCATCGAGAAGGGTGAGGCCGCCTTTCAGCCGATCCATGCGGCCGGCGAAGAGCAATTGCGGACGCTCGGTTACGGGGTACGCCGACTTGTTGTGTTTGGGAGCGGGGGTGACACGAACTTCGTAAGGAAGGCCGAAAACCCTCGCCGGATGGAGGCCGTGCCTGCGGTATTCCAGTTCCATTCGCGCAGAATGGGTGATCACGGCCTGATACTTTGCCATGACGGCGAGGCGGTCGCGTTCCGTCAGATAGCGGCGGACCATCGTGATGGGGCTGAGGCCGCCGCAGCGCCGCGGGAAATATTCAAGCAGGCAGAGTGGGCCGAAGACGCGATCACAAGGCTGAATCACGGGGAAACTGTGGGTCTTCAAACCGCTGATGCAGGTGCCGTAGTAGTTGTGGACGGAGTACGCGGAAGGCGCAATGGCGATCAAGGCGGCTTGAAAATCCGCCGCGATATCGCCGTGGACATTGATCACATCGGGATGAAAAGCGCGGACTCTATCGAGGGCCCGCGCGGGGCCGGTTTGTTCGACGTCGACGAGTTCCACGGCGGTGCTGGTGCGGACCGGCGCCCGGCCAGCTTTCCCCTCACGCTCATCGTGAAAATAGACGAATTGCAGGTGGTGGCCGCGGCGCTCAAACTCAGGCAGCACAACATCGAGGTTTTGCTCGGCGCCGCCGATTTTTCGACGGGAGAAGCTGACGACGGAGATTCTCATGAACGCGGTGGAATCTCAACGGGCTCCGACCGTGAGGGATCGGATGCCTCCCCTGGGAACCTCGGTACGCAGCAACGCCGCGACCGTGTGCCGGATGTGGAATCGATCCTGATACAGGTCGCGACCCTCGCCGCTCATTTGAATGCGGCGCGCGTGATCTTCGAGGAGATCCAGAGTTTCCGCCGCCAGATCGCAGGCGGAAGAACTTCCGGCGAGCGCAATCGCGCCGGTGTTACTCCAGAATGTTTCACTGAGCGCACCGAGATTGGTGACCACCGGGACACCCAGGCTGAGCGCCGCCATGGCGCTTCCGCGCCGCGTAGAGATTCCATCGGGATAGGGTTGCAGCAGAACGTCGCAGGCCGAAAGGTTTGCAGCAACGGCGCCCGAATCCAACTCGCCCGTGGCGAAGATGCGGTCGGTCATTTCGGGCCGACGCGTCAGTATCCACCGCCGGGCTTCCTGGCTGCCGCGACCGATGAGCAGAAATACGGCGCGGCTTACCTCCAGTTCCAGCAGCGCGGGAAACAGCAAGCTTTCGACGTCGGTCCGGAAAGTTCCGAAGTGGCCGATGAGCGGGTGGTGGAATCCGGTCAATTCCCTGCGTATCTGCACGATTTCGCCGACGTTGGCGACGGCCGGGATGTTGCTGGGAACGGGCAGCCACTCAAACGGTATATTCTTGCCGAAGGTCCACGGGCGCAGCCGCTCTTCCCATTTTGGGATGGTGACCCACACCTTACTCGAAGCTCTGAGGAGCGCGGCGGCCATGGCGCGCTGGACAACAGCGGCGGCGCGCCTGCGCCAGTTCCCTTCCCCAAAAGCGATGAAGGCTTCATGAACGATCACTTCGACGCGGTCCTTACCAGCAGCGGCGCGCTTCCATAGCCAGATGGGAAAGGCGAGGTTCAGACCGCGCGCCGCAAAGCTATGGGGCGTCCACTGCACGAGAATGCGGCGGGCGCCTGGGATCGAGTTCATTTCGCGCTCGAGGCCGGCGAGATCGCGCGGACGGAAGCGCCCAGCGACGCGGTGCACGGTAACGCCGTCTTCGTCCTCGGCCCCGTCATCTCCTCCGGTCCAGACATGCACGGGTTGACCCTGCTCGACCAAGGCGCTGGCTAGTTGCGCGGTATAGCCGCCCACTCCGCCGGCCATGGGCGGATACTCGCCTGTCACGATATGAATCATTTGTCGCTCCTTAAATTTCCGTTGACAATGAGGCGCACCCAGAACAGGTCGCAGACCACGGTGCGCGGGTTCCACCCACCGGCGATTAGCGCGTTATAGAGCGGAGTACCGGTGCGCGCGATTTCTTTGCGATCGGTTTCGAGCGCGGGGGGGTGCCCCGCGAGAACGCGCAGCATCAGCCAGTTCGTCGCCAGTGGCGAATAGTGCGGGTTGAAGCGCAGGTCGGAGATATCGATCCGGTTGATGTCCTCGGTGGGCTTTCCGGTAAAGAGGGCGACGCGCGGCAGGTTGAAATTGCGGAAAGCATAATCGGAGGCCAGAGGGTCCACCAGTACGGCGAGCATCTGCACGGCGAGTCCGGCGATGGCGATGGCGGCCGGCCATCGCGGGAATCGGAGGCCTTTGAGGAGTTCGACGCAAGGAATGGACATCAGCATCACGCCGGGGTTGAGGAAGCGGACTGCCCAACAGTCTTCACCCGACCAGTCCCACCAGCAGGAGTAGAACAGGATCTCCGAACAGAGAACGGATGCGAAGAACCAGTAGTCGCGTGACCCCGCGCCGCCGCGCGCGTGGCGAACCAGGGCGATGACACCGAGGACCAGAGGAGGCGAATAGAGGAAGATGCTCTTACCGGCCGAAAACAGCAGGCCGTAAATCCCCGCGAGAAACGGCTCGCTAAACGGTTCACCGGCGTAGCCCGCTTCGGCCCAGGTTCCCCAGCGTACCCAGTTCGCGGCGGCATTCACCAAGAGTGCGGGCAGACAAGCCAGGGCCATCTTCAGAAGCAGCCGCCAATCGCGCGACGGCCAGCAAACCCAAAGACCGAGCAGCGCCACGGGAATGGCGGAATCCGGCCGGATGATGATGGAGCAACCGGCGAGCAGCATTCCGGTGATGGGGCGGCCGAGTTTGGCGGCGAGAAAGCCGGCGAAGAGGAAGGTGAGCACCAACTGCTCGACGGAGTCCATGCGGGAGCAAGGCAGCCATACGGTGCAGAAGCCCAGCACCAGCAGCGTGCGCCCTGTTGCCACCGCGCCGAAGCGCAGCCGCAGATAGCGGGCGACCAAGGCGAGGAATACGGCGGCGTTCAGCACGAAGAGCAGCATATAGAGGGGGCCCTCCGCGTGGAAGTGGAGCGTGCGTTTCACGAGTTCCGAGACGGCCAGAAAGGGCATGGCAAGGAGGGAATGTCCGATCGAGTATTTGGCGTACATCACGCCCAAGCCGGCATCGTCAATGCGGGCGGTGTGGCGGAGGAGCATCGACCGGGCCCAGGCAATCCGGTAGGAACTGTCGCCGTTGTCCATGTGTCCGGCCCAAAGCACGAGGTAGGCGGCGACGAAAAGCGCACCGACTCGCGCGGGGCTGCCGGTCAGGGAATTCCGGCCTCGGCTCTCGTCGGTTTGCATGTCTCGCCAGTAACTTGGTGGCTGGCGGAGCGGGAATGCTCAGGAGAATTTCAGCGTCTTCGCCCGACGGAAGACATGGCCGCCGATGAAAAGGATAAACAACAGATCCGACGAATGGGCCGGGCCGTCTGGGCTCATTGATAGCCAGACCGTATCACAAAGCCCGACAACTCGAGCGGACCACGTAAAAAGTTGGCGCCTTGCTGCTGTCCCCCAAACTGGTGTGTCGTCGGCGTCGAGCCTGCAACTGTTCACGTAAATGTCCACGATAATCGTGGGTGCGATGGTAGCCGCGCGTTGCGGTTTTTCGCAAAGCGCTCCATCCCCACATGCCGCACACCATGGCGAGCAGCAGATGCAGATCGCGGTGGACGGCTCCCAAAACCCGGAGCTGATTCCGGATGCGCTTGCCTTCGATAACTGGTTCATCGCTGTTGCTGAGTCTCCCACCCCCTCTTCCTCGGAGACTGCCAGGCAGAGCGCAAAGCTGAACCCGCTCGGCTTGAGCGCGCAAGACCGGCTAGCTGTTGTCGCTGCATTGGCGGATTTCAAGGTTCAGTTCGATGCAATCACTTCGCAGCGTGAACAGCTCGCGGCGGCAGTGAACGCCGGCGGCCAGTCAGGCACAATTTGGGCATCGCTCCGCGCCTCCGAGGATAACCTCGTCGCGGCCACGCGGGCTGAACTTGCCGGGACGCTGTCCGCTGGGGGACTGCTGGCCGTCAGCCAGTGGGTTCTGGGCCACGTCAAGCAGCATATCGTGATCTACGGCGAACTGCCGTCGTCGTCGCAGGGTGGGAAATGAGCTTGAGTATACGCCCAGTTAGCCTCCTGTTGGCGGGAGCGGTATGTTTGGCCTTCAGCGTGTCCCCGCTTCTTTCCATGACGATCGGGGCTGAGCGTGTATACCGACGCGACGTTCAGCAAGGGCGTAATTACCGCTTACGGTTCCACGACGGATATCAGCTCGAACCTTGGACCCTGCGTTCACAGCGGATATGGGGCCGGTTTACAAATCACGAACGCGGACAACCAGACGGTGGTGGGTCAGGATTTTGGCGAGACAATCAATGTGAACGAGGCGATCAACGACATCTTCGGCGAGTATTCTCTGATTGGGACAGCAACCGGGGACGGTGGGGCTTTATCAAGTCAACGTCCAGGTTCCGGCCGGCGTCACGCCGGGCAGCGCGGCGGCGGTCGTGGTGTCAATTGGTGGGGCGCAGTCGAACGTGGTTACTCTGGCGATTCAGTAGTGAACGGGTCAACTTTTGCAAGTACGGTTCCAGATAGGGCTTGAGTGCGGAGCGCATGGCTACCGGATACATGAGAGCCGCATACGCGGAAGCGGCCAGAATGGCTGTAAGCGCCACCACCCAGAACGCGGAGTGAGGGAGCACAGCACTGAGCAAGCGGGCGCAACCCATGGCCAGCACCATGCGCCAGCACCATCCTGTGAAAGGCTTCACCAGCATGCCGAAAGGCAACGCCAGTTCCCGCGCCAGCACGCGCCCGTTGCAGAAGAACAACACACAGCCTGTACTCAGGATGCTGCCCAATACGACACCCGCGACCGAGTGCATCCAGAACGCGAGGGTGATTGATAAGACGGTGCTGAGGACGCCGTCGAGAAGGCTGGTCTTGGCGAGGAAGCGCTCGCGGCCGAATGCGAACAGAGTGTAGATCGCGGTGATATTCAAGTGCCGCAACAGCATGGAAAGGGCGAACATGGCGGTCAGCATCGCTCCGCCATAGAGCCCGGGCCCGACCCACCACGCGACGAAACCCGGATTCGCCGCCACGGTGACCACAGCCACCAGACCGCTGACCAGGAGCATGGCGAGGGTGAGCGCGCTGGTTACGGCGGTGAGTTTCTGGCGGCTTTCGCGCACGCGCATTTCGCTTAAGCCGGGTTCGGCCGCGCGCATAATGTGCTGGGGTTGATTGGCCAATACGCTGATTAACTTCCCGGTGCAGTTATAAGGGACAACGGCCGCGGCTCCAAAAAGGCGTCCCACGATGGCGGCGTCGGTGCCATAGATGAGCACCTGCGCGACCTGGCTGACGCTGATCCACAGGCCGCGTCCCAGTTGGTCGCCCAGTTGGTTGCGAAGAGAAGCGGGCTCCAGCAATTCGGCTCGCGAAGGCAGCATCCGCGGGAAGCGGGTCTTGACGCGGAGGAAACAAATGGCGGCATCCAGGCTTTGGGTGGCGAACCATCCTCCGGCCAGTGCGAGCAGGCCGAATCCATTGAGTAGGAGGGCGACGGTGACGATGAATCCGGCGAGCCAGCCGGAAAGGGCGGACCATCCGGTGAAAGCCAGGTCCTGCAGACCTTCGAGTAGTGCGCGGAAGATTCGCGCCGGGAACAGAAGAGCGAATACAGACGCGGCGGCGGCGGCCGGCAAGCGAAGATGGTAGAAGCGATGCGGGATGAGGGCGCAGGCGAGAAGTCCAATTCCCGCGACCACTGGCGTTTGCAGGAGAACGACGCGGATGGTACGCGCCAGGAGCTTGCGGACATCCTGTGGAACGGCGGCGGCGTAGGCGGTCTCGCGAGGCAATAAGGCGACGACGCCAAAATCGAGTAGGGTGAGGTAAGTGATGACCTGTTGACCAACGATCCAGAGGCCGAACTGGTATTGGCCGAGCCGATGGAGTAAGAAGGGAGTTAGCCAGAGTCCGGCCGACATGACGATGCCCTGCGTGAGAAATGCGAGCGCGATGCTCTGGGTGAAGGGCTTAGCGCGGGGCATCGACGGACCGGGCCCCTCCGTAGAGCAGAGCTACCAGTAGCCAATATTCGAGGCCCATGGTGGTGTTAAAGGCAGGTCCGGTGAAACTGGCGCCGATCACGATGCCGTTAATGCAGAAGATGACCGCGCCGGCGAAGGGCATCCTCGACAGGGCAATTCGGAAGACGAACAGCATGGAGATCGCGAGACCCGAAGCGTAGGCCATCCACATCGGCACGCCGCCGTCATAGAGCCATCCGGTTAGCTGAATTTCCGCCCAGAGAGGCGGTGAATCGGGACGCTGGCCGGCGAAGTAGCCGTTCATTGCGCCCCAACGGCCGACGCCCGCGCCGAGAGGGAATTGCTCCAGCGCGTCACCAAAGGTGTAACGCCAGAACCAACCGCGGCTGGCATCATAAGAACCCAGCATTCCACTTCCGGAAGTAACCAGGAAACGATCGTGAACCCTTTGTCCACCAACCGTGACGGCCCAGGCGAATGCGCCGAGCACCACGGAGGCGGTTGCGCAGACGAGCCAGGCACGGTTGAATGTGGATTGGCGGCGCAGGCTGAAGAGCGCCATCACCGCCATGGCGGCGAGCGTCATCCACGTCAACGAGCGGACCTGGGTGAGATAGAGGACGGAAATTCCGGCCAGCGCTGCGCCCAGAGAGGCGAAACGAACCCAGATTCGAGTTGCCTGGCGAGCGCTGAATGCGAGACCCATGATCGCGGAAACAGACCCCGCCATGGCCGCTCCGCCCGGCAGATCGCTTAGGCCGGGCGGACGGACGAGCGTGCGGCCATCCGGGCTGATGAAGGTGAGCGATTCCAGCCAGCTCGAGGAGGCGTCGGCACTGAACTGCGCCGGCAGGAAATGCTCCGGGTAGTAAATCTGCAGAATCCCGACGACGGAACCGAGCGCGTTGCAGGCCAACACCACAAACAGGATGCGGATGAGTTGCCGGGGGTTCTTGATGAATCGCGCAGCCCAGAAAACCGGGCCGAGGATGGCCAGTTGGAGAAGAATCTGCGCCAAACCGGCGACCGGCTGCGTCGTCGAGTGCAGCATGTTGACCCCCAGCAGGGTCAGCACCAGGACCATCATGAAAGCGCCGGGGGCGGCCGGAGCGGCGAAAGGGCGTTGCACCAACAAGAACGCGCCGAGGCTGACGAGGTACGGCGCGGCGCGAACGAGGAAACGAACCGGCTGCGTTCCGGGGAAGAGCAGAATGCCATTCAGCAGGAAGAGGATGGCGACGAAGATTTCGATGCGATTGGCGCGGAAAAACTTCAGCGCCACGCGCGCGCCCCGGCGGGAAACGGAGAATGCGAAATGGATTCGAGGTAGCGTTCGTATTGATCCACCGAGCGCTCGATGGAAAGCTGGTGGGCGCGTTCGATGCCACAGGCGGCATAGCGCTCGCGCAGGTCACGGGCACGAAGCATTTCGAGCAGCGCGAGCGGGAAGCCGGCGTCCCGTTCCACCAGACGTCCATAGCGTCCGCCATCCAGCACCTCGCGGCTGCCGGCGTTCGCGGTTGCGACGACAGAGACGCCGCTGGCCATAGCCTCCAAATAGGGCAGACCAAACCCTTCATAACAACTGGGACTGGCGAAGACCCAAGCCTGGCGGTAAAGGGCGGCGAGCGCCTCGATGGGGAGTCCGGAGAAGTACGTGACACCGTCTCGGGCGGGACCGGTTTCGCATACCATCCACAGTTGCGCTTCCGGAATCGAGGGGCGGATTACATCCGCAAAGGCCTGCAAGAGGAGCCGCCCGCGCTTGCGTCCCCCGAGCGAGCCGACAAATAAGATAGCCGGGAAGGCGGCTTTCTCGCCGGGAAAGAAGAGCGTGGTGTTCACGCCATTGGGAATCACATGATCGATGGCCGGGTAGCGTCTCTGAGTATTCCGGCTGATCCCGACGGTGTGCTGGGTGCGAGCGGTGAGCCACTCCTGGATGTAGACACCGAACTGGAGGGCCATGCGCGCGAGGGATCGAGAAGTGCGGGCTTCATCGAGCGCGCTGCCGTGCATGATTCGGACGACCGGAATTCCGAGAAGAGGCAACAGCAGGCTGTCTCCATGCGCCACGAGGACGTCGGCGTTTCCATATGTGGGGAACAAAGCCAGGAGGTTGCCGAAATAGCCGCTCACGAGTCGAAATGCGAGCCAGTTATGAATGAGCGCTGCGCCCGGCACGGGCTTTACCTCATAGGCGCTTCCCGGGGGCGCGGCATCCGCGCTCCACACGATCACCTGGTGACCGCGGAGAGCCAGGCCCTGCGCCAGGTCGTGCGCGACGCGCTCCACACCGCCGCGCTTCAGCCCCGGCTGCTGAAGGCCGGATTGCGGCAAGCGGAAGCTCAGCATGGCAATCTTCATGCGGCTTTCCGATTGAGCAGCGATTCGACGGTCCGCCCGAGCGCGGCGATCTGCGTATGCGGATCGCACAATTCGGCGGCGCGCGCTTTGCCCAAATCTCCGAGCCGCCGGCGCAACTGACGATCTTCGAGCAGACGCTCGATCATGGCAGCGACATCACGCGGTTTGGGTAATGCCAGCAGCCCCCAGACCGGCTCGAGGATCTCACGCACGCCGCCGAGAGGACTGGCGACAACGGGTAATCCGGAAGCCAGCGCTTCCACGAAGGCGAGTCCGAACGGCTCTGGTCCGGTGTTGGGCTGGCAATAGATATCCGCGGCCTGCATCAGAACCGGAACGTCGGAGATGTGCCCCAGGAACTGCACACGCTCCCGAAGGCCCAGCCCGGCAGCGGTGACTTGCAGGCAATCGTGGAACTGACGTTCGGAGGCGTTCTGCGGCTCGCCCGCGATCCAAAGACACCAGAGCGGGTTTTGGCGTAACAAAGCCAGCGCTTCCAGAAGCAGGCCGTGGCCCTTCCACTTTTCAAACCGGGCAGCGATCAGAATAACCACGCGATGGTGGGGAACGGAATGACGGGATCGCACGGCATGAATTTCCTCGGCCGTGAGCGCGTGCGTGGGCAGCGCCGCCGGCGGGTAGAGCACTTGGGGGCAGCGGCCTGGAAATACGCTCGAAGTGGTCTGGGCGGTGAACGAGCTGTTGGCCAGAATCAGATCCGGATGTACGCGGCGGGCGAGCTTTTCGGTCCAATGTTCGCCCTTGAAGAGGTCGTGTTGATAGAAGACGAGAGGAGCGTTGACACCATGGGCCAGCAGGGAAAGAGCCCAGGCCGAGTGGGCCATGGCGACGTCGAAATGGCGCTGGCGAAGCAAGGCGGAAAGTTTGGAGCGGGCATGGAGGACACCGAAGGGCCGGCTGGCGCGGGCTTCGCCCAGGATGTAGACCTCACCGCCGGCGTCTCGAATCTCTTTCGACAGGCGCCCTTCGAAGCTGAGCGCGAAGGCCGATTGAACCGAGTGGTCGCGGCCCGCCATCGCACGCAGGACGGACTCTATGCCGCCGTACCGATTTCCGCTGTGGATGTGGAGGATGCGCATGGTTCGAGGTTGCCGCGGTTCAGGGTGTTGCCGTAAAAGGCGGAGAGCGCCGGGCCGAGGCGAGTGCGATCGAAGCGCGCTTCCGCAGTGGTTCGAGCGGCGCTTGCAAGGCACATCCGTTTCACCGGATCGCGCAAGAGGTCGCGAGCCGCGGCGGCGAGCGCCAGATGATCGCCCGGCGCGATGCTGACGCCATCCCGCTCATTACAAACCAGTTCTGCCGCTCCGCCCGCGTGGGCCGAGATGACGGCGCGGCCGCAGGCCATGGCTTCCGCGATGACCAATCCAAACGGCTCGGGAGCCGTGGACGCATGCACCACAATATCGAGCGCGCGCATGGCGTCTGGAATGTTTGGAACGAACCCAGTGAATCCCACGCGTTTGCCGATTCCGAGGTCACGCGCCAGTGCGCGCAACTCCTCCAGGGAGAACTGGCTGTTGGAAGTCTGATAGATGGGTCCGCCCACGATGTAAGCGCGCACGGGCAGACCGCGAAACTCCGGCCGCGCCATGGCCCGCAGGAAAACCTCGTGACCTTTCCACTTGGCGAAAGTGCCAACCAGGCCAATGCGGACAGTACCGGAAGGGGCGGGAGGCATTCCGGAGAGTTCGTCGAGGTCGAGACGGGGGCCGCGCGGCTGGAACCGCTTCAGGTCCACGCCATTCAGCATGGTTTCCACAGGAAGGTCTTCTCCAAACAGGCGGAGAGCGTCGTTCGCGACACTTCGGGAATTGGCCAGAACCGCGCGCGCGCCTTTCGCGCTCAGGCGCATGGCTTGGGCGACGGTACGGCGGGTGCTGAGATAGTCGTGGACATGCCACACGACGGGGGCGCTGCTATCCCAGGCCCCGAGCAGGTGCATCTTGAGTCCGTTGGTGTGAATGAGATCGGGCGCGAGACCTTGAATGGTCTGATGCAAACTCTGCCGGTAGCGCGCAACGCCGGGGAGCGCCGTCACGCTCTGGCGGGCGATGGCGGCGGAACCGGTTCCAAAGACGCCCAGCCGCGCAAAACGCTTCGGGAATGGAAGGCAATGCGCCCGCACCCTGATTTCGCGCGCTTCGGGGAGCAGGGGACCTTCTTCGCCGGCGATCAGATCGAGCTGCCACCAGGGCTCGGCCGCCCTGAGACTAGCCATGCAATCGAGCAAACTGCGCTCAGCGCCACCCATTTGGGCGCTGGGACTGAGGAATAGAATTCGCATAGGATCGACCTTTCAAGTCGGTCTCGGATGCGCTGCAGAAGCTCGCGGCGGATTTTTTCTCGGATTCCAGTCATTCAGGACGCTTCCCGTTATCTTTGTTCCATCTTCCGCCAGCCTCTGACGGACCGCCAGAGCGGCCTCACGAGTTGTTTTGCCGGCACGGACCACGATCAAGACCGCATCCGCCGCCTGCCCCATGACTCGCGCATCAGGGATCTGAAGCATCGGTGGCGAATCGACCAGAACAATATCGAAATTCTTTCGGGAAAATTGGAATAATTCTTTTAATCGCGGCGAATAGAGTAAGTTTGAAGCTTCCGGACCGGCATTTCCAGCGGAGAGCAGCAGCAAACCCCTGGCGGCGGAGGGTTGCAGGGCGGCGTTGATCCGATCCGGATCAAGCGACGCGGGAGATGCCAGCAGATCGGCCAGGCCGGAGTTCCTGGGAAGCCCCAGCATCTGGTGAAGGCGCGGGCTGTGAAGATCGCCATCGATCAGCAGGACGCGCCGACCGACCGCGGCCAGCGCTCTTGCGAGGTTCATGGAAATGGTGGTTTTTCCCTCGCTGGGGTTGGCGCTCGTCACCACCAGTACCCTGGCTTCATCGAGCGGCGCGGAAAACAGGATCGAAGCCAGAATGGCTTTGAATGAATCCTGATGAATGGCGAACCTGGTGGAGGCCACCGCACCGAATTCCGGGATATCGAGGAGTAACTGGAGGTCGCCCGGACCTTGAACGGTGCGATTCGCCTGTTCGCGGCCAAATACGAAAACGAAGCCAAAGAAAACGCCCGCGAGGCTGCCGAGCAGAACCGATTGGGCGATTCGGGGGCGGTAAGGCCGCGCCGGCGGAATGGCCGGGTCGAGCACCCGCATGTTGCTGCCGCGCAGGGCGGCGGCGATGGTGGCCTGCTTCACCCGCGAGAACATGGTGTCGTAGAGGGTGCGGGTGGAATCCACCTCGTTCTTCAGCACGTCGTAATGAACGCGTCGAGCCGCCTCCGAAGAGACCTGGGAGGCCTGCGCCTGGTAGTTGACGGCCAGAAGATCCTCCCGCCGGCGGCCTTCTTCAAACTCGACGCGAATTCGTTCGCGCGCGCCGGCGATCTCCACTCGAATTTGTGTCTCCAGCGTTTCAGCCTGGGCCTGCAGGCGTTTGACTTTCGGGTAATCCGGCGTATAGGTGGTAGCCAGTTCGGCCATCTGGCGGCGGAGATCGTCCAGTTTTTCCTGCGCGCCGCTGATGACTGGGTCGTGAAGAATCGGGACAAGTTCCAGGCCGGAAAATGGTTCCACCGATGCCCAACGGGATTCCTTGGCGACACGGTCGGCTTGCGCGCGGGAAAGCTCGGCCTGGGTTTCGCGCAGCTTATCATCGGTGGGGCTCGATTGATCCGTGGTGACGATCAACCCGGAATCGCGGGCGTAAGCCTGCAGCGCAACCTCGGAGTGTTCGAGTTTGGCGCGCATCTCTTCCAGAGCGAATTTCAGCTTCTGGGTGGCTTGTTCGGTGCCGCGCCAGCGCGCGGCAACGTGCTGCGCNNCTGCGCGATGGATTCCTCGGCCAGCGCGTTTACGAAGCCAGCGGCCACTTGCGCATTGGTGGAATCGGCATCGATTTCAATAATGCGCGTTTGCCCGGCAAGGCGAACCACGAGAGTTTGCCCGGCCATTGAGAGGGCCGCTCGGTCGACCATGCTTCCCAGGCGGGCTTTGGCGCGAGCCAGAAGAGTCTCGCTCTGCATGATGCGAATCTGGGTCTGGATATCCATCACTTCGGAGTCCGCACCGGAGTTGGGATTGCCATCCTGAGCCTTCAGCAGATTGTCCGTGATGCCTTCCACTTCCACGGTGGTGTGCGCGTGGTAGATGCGCGGTTCGAGGGAAGAAACAAGCAACGCGGCGAGTGCGCCGGCGACGATGGTTGAGAGGACCGGCTTCCAGTTCCGTCGTAAAGTGGCTACGTGCTCCAACCAGAATAGGACGGGCAATTCTTCAGGAAGCCGGATGATGGATTTGTACTCGGACATAGCTGGGCAGGCGAGAGCGCCTGCCCCACCTGTGAACTGGGGTGGGGATCGAGATCGAAGAATCTGATCAGAATTTAGCGGGAGCCGCGGAACACCGCGATAGAGGAACCCGTGCCGACAATCGCCTCCAAGGCGCGGGTAGTCACCACCTTGCCCCTGTTGGTGGGGATGTAAAAAATATCCTGAGCCCCAAGTAAAAACTCGGGGCATTTCCCGGCGAGCATCGGGTTTAAATTCATCACGAATTCCGTCCGTTCGGTCTTGCCCGGGAGTAGCCTTAATACCCGAACGTGCGAGAAATCCGCATTGCGATTACTGCCTCCCGCACGCGCCAGGGCGTTGAGCACGGAGATGGAAGGGGCGCCAAAATCGTACGCGCCGGGGTGTCCGACTTCGCCGAGAACGTAGACCACGCCGGCGGGCGGCACCGCCACGATATCGTGGGGGCGGAGCGGGATATTCTCTCCGGGATTTTGACCGTTGAGAAGCCTGGCGATCTCAATTTCGGCGACGTAGAACTTGCCGGTGGCGTCGAGTTTTGAGGAACCCAGCGGAATGGGCCCCTCACCCTCGAGACGCGTGAGTTGAATAAACGGACCGGCGTCCACCTTGAAGCCGCCAGCCTCCGAGACCGCCTCAAGCAGCCCTGTGCCGCCGTTTAGCTTCCTGATTCCAGGAGAATTGACCGCCCCTGTAACGGAGATCAACTCGGCGTGAAGTTCCGTCAGGGTGACGGTAACCGCGGGCTGCTTCAGGTAAATTTGCAGTCGGGCGGCGATTTCGGTCTGGAGCCACTCCGGGGTGTGGCCGCCGGCGCGGATGTGCCCGGCGACCGGGAGATTGATGAATCCCGAGGCATCGATCTTTACTGTGCGTTCCCCAATTTCATCCAGATCGAGCACCTTGACGGACAGGACATCGCCTGGGAACAGCGCGACGCTGACGGGGGATAGATTATCTGGAGCCGTAGCCGGCGGGCGTGCCGGTTGCGCTGGAACAGCGAAACCGACCAACAAAGCCCCGCGCGCAAACCAAGCAATGACGCTAGGCGGCATCCACTGCTAGAGCACCGGCATTACGGGAAGCCGGGTCCAGCCGCGCCTCGATCAGTTGCACCAGGCGTGCGACTTCATGATCGAGAGATGCCATCTTGCTGTCGAGATCGAGGATGCGCGTTTCCAAAGTGGAACTGGCGGCAGGGACGCTCTCACCAATCACCTTTTGCATTGCGTTTCTGGCGAACTCCGACACGCTGCGCGAACCGTGCATACGGTAAAGGCTGCGAAGAGCTTCGTACTCCTCATCGGAAAGCCTTAGACTAATCATTCTGCTCTTACGCTTCAAAACTGCCATGAGATTCCGTTCTCCTTGTCAGAAACCCCCGCCCGGCAATATACCGCAAACGGGCTACTTTCCCGTGACGACGCGTTCAGGTGCACACCGGCTTCACCTTGCCCGCGCCCAAACCTTCCTTGAAAAAGGGAGCGACCGCTGGAAACTCCAAGAAAGGTATTACACACAAAGTATGTCCACTTTGTGCTGGAAACTGCAAGGATTCTCAAACTATTTTCAAAATAAATGTTAATCCGGAAGTTTTCAACGGAAGAACGGAAAGCGAAATTTGGTTTTTTCCGGTCGCGGCGTTTCGGTAATGCGGGACCCTTCGAGGGCGTGGCGCGGGTTGTCGGTGAAGAGTCTTTGGGCGGTGGCGTCGCCGTGTTTTTGCGAGACCAACGCAAATGCGCGGTCGAGCCGGGGAGGCCGGTGTACGAGGTCGTGGCCGTCGCTCGCCACAAACTGCGCACGGCCATCCTGAACCAATTTCCATGCGATTTCCTTGGCTTTTCGGCCAAAATGACCCTCCAGGGATTGGGCCGTGACCTGGGCATAGCAGCCGTGCTCCAGCCAGGCGTTGAATTGCCGCTCCTCGGTCCACAAGACTCGATTGCGCTCCGGATGGGTGATGACGGGGATGATGCCCACCGCGATCATATGCTCGAATGCGCGGCCCATATTGGGAGGCATGACGTGTTCCGGAAGCTCCACCATCAAGTAGGAACGCGCGTTGATCGTATATGGGGCCGGATTCTGGAGCGCGTTCTCAATATTGCCGAAACTCAGGTGAAAATCGCAGCCTGGGTGGATCTTCGGTACTGCTCCGCAATGGACCTGCAGGTTCTTGATCTTCTCCCGAATTTTGTCGGGATCGTAGGTGTACTCATTATTGGCGTGCGGCGTGGCCACGATGTCGGTTGTGCCAGTCTCGGCGGCCAGGCGAAGCATCGCCAGGCTGGCGTCGCGCGATTCGGCGCCGTCATCGAGTCCCCAGAGAATATGGCTGTGGATGTCAACCATGAGTAGCGGCTTCCATTGCATGTTCTCATGTTGGTTAAGCTGAACGTCAAGAGCAGCATGCCCGAGTTACCGGACATAAAGGCCTATATCGCCGCCATGGAGCCGCGTTTGATGGGGCAGCGGCTGGACCGTATCCGGCTGGTGAACCCGTTCCTGTTGCGCACGGTGGAACCGCGGATCGCGGACGCGGAAGGCCGGCGCGTGACCGAACTGCGGCGCATCGGAAAACGGATTGCGATCGGAGTGGAAGGCGATCTGTGGCTGGTGCTGCATTTGATGATCGCCGGCCGGCTGCATTGGAAAGGGGCTGGAGCTAAGCTGACGGGCCGGCAGAACCTGGCCTCGTTCGATTTTCCGGCGGGATCTCTGACGCTGACCGAGGCAGGCGCCAAGCGCCGGGCGTCGCTGCATGTTTTGAGCGGAGAGGAAGGCTTACGATCCGTAGACCCCGGAGGAATCGATGTGTTCGCCGCCGACTTAGAGTCTTTTCGCCGGGCGTTGACGGTGGAGAACCACACTTTGAAGCGCGCGCTGACCGACCCGAGCCTGATCAGCGGCGTTGGGAATGCGTATTCCGATGAGATTCTGCACGCGGCAAAGCTTTCGCCCCTGGCGCAGACGCAAAAGCTGAAGCCGGACGAATGGGAGCGTTTGTTCGCGGCCACTCTGGGCACGCTCGCGCTGTGGATAGAGCGATTGAAAACCGAAGCGGGGGATGGCTTCCCGGAAAAGGTAACCGCGTTCCGCGCGGAAATGGCGGTGCATGGACGCGGGGGGCAGCCGTGTCCCCGGTGCGGCGCGGAGGTTCTGCGGATTCGCTACGCCGATAACGAGACCAACTACTGCGCGCGGTGCCAGACCGGCGGGAAGGTTCTGGCGGATCGCGGATTGTCCCGGCTGCTTGGATCGGACTGGCCGCGAACGCTGGACGAGCTCGAGGCGTTGCGGCGGAGGTAACATCCTCACTTACTAAGTAGTAAGTCAGTACGCCTCTCCAATTATGAAAATTTGTTGATGTTACAAAACACCTATTGACAATTGCAAAAGTAATTCTATGCTGAAACCAACAGGTTAGTGCATGGGCCCCAAACCGGGAGCGGTTCTCCTCCTTATCGCAATCGCAGCAACAATCACTTTCATGGTGGTTCGCAAGCGAGCCGAAACCACGCTAAAGCAATCGAGGGACGAAGTGGCCGACGCGCGAAGCGTGCGGTTTGTGGAGACGGCCGCACGTCCGGCGGTGATGCCGGGGGCGGAACTGCTGCCGGGTCCGGGTGGATATAAAGACGCGTCCGAGTTCGGCGGAAAGGTCTACCTGGGCGGCGCGTCCGGCTTGACTGCCCTTACCCCCGATGGCGCGCGGGTCGCCGCATATCGGCCGGGTTTTGAACTCCCGCCAGCCGGCGTTGTGGCGCTGCGCACGCGCGGCGATGAGTTACTCATCGCCACCGATGGCGAGGGCCTCCTGAGCTTCGACGGGAGGCAGTTTCTTAGCATCCGGCCACGGGACCCCGATAGCCGACATCTCACGGCGCTGCTGCCGCTCGCAAGCGGACGCGTGCTGCTGGGCACGGCGAAAGCGGGCGTGCTGATTTACGACGGCAAGCACCTGACGCATTTCAATGCCACCCTGAATCAGGAACACATCACGGCTCTGGCTGGGCAGGAAGCCGATGTGTGGATCGGCACTTTGCAGCACGGGGCGTACCGGTGGCACGCCGGTCAGATGGACCATTTCGAAGCCGGGACAGGCCTGCCGGATTCGCAGGTCCTCTCGCTTGAGGCGGCGGGCGATCTGGCTTTTGTGGGCACGCCGGTGGGCGTTGCGGAGTTTCATGGAGGGCGCTTCGAGCGCGTCGTAGCGGCGGGTTACCTGGCGAAAGCGCTCGAATGGAGCGGGGACCGTTTGCTGGTGGGAACCGAAGATGAGGGCGTGATCGAGGTTCCTCTGGACGCACGAGGGCACGTGGTCCGTTCGTCTTCTTTGCGGAATCCCGGATTTGATGGCGGCGCTGTGGAGCGTCTGTTTGGCGATCTGGTGCTGACCTCCGACGCAGTTTATGAGCGCAGCGGACGCCGGGTGCTGGGCGCGGACGAAGGCGCGCTGACCGATCGCGACATTTCGGCGCTTGCTGTGGAACCGGGTGGACGCACGTGGGTGGGGTACTTCGACCGCGGGCTCGACCTGGTCGAACCGGGGCACGTCCACCTGGAGCACACCCGCCATCTTGAGGACGAACACCTTTTCTGCGTGAACCGGATTGCCATCCAGCCGGGGGTCCGGACTGCGGTTGCGACGGCGAACGGATTAGTGCTCTTCGATCCGTCCGGGCGTCAGCGGCAGGTGCTGAGCCGCGCGGATGGATTGATTGCGGATCACGTCAGCGATGTGATGCTTCACGGGGACGAAATGGTGGTGGCGACTCCGGCAGGCCTGACCTTCGTGGATCGTACCGGAATGCGTAGTCTCTATGCCTTCCAGGGGTTAGTGAACAACCACGCTTATAGTTTGGGGGGTAACCCGGCGGAGCTGCTGGTAGGTACCTTGGGCGGGCTATCGGTGTTACAAGGCGGGATAGTTCGCGCAAGTTACACGACGGCGAATTCACGACTGAAGCATAACTGGATCACCGCCGTGGCGCAGGCCGGCGATGAGTGGTTTGCGGGTACTTATGGCGCGGGGGTATTGAGTTTCAAAGCGGGGCAATGGAGTAGTTTCCCGGACCTTCCCGGCGGCGTCATCGTGAACCCGAATGCGATTCTGGTGACGCCCTCGCGGGTGCTGGCCGGGAGCCTGGGTCAGGGGCTTTTGAGCTTCGAGCGCGGCTCCCGAAGGTGGAACGTGATGACCACCAGCCTGCCTTCCTTAAATGTGACGGCGCTCGCGGAAGCGGGCGGAGTTTTGCTGATCGGCACGGACAACGGATTGGTCCGGATGCCTGTAGGGGATGTTCCATGAGGTATTTTGCTTGCGCGATTGGGTTGATTTTTGGGGCGTCGTGTCTTTGCGGCGATGCCGGGGTGCTGGTGCCCGGCGACAGGCAACAGCCGGATCCCTCCGTCTTGTCCCTGCAGGAGATGTCCATCGACATCCTGATTGATGACGGGATGGCGCGGGTTCGCGTGCGGCAGGTTTTTGCGAGCCACGTGCAGGGTGTGATGGAAGGTCTCTACACCTTCGCCCTGCCCGACCGGGCGTCCGTTTCGGATTTCGCCGTTTGGGACGACGTGACACGCATTCCCGGCGTGATTCTGGAGCGGAAGCGCGCGGGCGAGATCTACGAACAAGCGAAGAACCAAAGCGTCGATCCGGGATTGCTGCAAGCCGGAGAACGCGGTGCGGACGAAGCACGGCGCAGTTCTACTTTTACGGCGAAAATCGTGCCGATTCCGGGTTACGGGACGAAGCGGCTGGAGATGGAATACTACGAGCCGCTGCCGGTGGAAAATCTGGAATCGTTTTTCGCCGTTCCCCTGCGGCCGGATGCGTATCATGGGCAGACGGCGGGCAAGCTGTCGATCCAGTTGGAGGTGCACAGCAGCCATCCCATGCGTGGTTTTGAACAAGTGGGCAAGCTTTATTCGCTTACTGTGCGGCAGAAGACGGCTGCCGTTTTGCAGGCGAGCTTTGAAGGCACGAATGTCTCGATGAATGAGGACTTCGCCATTCGATTCGGACTCGACCCGGCGGGAGCGAACCGGTTGAGGGTGGCGACTCACCGGGACGCTGGGGAGCCGGGCTTCTTTCAACCGTCGGTGCTGCTGGGCGTTCCACCTGGTGAAAGCGCGGGCGGGCCGCCGCGCACGGTCGTTGCGCTGTTCGATGTTTCGCTTTCGATGCAGTGGGAGAAGCTGGAGCGCAGTTTCACGGCGCTCGATAAACTGCTGCGCGGGCTCCGGCCGCAGGATCGGTTCAACCTGCTGCTCTTCAATTCCGAGGTAACTCGCTTCGCGGCGTCTCCCGTGACGGCCGATGCGGCGGCGGTAGAAAAAGCGCTGGCTTTCGTTCGAGCCAGCCGGCTACGCGGAGGCACGAATCTTCAACGTGCGCTGTCGGCCGGTCTCGATCAAACCGGCGGCGGGTATCTGGTGCTGCTGTCCGATGGCGGAGCGACGAAGGGCATCGTGCAGGACGGGAAGCTGGCGGCCTGGTATGCCGGAGAGTGGAGCAGACTGGCCGCGGCGAAACGGCCGCATACCTATATCTTCGGCGTGGGCGACGACGCGAATCTGCCGCTGCTGAAGATGCTGGCGCGGCAGGATGGATTGCTCGAAACCGTGCGCTCCACCGAGCCCATCGATTTCAAACTGAATTCGTTTCTGTCGAAAATAGGGCGGCGGCCCTTGGCGGGGATGGTTCTGAGCGCGGATCCGGCGGCAAGTGTAACCATGGTCTACCCGCTCCAGGATGTACACTTCGCCGGTTCCGAGGCGTCGTGGATCGGAGAGTATCTGAACCCGCAGCCGGTTACATTTTCAGCCGGCGGAATGACGGCGCGCGTTGGATTGCCGGCGCTGGATGCGGAGCACCCACAGTTGCCGCGTACCTGGGGGCGGGCGCGCGTGGACGCGCTGCTCGAAAAGATCGAGCGCGAAGGCGAAGACAGTGCGTCGATTGACGAGATCATCCGGCTCTCGCGCAAATACAAGTTCGTCACCCCCTACACTTCATTTTTGGCCGTGCCGCGCGCGTTGCTGCGGCCGCGCGTGATTCGACCCGGCGATCCGGTGCTGCGTGTTCGTACGGACGAATCCATCATTTCAGTGACGGCCCTGTTTCCTTTTGGCCTGGTGAAGCCGCTGCGTTTTCTGAAAGGGGAAGACATCTGGCAGACGCGTTTCCTCGCGCCCGCCGAAATGAACGACGGCGCCTACCCGGTGCGCTTGATTCTTCGCGACCGCAACGGGCATGTCTATAAGGAATCGAAGAACTTCATCATTGCGAGCCATCCGCCGGTGGTGCGCGTGAGGCTCGAGAAGAGCCGCTTCCATGCGGGCGAGACCATCCGGCTGAAGGTGAGCGCGTCGGCGATGACGCGCACGGTGTCGGCGCGGATTTACGGGGCGAGCCCGGCGATTCTGCGCTGGGATCAACAGGCTGGCGCAAATACGGGCGACCTGGTGATTCCCGCTCATTTGCCGGCCGGCAGATACCCGCTGACGGTGACAGCGGAAGATATCGCGCACAACATCGGGAGCCAGGAGGTGCAGATTGAGGTTCAGTAAGTGGCTGGCCTTCGCGGTTCTGGGCGGCCTGTTTTGCCTGGCTTTGCGCGGTGAGTTGCAGCAGTGGGTGCAGTGGTCGCCCGCGGGGGCGCTGCAGGCGATTTTCTTCCGTCCCGTGTCGATGCCCGGCGGCATTGTGAGTGCGCGGCGTCCGCCTGCTGAAACGCGTCCGGAACTCGCCGATCAGATTTTCAAGGAGCCGAATCAACCGGAACTTTACCGGCTGCGCGCGCGCGAGGACGAATTGCAGCTCGACTTCGCGGCGGCCGAGGAAGACTGGCGGAAGTACGCGCAGATGACCGGCTCGAATTTGGAGTTAGCCGATTTCTACCATCGCCGGCTGCGCCCCAAAGAGGAGTTGGCCGCGCTGGGATTGGTGACGGAGACGCCCTCTGAACGATGGACGCCGGCGGCGGAACAGGCCGCGTGGCGCGGTTTTGAGCGGATGCTGGAAGTGAGCCAGGAACAGGGCTTGCCGGAGGCGGCGATTTACCTAAAATGGATCGCGCGGTATCCCAAGGAACCAGTGGTCCGGCAGCAGTACATTGGCTTTCTGGTGGGCCAGCGACGTGATGCGGATGCGGCCACCGGGATCGCCGAATATGCACGCGCGTTTCCGAACGACATCGCGTATCCGGTTGCGGCGCGGGCGTCGATTGAACTGGGGGCCGGGTCGGTGGACCGGGCGATGGCGACTTATGATCGTGCTTTTCAGCCATTGTGGCCCGATGACGTGATGGCGGGGTATTTCAAACTGCTGGAAGATCACGCGAAGCTGCGTGAATTTCTGGGGAGCAACCGCGCGGCGATTGCGGCGAACGCCGAAGATCTGGGCGCTGCCGCGCGTCTGTTCGCCTACTACCAACACCAGCAAAACCAGACTGCTGCTTCCCGCGTGTTGATCGAATTCCGTCTCAACAAGGAAAGCCACCATGCGGCGTGGAACGCGACCGAGCTATCCACCCTGGCGCAGCTTTTCGAAAAAGCCGGGAATGTGAACGAATCGGCGCGGTGCTACTACGCCCTTTATAGCTTGCCCGGAGCCGAGCCCGTTTCCATGGAACAGGCGATTGCGGGACTCGCCGGTCTCTTGCTGAATCATCCCGACCAGCAGATCCGGTTCGGGTCCGGTGATCTGTCTTTTTATCAGGACATCGCGACGATGGATCGATCGCCGGGGTTTCTGAACGGCGTTCTGTCGCTGGTTTTGAATGGTACGGGTCCGCGCTGGGAGTATCAGCAGCAGGATCAGAAGGCGGCGCTCTATTTCCATCGCGGGAGCGCGGCGGAGTTGCTGGCGCTGCTGGATCGCCGGTTTCCGCAATCGGCGTCGCGCGATCCACTGCATGCGACGTTGATTGACGCTTACGCGCAGTATGGCGACAACGACGCCGTCATCCGCGCAGGCCGGGATCATCTGGCCGCGTTCCCGCACAGCGCACACCGGCTGACGGTAGCTCTGCTGGTGGCGGATGCTCTGGCGCATTTGGACCGCAGAGCGGAGGAGTACGCGCTCTATGATCAGTTACTGAAAGAGTTGGCGGCGAAGGCCGACGGTGTGCCGCTCGGCGCCCCGGGAACTCCCAACTCCGCGCGCGAGCCGCAATACCAGCAGGTTCTGGATCGCTATATTTCCCGCCTTACCGAAAACGAGGGCGCGTTGGACGTGTTGAAACTCTACCGCCGGGAGATGAATCGGAATCCAAACGATCCCGGTCTTTATGAACGCCTGGCCGGATTTCTGGAAGCGAATCACATGTTCGAGGATGTGGAACAGGTTTACCGCGATGCGATCCAGAAGCTGAACGACAAGAATTGGTATACGAGCCTGGCGCGTTACTACATCCGGCGCAAACAAACCGCGGCCGTGAGCACGCTCACCCGCGAGGTGACCGGCATTTTCTCAGGCAGCGAACTGGAACGTTATTTCAATGATGCCGTAGCCGAGGCGCCCCTCGATGCAGCGCTCTATCTCCAGGTGAATCTCTACGCTCATAAGCGTTTTCCGAACGATCTGGTGTTCGTTAGAAATCTACTGAGCGCGTATCAGCGCAACGGCACAATGGACATGGCCGCGTATACGTGGCTGCTCCGGAACTACTGGTTCTACGACCCGCAACTGAAGGCCGAGTTCTTTGCGCAGCTTTCGAGCCGGAATCAACTGACCGCGGAAATGGATTCCGTGCGGAAGGCTTCCAACAATCCCGCCGGGCAGAGGTTTCTGGCGGAAGGCGAAGCGTGGCAATCGCATTTCGAAGCGGCTGCGCCTTTCTTTCGCACTGTGGCGGAAGAGTTTCCAGGAGACCGGGAACTGAATGGGCGGGCTTCATCGGTGTACCGCTCGCTGGCAACGATCGACGGCACGCAAACCGCAGTTGCGGTAAAGCTGCAGGAGAACGTGGTGCTGGCCAATCCGCGGGACCGCGATGCGCTGGCGCGCGTGGGCGACATTTACATGGATCACGATCAGTTTGCGGAGGCCAAGCCGTATTGGGAGCGCATGGCGACGATTGAGCCGGGGCGCAGCGCGGGCGTTCTGGAAGCGGCGACGGTTTTTTGGGACTACTATCATTTCGACGATGCGCTGCGGTTGATCGATGAGGGCCGGCGGGAATTTAACGATCCGGCGCTGTTCGCGTATCAGGCCGGGGCGATTGACGAGGGGAAGCGCGAATACGGGCCCGCGGTCCACGAGTATGTGCAAGGCGCGCTGGCGCACGATGGCGAGGCGGAAAAGCGTCTGGTCCGTCTCTCCAGGCGGCCTGCTTTACTGGCAGTCGTCGACAGAGCCACTCTGCCGGTGAACGGTTCACTGGATGCGCTGAATCTGCGCATCGCGGTGCTGGAGGCGCAAAGCCGCCGCTCGGATCTGGAGACGTTTCTGGCCGGAGTTGCGGCGGGCTCGCACGACCTTCCGGTGCTGGCGCGAGTGGATGAAGAGGCGCGCAAGCTGGGTTTCGATGACCTGGTGCGGCAGGCGATGGAACGCGAGATCGAAGTCTCTGGCGATCCGGTGGAGAAGATGCAACTGCGCATCGCGCTCGCGCGGAACCTAGAAGCTAACGCGGGCGAAGCCAAGGCGAATTTGAAGGCTGCCACAGCGGTAATTGAGGCGCTCTATCATGACAATCCGGAAATTTTGGGCGTGGTGCGGGCGACGGTGGATTTCTATGTTCGCGTAAAGGAACCGAAACAGGCCGTGGCTACGCTCCTCGTGGCGGCGAAGACCGCGAACCCCGTGCTGCGCCGCGAATTCACCATGGAGGCAGCGCGCAGAGCGGAGGAATCCGGAGACTATGACGGCTCGCGAACCATACTGGCCGGGGTTTTGAAGACCGATCCGAATGCGGCGGACGCGCTGGCGCTCATGGCAGCGACGTATTCCGACGCGGGCGATGACGCGCGTCTGAAGCAGTTCACGCTGGCATCGATCGGGACTTTGAAGAACGCTCCCTTAACGGTGGATGAACGCACCGCACGGATCGCGGCGCTGCGGCGTGGATTGATTCCGGCGCTGACCCGGCAGCGTGATTTCGCGGGCGCGGTGGAGCAATATATCGAGGTGATCAATCGTTATCCCGACGACGCCGGTTTGACGGATGAGGCCGGTTCCTATGCCATTCAGCATTTGGGGAACGCGCAGCAACTAGTAGCGTTTTACGAGAAAACGGTGGCTGATGCGCCGCGGGATTACCGGTGGCCGATTGTGCTGGCGCGGATCGAGACGGTAGCGGAGAATTACCCGGGGGCGATTGCCTCGTATACCAAGGCTCTCGGAGACCGGCCGGATCGCCGCGATGTGCTAGAAGCGCGCGCGCACCTGGAAGAGCGGCTGATGCGCTTCGATGAAGCGGAGGCCAGCTATCGGCGTCTCTATGAATTGAGCTATCACGACGGGCAGTGGATGTTAAAAGCCGGAGAGATTTGCGCGCGGTTAGGGAAGACGCAACGGGCCGTGGCGGCGGCTCAACAGGCGATTGTGGGGACCACCTCGGAGACACCGCGAGAACTTCTGGCGATCGCCGGCAGCCTGGAATCCTGGGGAATGATTCCCGAAGCGGCCGGATTTGCGGAGCGCGGTGCACAGATGGCGGGCGACACACTCTATGAGAAGGCCGAATACGCCGGCGACGCGGCGGAATATATGCGGCTGGAGACCAGGATGCGCCGTTATGAAGCGCCCTATGGACGGATGGTTTCTACGGACAACGCACCAGCGATGGCGCAGGCGTTGGGACAAGCGGCGGCGCTCTATTTCACACCGGAGGAAAAGGCCGCGCTGGCTAAGTTTCTGCAGTCGCGCTATACCGGGGCGGCTGTGGCCGAACTCGAAACCTCGCTGCTTCCGATTGCAACCACGGCGGGTCTGCAGGATTTGCGGGCGCGGTGGATGTTCGAACAAGACGATCCGCAGTTGGGGGAAGTGGAAACCAGGCGCGCGCGGTTTGAACAACTGGGTTCGGAAATGGAGGCGCTGGCGACGCGACGTGCGGGACGAGACGAGGGGCGAGTGATCCAGGCTCTGGACGCCGCGGCGTCGGCCTATCATTCCGGCGGCGACGATGCGGCGGAACTACGCGTTCTGGAGCAGTGGCACTCGGAGCACCGGATGCAAGGCGAAGCGCTGGAACGGTATTTTGCCGTGTTGTACAAGTTGAACCCCAACCACATCGTCGAACTCGCGCAAGACTCGGACGAGGCGGCGGATTTCGCCGAACGCCAAGGCCATGAGGCATTTGCGCAAGCGGCGGTTAGCGCGCACCGCGCGAAGCTTTCGCCGGTCTGGAACACGGCCTATACCGCGCTCACCGGCCTGTACTATTCGCAGAACACGCCGAATATCGACGAGGCGTTTGTTTCCGTGCTGGGCGACGGCACCATCGCGGAACGTCTCGCCAAAGTGAATCGCGACCGGCAACTGGCGGGAGATATCTGGTTTTACTACGGCTCGCGCTATGGCGAATATCTGGCGGCGTTTCACAAGCCGGCGTCGGAAGACTTTCAGCCCGCGCCCGTTGAAGCCGCGCCCGGCAACCCCGATGCGTACTTTCAGTTGGGCGATTTCTACGAGGGCGCGCGCCAGCCGGCGCGGGCGATCGCCGAATTCGAGAGCGTGCTGCAGCTTCGCCCCACTGCGGAGAGCGCGGACAACCGGATCGCGGAATGCCTGTGGGCGCAGGGCCGTCGCGCGGACGCCGTGGCACGCTGGCGTGCGGCGCTCCAGAAGATGCAGCGCGTGCAGAGCCGCGGCGTTGCGGTGCCCGCCGATTTCTGGGAGACGGTGACCTCCATCATTCGGGATATCGGGATCAATCACGTGCTGGCGCAGTTGCGGCCAGACATCCGCAGCCTGCTGCTGGACTATATGAACCGGAATCAGAGCTATCAGTTGGAACCGCTTTTGGATGCGGCACTCCAAGCGTCGATCGATTCCGGGTCGGATATCGACTGGGTGATTGACGTGGCGTCGCAGCCGGCGGATGCCGAAGGGGCGCTCGCGACGCTGCAACGGGCGCGCGGGCTCACTCCGGCTCAGCGGTTGGCGGTGGCTCGCGCATTGGTTGCGGTTGGGGAGCGAAAGGCGGCGGCGGCGCACGGCGAGGAAAGTGCAATCGCGATCTGGAACCGCGACGAAAAGAGGGAGGCGTTGGTGAACCTGCTGCTCGATCAAAAGATGGCCGGCGCGGCACAGGCGGAGTGGGATCGTCTGCCACGCAACGCGCAGAAGATCGCGTTCAATACGGAAATGCGACTGGCGGCCCAAAGCGGACGCCTGCCGGAACTGATCGCGCTCTACCAGAAGGAAGCGGAGTCCGCGCCGCCGCTGCAGACCGCTCTGCAGACGGCCGCGACATTGAAGCAGGAGGGTGATCGTGCGTCGGCAGTGTTGATCCTGGAGTTCGCTTATTCAAGAGAGTTGAACGCCCTGCACTACGACGAGAGCAACTTTCTGGGCCTGGCGTCCGTCCGCCTGGAACAAGGCAATACCGACGCGGCGCGGGCGCTGCTGCACCGCATGAATCTGATTTCCGGCGAACCGTTCAAAACCTTTATCCCCGCGGCCGACCTACTGCTGCGATTCGGCAAGAAACAGGAGGCGATCCCGTTTCTGGAGGCGCGCGCGCGGGCCGTGCCCTGGGACGCGGAAACGAAGCTGCGACTCGGCAACTTCGGCGCGCTGGTGGGGAATCAGGAAGTCCCGTACGCGGTCCGACTGGAGGCGGCGCAGGCAATCGGGAAGGCGGTTTCGAGCGGTAGTGGCGAGTTGAATGCCATCGCCGCCGGGACGCTTACGCCGGCAACCGCAGAGCATCCTTATTACGTTCGCGCGCGTCAAATGGCGGCGGACCGGACGGCGAGCCCGGTGATCAAACTACGGCTGCTGCGCGAAGCTCTGGCGATTGATCCCGAGAGTGCGGAGACGCGGCGGGCGCTGGGGCGGACGGCGCTGGCGCAGCGTCACGATCAGTTCGGCATTTCCGTACTGGAACCGCTGGTTTCCCAACCGGATCATTTAGAGATCGCCCTGGATCTATCCGCGGCCGAAGACCGCCTGGGCCATCCCGAGCGTGCCTTACAGTTCGCACAGACAGCTCTGCAGAGCGGACCTACAGACGTGCAGCGCAAGCAACTGGAAACCAGCGCCGCGCGGTTTCAGGCGGCGATCAAGCTGAGCGCCGCGAACAATGCGCGCAGGCCGGAGATCCACGAACCGCTGGAGCAGACTCAGCTCGTGCGGCCGAGGAGAACGAAATGAGACGCGCTGTTGTGATCCCGGTTGTCATTTCGGTTGTCGGGGCAGCGGCAGCGCTGGCGTTCTTCCAGGCCACGACATCCGCGCCGCGTCCACTGGCCGAACTGGTGCCCAGCGGTCCGCTGATCTATCTCGAAGCCACCCAGTTTTCACAGTTGCTGGGCGATTGGAACAATTCTCCGGAAAAGAAAGCCTGGCTCGCCAGCACCGATGCGGAAGTCTTCAACCGCTCCAATCTAATGATCAAGCTGGGGGGTGTTTACAAGGAATATGCTGAGGCTGCCGGCTTTTCGCCCGACATGGCCGCGATTCAAACCATGTCCGGAGATGCGTCCGCACTGGGGCTCTATGATTTCCGCGAGGTCGAGTTCGTCTACATCACACGGCTGCCCGCGGACCGGGCGCTCGGCAGCGCGATCGGCAAACGGCAGGATCGTTTCGAGAAGCGAGAAGCGGCGGGCTTCCCGTTCTATATATCGCGCAATGTATCCGGGCCCAAGCGAACGGTGGCGTTTGCCGTGGCGGACGGATACCTGGTTCTGGGGACGCGCGAGGATCTGGTCGCGAACTGCCTCTCGCTGATCGCGAAGAGGAGCAAGGATGCGGTGAGCGCCGACCCCTGGTTTGCGCAGGCCGTGTCCAAAACGAAATCCTCCGGGGAACTGCGCATGGTGATGAACCTGGAGGCATTGGTGAAAAGCACCTACTTCCGCTCGTATTGGGTGCAACGCAACGTACCGGATGTGAAGCCGTTTTGGACGGGCGTCGCCGACATCCACAGATCCCCGGAAATGATTCGGGAAGACCGCGTGCTGCTGCGCGCGCAAAGCACGGAGGAGACAACGGCAGCGGCCGAGGGCGCGGTGGCGGAATTGGCGCGGCTGGCGCCGGACACATCCGGGCTCTATCAGATTTGGGCGGGGCCAAGCGCCGCGAAGGTGACGGCGGATCTGGAACAGCAGGTGCTGAGTCCGCAAACGGTGGCGAACATGGCATCGCGCTTTGCGCCTGCGACTCCCGATAGCGGGATCGCGGCGGGTAGCGAATCCGATCTCGAAATCCGCATTGACGAGCCTCCACTTCCCGCCGGCGCGGGCGGCGAATTTACCGCCGGGCCGATCGAGAAACTGATTCAGGCGAACCCACCGCTGGCAATGCTGGAAACGCGATACGCGCGGGCCGCCGCCGACCCGTTGTTCCTGAAGACGCCGGGGGCGATCGCAATCCTGGGTGGTTCGGATTGGGACAGGACCGCGGTGCGGAGCGCAATCTCAATGGCATTGGAGAGCATCTTCACCACGAGCGGCCTGGGCGTTCAGTGGCATACGGAACAGGCGTTCGATCAGATGGATGGGTTGGCGCAGGTCACGCTGGCGGTGCGCGGGAAACTGCTGATCATCGCGACGGATGCCGCTTCGCTGACGGCTCTGCTGGACCGGATGCCGACGCAGCCGGTCGCGAGTTCCGGCGCAACTTACCTGGCGGGTGTTTCCATTGCCCGGGAGAGAGCACCTTACCTGGCGATGATGTCCGCTCTGGATTTCACATCCACACATTTCACGTCCACAGAATCAGAGGGCCGTGACCCGGCGTTCTTTTCCGCGAACGTGGGAAGCCTGCTGAGCAGCCTCGGGCGATTGACGGCGATCGGCGTCACGGCGCGCGACCGTGGATCGGCGGTCGAAGAGACGGTGGAGTACCGTCTAAGATAGTTGGGAATGAAGAAAATAGAAGCAGTCGTGCAGCCGTTCAAGCAGGAGGAAGTCAAGGAGGCGCTGAAGGCGATCGGCGTCGACGGCATGACGATCTCCGAAGTCCGCGGCCACGGCAGGCAGAAGGGACACACCGAGGTCTATCGCGGACAGGAGTACACGGTTGACCTGCTGCCGAAGGTGCGCTTCGAACTGGTGATTGCGGACTCGCGCCTCGATGAGGTGGTGGACGCCATGGTTGCGGCCGCCCGCACCGGAAAAATAGGCGATGGGAAGATCTTCGTCTATGAAGTGGCGGAGGCCATTCGAATCCGGAATGGCGACCGCGGCGAACTGGCTATCTAGCGGCTTACTTCACGACTTCAAAATCGATCCACTGGGTGGTCGCGCGTCCGTGTTTCGTCCCAGGCTCATCTTCCGCGGTGATCCCGAGGAAATAACGTCCCGGCGGGGTCTCCGGATCAATGTGATAGGTACCGGCGATGTCAGGCCCACGGAACGCCGCCGGCTCGGAGTGGACGGGGGTGGATTCGCTGAGGACCTGCAATTCCGCAGTCGGCCGGACGTTATCCCTGACGAACAGAGTCGATTCGTAGGCGATGGTTTCACCAGCATGAAATTGCCGCACGGCGGGATCGCCGGCAACGGGAGCGCGGTAAGCCATTTCGAACGTATGGCCTTCCGTGCCTGTGTGTATTGCTTTGGGAATGGACGCGCCTTCCGTCTTGAGCTTGATGCCGGAAAGAGCGAACTCATTCTTGCGGAGATCGGGCACCTCGACGAACTCGGTGGCGGAGCCGATCTTCACCACCGCGGGCGTGACGCCCGAGCGTGCGATCAGCGTCTTAGCTCCAACCGAAGTCTGGTCCCCCTGCACGGTATTGCGCACCGCGATGCGCATTTCATAGGGGCCCGGATGGTCGATCTTACTGCGGACTTTATAGACGAACCCCTCCCGGAGAAGCGTCTGCGCGGTTGCGCCGCACGCCTCAATGGTAGTCATCTGGCTGGTCAGGTGACCCGAATCGTTGGCCTCAGACAACAGCCGGGGCATCATCAGGATCTCTAGATTGGCTACGTAGCATCCGGGTGATTTTTCTTCAAATCGAATGCCTTCCGGCGCCACATGCACCTGCGATTCGATGAAAGAGCCATCGCGATCGTCATGTTGAAACCCGGCACCGAGTTCCACTTTGATATCCCCGCTCTGGAAGGGCGAGAAGATGGCCGCCTGCATCTGTTGCTCGGCCGAATACGGCACGGGCTGCGCGGCCGAACCGGCCCAGGGGAAGAACCCCGAGCGGGAACGCACGGTGAGACCATGCCGGTGAATTTTGACACTCAGGTTGTTGAAGTGCTTCCCCGAAAATGCCTTCGGCCCCGGGTCCCAGCCGATGAGATAGTAACCCGCGTCGTCGTTTTCGGCGGTTTTGAACTCGCTAAGCAGGTCGTTCCGGTCATGCAGGAACAGGCCGCCCGTTTCCTGAGAAATGTTCTGCGCCACGGATTGCGACATCAAGTAGTTCTGAGGGCGCGCCAGGAAGGAACCAAACGGTTGAACCGGCGTTTGAATCACGGAGGCGCCGGCGAGCAGCGGATTTTCTCTCGCGTGTTCGTGTGAAGCGTCGGCGTCGTTGTCCGGCATGGCATCGCCGACGGGCAACCCGCGCAGGTCGATGGCCTCAATGGCGACCGAGGCGCGGTTGGCCGCGTCGGATACCTTCTGAATCGTGGGCAGCATGGACCCGATTGCGGAACCGGGGAAGTTTCCGGCGTAGACGCCGCTGTTGAGCAGAATCATGATCTTGCGGCCGGGAAGTTCTCCAAGAGAAGCGATGGCGCGCGTGATCTGAGTTTCAAAGAACAGTTGATAGAACTCGGGGGCAAAGCCGATGTTGGCCGGCCGCAGCCAGCGCATGTGTTCGACGGCGGAGCGAATCTCGCGGCGGTCCGATGAAAAGGTCTGCCATGCGCCGGACCCTCCAGATGTTTTGTAGAAGGCCCACAGGTCGCCGTCCTGCAGATCCTCATCGACGAATTTGAGCAGGCTGCGCCGCATGGCGACCCAGTCGCCAAAAGATGTGTGGGCGTCGTCGATGAATACGGCGAACGTGCGGTGCGATACCGGCTGCGCGAGGGCGGTGGCCATGGGAGCGGCGGAGGTTGCGGCGGCCGTGCCATGAGTGCCGGGCGCGGGGACAAATTGAAAGTGCGTGATCTTCTGCGGTTTGCCGTCCTGAAGGACGTCAAATTCGTCTGGAGTCAGGCCGTCGATGTGGTTGCCGTGTGAATCGGTAACGACCGCATCCACTTCGACCAGGCCCACGTTGAATTGAACCGGATGATCCGGAACGGCCGCCGGTTGCGGGCTCTGCGCCGCACCGGCGAAACCAAAAAGCAGTCCACCTGCAAAACACCCAAGACGCGCTAGCCGACCCATGTGGGGCTCGGACGCGTCGCCATGCAGACGCGTTACGCTGAAGAAGTCGGCCTCTCGCCGAGGGTTTGGGTTGTGCGTGATTGTGCAGGTTGTGCAGGATTGTGCAGAGTGCACAATGTCCTTTTCTTGTTGTCGGGCCTTTCTTTTCTTCGGCTTGAGAGTCGCGTTCCGGTTTTCGTTGTGCAGGGTTGTGCATGTTTTCCGGAGACCCAAGGAGGTTGTTTCCGGGAGTTTTGGGAATGTACGGAACGAACCCACCGCTGGGTAATGCCGGTCTCTCTCGGTGGCTTCGTCGTACCTGGTCATTTCGATCGGCTCACCCGACCTCAGGTTAGCAGCACTTTTTCGCCTCGCGGGGTAATGGCGAGGGGTAGTGGTTTGTTTTCATAGGATTGAGGAAGGAAAATTGGTGTCACCGGAGTTGGACGGAAGAGCTTGGCAGCCGATACGCGCCGATCACCGCTGAAGTTTACGGTCTCGACGGTATAGTTGCACACGCGCGTCGAAAGTATACTGCGAATGGCGAATCTGGATGTCCACCAGCGAGCAAAACATTCCGGGGCCGATTCAAGGCCAAACCCGCTTACTCCTGTCGCTTGGATTCGGCGGCCTTCTGCTGCTGCTTGCCTTTCTTGGACTCAGTGCGATCTCGTTCTTCTCTCGAGTCGAGAATCAACAGGCGCAGATTCGCAAAGACTATGTGGAACGGGACGGCACTTTGGGGCGGCTCCGCGGGGATATCTATCTCTCTGGAACTTACATGCGCGATTATCTGCTCGACACCAGCACTTTGTCCGGGCCGGCGACAGGGAACGAAACACATGAGGCGAAGTTCTCCGCCGAATGGCAGGCAATCCTCGGTGCGCTAGCCCTTTATCGCGGCATTCTGCACCAGGAAGAACGGCCGGTATTCGATCAATTGAACCGCGAGCTTCTGGACTACCATGACCAGTTGCAACGGACCTTTGCCTGGACCGTCGACGACCGGCGCGCGCGCGGCGCCGGTTTTGTTCAGGAGCAGGTGCTGCCCCGTCGCATGACGGCCATCGGACTGGTGGATCGGCTGCATGAGGCCAGCGATCGCCAGCTTGAAATCAGCAGCCGGGCCATCGGTGAAACGTTCGCATCGTTTCGCCTGAAATTGGTGGTTCTGCTGATCGCGACCGGGGCCATCGGCCTGCTGCTGGCGGGCTTCACCATGGCTTGGCTTTTGAGTCTGGAGCGAGCGGCCGCGTCCACGCTACAGGAAGTCCTGAGAACCCGGAAAGAATTGCATGAGCTTTCCGGTCAACTGGTGTCCGTGCAGGAAGACGAGCGGCGGCGGATCTCGCGCGAGCTTCACGATGAGGTGGGCCAGGTGCTCTCCGCCATGATGCTGGGTTTAGGCAACCTGCGCTCGGCGCTGAAGACCAATGATCGCGAAGAAGCGCTGGAACAGGTTCACCTCATCGAGGACATGACGGAGCGCAATGCCAATGTGGTCCGCAACATCTCACTGCTGCTGCGGCCCACCATGCTGGATGACCTGGGCTTAGTGCCGGCTTTACGCTGGCTCGCGCGGGAAGTGTCCCGGACCAACAGGATGGAAGTGGACGTCAGCTCCGTGGATGAACTGGAAGACTTGCCCGAGGGCCACCGCACATGCGTTTACCGCGTGGTGCAGGAGGCTCTTAGAAACGCCTGCCGACACTCCGGAGGACAGCGGGTCCATGTGAGTGTACGGATGACCGAATCGCAACTGCGCATCGACGTGCAAGATGACGGTAAAGGGTTTCAACCATCCCTCGAGACGGGCGTCGGCATTCTCGGGATGGAAGAGAGAGTGGCGCGCCTCGGCGGCAAGCTGCGGGTGGACTCTTCGCCGGGCCAAGGAACTACCGTCCATTTTGAACTTCCCACGGTCGCGGCTTAGTCGAAGTCAGCCTGAGTTACTTGAAGCGCTTCTTATAGAGAAAGTCGATACCGAACTCGCCATTCTCGTCGCGGAGCGCCACTGCGGACCAGTGCGGAGAGAACGCCCATTCCACGCGAATCACCTGCTGCTGAGCGCTCGAAACGTCGGTAATGTAAGTGAAGGTAATCTCCGGAGTTACTTGCTGCTCCAGCGTCACCTTGGCTTCCGGGCCGTTCGTCAGACCTGAAATTGTTGGATCGATCTTCAAATTACTGACGCCGAAAAATCGCTGCAACCGTCCCGCTACGGGATTGGAAATCGTCTGGCCGACCAGCGCCGAAGCTCCCATCTGCTGCCAGCTCTGCTGGGGCGCATTGGGCTGCCGCGCTGCTATGGTGGCGTCGTTTGGAGTGCGACCCGTAGCCAGGAGTCCCACGATATCGGCGAACTGAAGGGGAGGATCGGAACGGTAGCTCACATTCAACTTGCTGATGGGCCCCGAGACGGTAATGGTGACATCCACGCCACGCGCCACGGTTTCCAGATCGATGTTGAGAATCGGCTCCAGCTTGACCGGATTGAAGAACGAAACCGAACCCTGGTTGATGGTGTACTTATTTCCGAAGAACGTGAGCTCGCCTTGCGTGATGTTGATTCTGCCGAGTAACACGGGGTTGGCGGCACTTCCGCGCAGGCGCAGGCTGGCGTCGGCTTCGATGCTTTGGGTGTAATTGCTTTGGAAGGTAATATCGGGCGCGGTCTGTATCTGCACATCCAGTTGCAGGTTTCTGGAGAATCCGGCGGTGCCGGAGGGCGTCTCCGGGGGGAGTGCCGCAGACGTAAGAATCGCGCCCAAGTCCGTCTTCGGATTGAAAGCGAGGCGCTGGACCGTAACTGTACCGGATAACACGCTGCGGTCGGTGGTGCCCACCAGCGTGAGTTGCGCGTTGGCCATGGTGCTCACGCCTTGCGGATAACGCAGGCGCACACCGGTGGCGTCAGCGCGAATCCGGAAAGCCAATGCGCCTCCGGAGACCGACGCGAATCCGCCGAGCCGCACCTTTCCGCCGCCGCTCTCTCCGGTCAAGTCTCCAATGTTTGCCTGGGTACCGTTAAACGTGATTGTGCCGTTCGCATTGCTCAATCCGTTCGGCACGTCCGTGAGGGCGATATTGGCGTTCTTGAGTTGCATGGTCCCGCCCAACCGAGGATCGCTCAAGGGACCGCGGATGCTCGCGTCGACCATCAGTGCGCCGGAGGAGAGAACATCGTTGTTGAAGGCATGAATGATCGCCAGATTCACATTGCCGTTCAAGGTGAAATCAAGATCGGGCCGGGATGAAAGCACAGCCTGGCCGGCCAGCGTGAAATCGGAATCCTGCGCCACCAGGTGCGCGCTATCCACATGAACGATGTTGTTCGCCAGCGAGATGCGGATGGGACCGGAATTGCGGAGGGACAGGTCGACCGGCGGCGGCACGCCGTTCGGCGCCGGCAACGGCTCCACGAGCAGCTTGGGAATCTCCAGCTCGGCGTGAAGCTGCTCCGGTTTGGCCGCCGGTCCGGAGATGGTGAGCGAACCTTCCATGGTGCCGCCGGCGCGGATGGATTCGACCTGCTGCGGAGTCAGCAGCAGACGCCGCACGGTATCGAGATGCACCTCGGTGAAATCGACTCTCATCGAGCCGGGGTAATCCCCCTCTAAAGTCCACCGTCCATCCGCCGTGATTACCGCATCCGCCAGGTTGGAGCGCAGCTTCACCTCTACCTGAGGGACCGCTGCAGATGAAAGCGTGGTGGCGTTCAGACGCAAGTCTCCCAGATGTTTTGCAGCTACCACAATTTCCGAAACTCCCGCTTCGGCGTTGATGCGCGTCAGCCGGAAGGTGGGCCAACCGCCGGCGCCCCGGGTGATGTTGCCGGCGCCATCCGCCGTCACAAGGACGTTTCCGAAGAGATCGGGCTCGCGTTGGTGCAGAACCGCGATCTCGTTCATCGCGAGCTGGTTGGTAGCCACTTTGAATGTAATTTCACCTGGCATGAACACCGAGGCGCCATGCACATAGGTGGCGTTCAGGTTCACTTGTTTCCGGCCCGCGTTTATCTGCGCCCGCAGCGCCTGCGCGCCGCGGTTGGGGGCGTCCAAATGAGCCGTCAGATGGTCGAACGGTTCGCCTTGCAACTGACCGCGCACCAGGGACAGATCCGCGATCGCTTGCGGATCGGCTATGGTTCCGTTCACTTTCGCAGTCGCGTTCAGCGTGCCGGTTGCTCGAACGGCGTTTAGCCCGGCGAGCGTCAACAGATCTTGGAGGTTCGCGTTCTGAAGGGCGAGTGTCGCGGTAAGCGGTAACTCATTTTCCGGTTTCCAGTTGCGAAGGCCGGCGGTTCCCGAGAAGCCGGCGGCTAAGGAACCTTGGCGCAAGCGGCCGTTGGCGATGGTCACCTGGCTCGACTGCAACGTCACATCCGCGTTCACAGAATCGATCTTCTCGTTTTGGACGATGAAGTTTGCGCCGCCCACATGTCCCGCCAGCACAGGGCTTTCCAGCTTACCTGTCACGGTGCCATCGAAGGTCACCTGTCCCTGCGGCGTCAAAGTTAAGGGGACCGGGGTTGTTGGGCTACCGGCGACCTGAAGCACGGGAAGCAGATCATTCAAATTGGAGGAAGCCAGACGCACCTTCAGCGTTTGCCCCATTGTGCCCTGAAGGTCGAGGCGCGTGTTCGGGAGCTCGATGAAGCTCTGTCCCAGATCGAGCGTATCCCGCGCGCCGTTGTACTTCACATCGAGCATCCCGTGAACCGGAGTGCCGCTGCTGGCCGGCGAGATGTTTACACGGGCCGTAGCTGTGAAGCGATTGTTCTTCAGATCCAGTATCCTGCCTTCCGCAAAGACCGGACCCGATGCCAGACCGTCGTAGGGCAATTTCTCGCGCGTCGCCAGTGACGCGACTTCAAGAATGTCGAAGTGCTTCGCTTCCCCATTGAATTTGAAGCGCTCGAAGTTGGTGACTTCCGCTTTCCCTGTGAGCCTGCCGCCGAGTGCGTCCAGAACAATCCGATCGATGGAAATGGATTTTGGGCCGCCATCGATTTTGGCCTGCGCGCGCACATTCCGCAGCGCGACTCCGGGCACCTGGTAGTTCAAGTCGTAGGCTTTCATCAATCCACTGAGAGCAAAATCCTGAGCGCTTTTGTAGCTGGCGCTTCCATTCGCCTCCAGCCAGCCGGATTGCCTGGATTTCAGCTTCATCACGTAGCCGATCTGGCCGACCGACAGCCTGGCGCGGTATTCCGCGGTGATCACAGGCGCGGTGAAATTTTCCATGCGTCCGTTGACTTTCATCTCGGAATCGCCGCTGACGATCTCAGACTGTTCCAGAACGATGCGATTTTTTTCAATGGCCACGGTGGCTTTCAGATCAGCCAGAACGGGCAGGCAGCCGGTATAAGCGAAAAAGAGCCGCGCCGCGGATAAGTCACCGTGATACCTCGGCGCTTTTGCGTCGTAAGTGAACAGCGCGCGCAGGTTATCGCCCTTGGCGTGGTAGCTTTGCCAACGTGGAGGGCTGCCGGAGGCATGGATCTCCGCAATGCCATCATTGAGATCGAAGTGCTGGATCGCCAGATCGAGAATGGTCTCGATCGCCGGCCGATTCGACGCGGAAGGCATTTTCGGGGTCGGAATGTTGGTGCTTCCATCGCGTGCGACCAGCAGAAACGCGTGAGGCCTGGAGACGTGAAGCAGCGCGATATCGAAGTCGCGCTTGAAAACCGAAATGATTTTGAGGCCCACCACGATCTGGTCGGCATGCAGTAAAGGTGGGTCGTTCGCGGGCTCGGCGCCATGCAGCGTGAACCCGGTGACGGTTGCCGTTAGCGTGCGCCAGTCGAATGTGAATTTCGAAATCTCGGCCCTGCCGCCCGTGGCTGTTTCGGTGACGCTGACAATTCGCTGGCGCACCTTGTTGTAGAACCAGGGGCTTTGAACCGACAAGACACCGGTGAGCGCGACGACGAGCAGCAGCAACAGAAGGCTGCCGGCCGTGATCCACGCAATGCGACGGGGACTGCGCATTCGTTACTTCTTCTCTTGGGCTGCCATGGATTCCCGTAAACGTTTTTCGGGTTCGTCTCCCCAGTAGGCCGCTCTCAGTTCCAGGAAAACGGAAGTATAGGGAATCGCCATATTCGTCTTGATGATCAGGACCTTAAATTTCTGTGATGCTTCGTCCAACCGCGCGATCAGCGATTCATGGAGCAGCGTGGTCACTGGCTGTTCGCCGAACAGACCCGCGAGAGTCCGGCGGTACTGCGAGATGCCCGGAGCCTCAGATTCCGGCACGAACGCCAGTTCTTTATCGGTATAGATCACGGGGCGCACGCTCGCCGATTCGGCGATCCGGCTCAACACGAAATGCAGCACTTCCGTTTGATCACCATAGGAAACGATCGTTTCAACACCAGCGCCGGTCTGCGCGGGATATGCCGAATCCGCCACTACAATCCAGTTGCGATGGCCATACAGCTTCAAATGGTCGGCCACATCCACCTTCCACGAGTCGGCTGCGGCAGCGAGTGAGGGGATTACCAAGGTTACAACTAAGGCGAACCACGAGGATCGTCGTTGAGTATTCTTCATTACTTTCAATCGCTCCAATCGAATCTGACGAGGAAAAGAAACGTTCCGTTGTGAATTTACACTATTTGGCCGAGACGGTGTGCGCCAAGCCCGCTCCGTCAAGTAAAGGAAATCAATGTTAAACGAAAAATTCAAATTAGAAGTGCCTTTAAACGCATCGCAAGTGAAAGGCTTCAAACCAGACCGCGCCGTTAAAGCGATTGCTTATGGCAGCAAAGGAGCAGCCGCGGAACAAGTTGTGAAGCTGGATGCTTCCGGAAAAGGGACGGCATCGTTCACGTTCGGCGAAAATCCTGGATCGCTGAAAGTGGCGCTGGGTCCAGAGAAAGCGTCCGCGGCGGACTTGCAGCATATGCAAACCATCTCAGTAACCGTACCCTCGTCAGCCTGGCGAGACACGGCCGGGGTGAAGTTGGAACCAATCATCATAACGCCTTACTATTGGGACTGGTGGTGGCGATGGTGCACCGATTACACTGTTACGGGCAGACTGTTATGCGCTGACGGGACTCCGGTGGTGGGCGCGAGCGTATGCGCCATCGATGTGGATTCCTGGTGGTGGTGGACATCGGAGGAACAGGTGGGTTGCGCCACGACGGCGGCGGACGGATCGTTCGTCATCGACTTTTCCCGCTGCTGCGGGTGGTGGCCGTGGTGGTGGTGGGAAACGCGGGAATGGCTGCTGGATCCCTATCTTTTCGAGCGCATTTCGTCCGCTGTGAAGGGCGATCCGAAAATCAAGCGGCTGCCGCGCGCCACGCCGAAGCCATCCTTGGACGTGTTCAATCAGATCTTGTCAGCGTCGGCCACCGGCCCGCGCGCCTTACTGACGGCGAACCTGCCGGTGCAGACGGCGGACATTGCCATCAATCCATCTGAACTTGAACCGCTACGGACAAAGCTGTCGGCCATTCTTCCCCGCGAGTTCCCTTTGCCGATCTGGCCCTGGTATCCCTGGGCGCCGTGGTGGGATTGCAGCGCCAATCTGATTTTCCGCGCAACGCAGAACTGCAACGGCGCAACGAACACCATTGTCAACGAAACGTTCGCGGACATTCACTGGAATATCGCCTCCAACTTCAATATCAACTTAACGGCGAACGACCAGGCATGTTGCACTTACTCGTGCACAGACCCGGATGACTGCCCCGAAGGGAACTGCATCGTCCCCAGCGATATTTGCAGCATCAACGTTGGTTCCATTGGTGGAAATATCGGCGCTTCTGGGTCGGCTGCTCAGGTGGGTCTCTATTCGCCCGGCGTCGAGGATCGTCCATTTGCCGGCGAGGTATCGTTCTTCGGAACCTTCGGAAGCGGTGTCACAGCCGACTATTACGAATTCCTCTATTCCACAACGGGCGACCCGGGCACGTTTACGACGCCGCTCCCGCTGGCGGCTATCAGTGCTTTCAACCGGCAGGTGCTTACGGTGCTACCGGGTCCGGTGTTTACGTGGGTTCCTGTGCCCTTCGGACCGAATACGATCAGTGATGGAACCACCAATCACTATGTCACGGAGACCATTCAACACTACGTGACCAACAATGGCCCGCAGACATGGGACGACTTTACGCACGACCTGCTGCTGGAACTGAACAGCGCCAACGTTCTTGCGAATGGGACTTACTACTTACAGCTTACCGGCTGGCAGCGGCCCGGGTACACCGGCAATCTCACTAACCCAGTGGTTTTGCCGGTGTGCGATCCGAACCCCGACGACCCGGCGACTGATAATTACTGGGTGGTGACGCTGGATAATCAAGCGCCTCTTCCGACCGACCCGAGCGGACAACCTTGCGGACTCCATATCTGCACGGACCAACCGATTTCGGATATTCTCCAGGTAATGGTTCAACACGCGGACGGCACTTCGGAGACGGTTGGCGGATGCGGTCTGGTTTGTGTTGAGGATGGCGATTCGCTCATCATCGACGTCGCAGCCTACGACCCGGACAACTTCCTCGATTCCTACACTCTGCAGTTACTCTACGGCACCGATGAATCCGTGAATTTGCTGGACCACACGGCATTCACAACATGGACGTTGGCGGGAAGTCCGCTAGCGCCAAGCTGGGCGCCCGCGGCGGTCCAGACGGGTCCGGGCTACGCAACGGCTCTCAGCCAGGGAGCAGTCTCACCGGTCTGGGGGGGCGGCTCGGTGCGGTTGACGGTGAACGCCAGCGCGGCCTTCCCAACGCTGCCCTGCGCTTACCTACTGCAGCTCAACGTTTACAAGCGGCCTATTGTCGACTGCGATCCAGTCGACTCAGACCCGCAACAGAACGTCAGCTTCCAAACGTTCACGGTTCAGGTTTGTCCGACGAACCCGTCGTAAGAAGCCGCTCTATGAAAGGGCAATGAGTGAGGAGCGGAATGCACTTCTATTGGCTCGCGCTCGGCGTCCTTTCAGTCTGGAGAATCGCGCACCTGCTCAACGCCGAAGACGGACCGTGGCAACTGATGGTCCGCCTCCGGCGGCGAGCGGGGCAGGGATTCTTTGGCGAGTTATTAGATTGCTTTTATTGTTTGAGTCTGTGGGTCGCCGCGCCTCTTGCATTCATTCTGGGGAGCGGCGTCAAAGAACGGCTCTTGTTATGGCCTGCGTTATCGGCTGGTGCGATTTTGATCGAGCGTCTCACGGCGGTCAGCCAGCCTCCCCCGCAGGGAATTTATATCGAAGATCAGGAGAATGAAGATGTGTTGCGGCAGGAACAGACAGACGGCGGCGGGAGCATCGGGGGCTTCACGGACCGCTCCCCGTCCGATAGCGAGTAAGAATCAACCGATGGTCCCCAGAGTGGGCTCCACGATTCTCGCGAAAGTCGCCTTCGAGTACACCGGGAGAACAGCTCTTACAGTACTCAGCCCGGTGACAGGCAAGCGCTACCGGTTCGAAAGCCCGGGATCGCGAATCGAAGCCGATCCGCGAGACCGATCGATGTTACAGGCCATTCCGGGATTGAAGCCGATCAAGGCTCCGAGCCGCTAGGGCTGGGCCAGCGCCGGATCCTCGAACCGGATCACGGTGCGGGCGCGGGACTGCTTGATCCAGCGGTCCAGTTGCTCGTCCACGCGTTCGCCGGAAAGCTTCTGCTCAATCTGGCTGCGCACGGCGCCCAACTCGGGGGCTTTGCCGGCCGGCTGAGCGTCAACCACGTTCTGCTGGTAATACTTCTCGATGTCCTCGTTGGTGACCTGAACCGCGGGACGGAATCGTAAGTCGATAAAACGCAGCAACTCTAACTGCCAGGTCAGGTAATTCTGCAGTTGCTTCCCGGTCAGGTCGTATTGTTTCAGGGTTTCGGCCAGAGCAGCCGCTCCCCCATGCGCCTTCTCCGCACCCGCCATGGCCTCTTTTACATCCGATTCCTGGACCGGCGGGTAACTGCCGAAGCTCATCTCGCGGCGAATCAGCGCCTGCTCGATCAGACGGGCGGCGGCGGCGCGTCTGGCGGTCAAAGTGGTATCTGGCGCGACTCCGTTGAGTAAGGCCGCCATGCGGATGTCATCCGTGATTTCCCGTTCCGTGATCGCCTGGTTGCCCACGGTAACGGCCAACTGGTCGACGATGCCCGCGCCTGCCAAAACGGCAAATAAGATTACCAGTGCGAACCGCATATCAAAACGTCTGTCCAATGGAAAAGAAGAATTGAAAGTGACTAATTTGAAGTAACTCACGAGTGCATGTGTTCGACGCCGTGCAATTCACCAAGTCCTCAAAGGAGCCGGCGAATCCATAATACTTCGGCGGGTTGATGCTGTATGCAAGATCAAGACGAATGGGGCCGATTGGGGTCTTATAGCGGATGCCGAATCCGGCGTCGTGGACCATGTAGTTGAAGTCGGTCGGATTGGAAGGATGCGGCTGGCTGAAGGAGAAGCTGATATCGCCCGGCCGATCGAACAGGTTGCCGAAGTCTTCAAAAATAACGCCGCCGATGTTATCGCCAATCAGCGGGAATCGGAGTTCGGTGTTGTTGTAGAGCAGTACGGACCCGCCAAGCGGAAATCCCGTTTCCATGTCGCGGGTACCGGCCTGGTTCTGGGGGAACCCGCGAAGGGTATCGGGCCCTCCGCCAAAGAAGCGCTCGGCCAGGGGGATCGGGTCCTCGTCACCCGCTTCCAGCGTGGGGGCCTTGCCAAAGGTTGGCAGTATCCCAAACGAAGTCTGGCGCGCCAGCAGCAGCTTCGGGAAGAGCTTCGTGAAGGTTGCGTTTCTTCCCAGAATGCGCAGGAAGTTGTTGCGGCCTCCAAGATAGTGGCTGGCGACTCCGAAGTCGATGGAATCATAGATGCCGCGATGCGCGTCGGTGGGATCGTCACGACGGTCGTTGACCAGATTTACGGCGACCAAGCCAGTACGGGTAGGAGAAGAAAGCAGGGGAACCAGCAGCGGATTGATCTTGAGATTCGACACGCTGACATTGCGGTAGCTGAGGCGGAAGAATGCCGTGGTCGCCTTGGAAATGCGGTCGGTGAGTTGGGCGGAGACTTCTTCCCGCTTGTCCGCGAAAGTTCGCACGTCGTAGGAATCGTCGTAGAGCGTGCTGATGGTGAGGTCGAGGTTGCGCCGGTCGAGGATGCGAGGGAGCAGGTAGGTGAGTTCGGCTCTTTTGTCATAGCTGGAATACTGGGACCGGAGTGCCAGCGTCTGGCCGAGCCCCAGGAGGTCTAACCGCGTAACATCCACCTCCACGCGCGGGCTGAATCCGGTGGCGCCGCCGGGGTTCGAGAGATCGTTCGCGGCGCTGCTGCCGCCGATACGGGCGATTTCGGCGCCAAGTCCACCGGTCAGGTTCCAGCGGCTGGCCTCTTCCATATCGTAGAGGACATACTTGTGCGCGCCTTCGCCGTCCGCGTTTTGCACGGCCATGTCAACCTTGGCGAAGATTCCGAGATCGTAGAGGCGGCGCTGCGTTTCGCCCATGCTGACCGCGGAAAGCGGATCGCCCGGATTCAACGTGATCTGTTTATCCACCAGCCGCGCCTTGGCCGCATGCAGCCCCTCATAGATCACACGACGCACGAATTGCTGGTTGCCCTCTTTCAGGGAGTAAGTCAGATTGACAAGGTTGGGCTTGCTGCCGGGAGTTGAGGTCCAACTGAACTCCGCCGTGGGAAATCCGTTCTGAAAGTAGTAGTTCAGAATCTGCTCGCGGTCCGCCGCGATGTTGAAGTCACTGAATGGCTGATCCGCCGAGGAATTGAGGGTGGAGATGATCCGGTGCAGGTCCAGCTTCGAGTAGCCCTCCACGGAAAGCTTGTTGACGATCCACTGTTTGCCTTCGTCTATGGTGATGGCGACCGCGATGTCGCCCTTCTTCCCTTTGTAGTCCTGCGAAATCCGACTGGTCACCGCAACGTCGCGAAACCCATTGGCCTGGTAAAGGCTGCTGATGGATTCCTTATCACGCCGCAGAAATTCGTTACTGAACCGGCCGTGAAAAAATTGAATGGACTTGGGTTCGAGGAACATGCGCTCCCGAATGGTGGGCGTGCGGAAGTACCTGTTGCCTGTGACGGTAAGCGCCACCAGCCGGCTGCGCGGTCCGGGAGTGATGACGTAATCGATTTCTTCCTTGTCGCTGACCGCGCGCGGTTCCCGGTACTCCACCTGCGCGTCGAAGTAGCCCGCTGCCTGCAGCTCGTCGCGCAGGTTGTTGGCGCCTTCCTGCAACAGGTCCCGATCGACGGTGTGTTCATCGTAGATGGGAACGTTGCTCTTGATCTCGCCCTTGCCGATCTTCTTGCCGATTGTCTTGATTTCCAGACTCAGGCCCGGATCGACGGTCAATGTGGGTTGTACGACCCGCAGCGCCGCGTTGTAATCGAGTTTGGAAAGCGTTACGGTGGCCAGCAGGCGGTTGGCTTTCTCATAACGCACGCGCACGTTCTGCGCGCCCTGGTTGGTGCGCTTCTGAGTCACTCCGCGCCAGCCGGGAACCAGGAATCGGTGCCAACCCGTGGACCGTATGATTCTTGCGGGGGTCAAAACGAGATTGGTTCCCACGATCTTGGGATCGGTGTAATGGGCCCGCTTTCCCGCCTCTACACGAAATGTAATGTCCACTTGCTGCGCGTCTTGATAATCCAGACGATGCGTGATAGTGGCTCCGTAATAGCCGTCGGCTGTGAGCAGTTTGCGGATCCCGTCCTCCGCAGGCCCGAGCAGCGAGGCATCGAAGGGAGTTCCCAGGTCGAGCCCCGTGGCGTTCGACAACTGACCAAGGTTGGGAGGCTCGCCGACTTTGCCCTCCACCGAAACGTCCCCGATAAACCAGGCATTCCTGGTTTCAAAGTGGAGAATTACACCTCCGGGCGCAGGTTCGGCGTCTACCTTGATATCCGTGAAACGGCCTGTGGCGAAGAGGTGCTGGATCGCCGAGCGAACGGCTGCCTCATCCAGTGGCGCGCCTTTCTTCACCCCTGAGGATTCCAGGGCGTTGCGAAGGTCATCCAGATCGAGCGGCTGGTCCTTGGGAAATTCGTAGCGGATGACAGTCTGGCCTTCGAAGCTTTGAGGGGAAATGCGATCGACAGCCTCCTGCGCGGGCAGCGTCCCGCCGAGCTGGAGTGCTACGAGAAATGTACAGACAAGCAGCGCATTCCGTGTCCGCACCAACCTCATCGTAACGTACCGCAACCGTGAGCACGTTCAAGGCCATCCGATGGTTTGTTACGATCCGGCTTGGGAATGCCAGAGGACCGCTATGCGCGCCAAGTCCGATTTGCCCCGCTGGGTCAAGAAGGTCAACGGCAATTATCCGATTCCTCGACGGTAGTGATCGGGTGTGGAGCTCTGGGGACGGTTGCGGCGGAGCTTCTGGCGCGGGCGGGCGCCGGCAGGTTGACGGTGATCGACCGGGACTATGTGGAGTTCAGCAATCTACAGCGCCAGTTTCTTTTCGAGGAGCGGGATGCGGTAGACGCATTGCCCAAAGCGGTAGCAGCGGAACGGCGATTGCGGCGGATCAACAGCGCCATTCAGGTGCGGGGAGTGGTGGACGATCTACGCTCCCGCAACGCGGCGGAACTGCTTCGCGGGGCAAACGTGATTGTGGACGCCACGGATAACTTCGAGGCGCGTTTCCTGATCAACGACTACGCGGTCTCGGCCGGCGTACCCTGGGTTTACGGCGCCGCCGTTGGCAGTTACGGGATCACCATGCCGGTGCTACCCGGCGCGACCGCCTGCTTCCGGTGCCTCTATCCCGAGCGGCCATCCGGCGCTCAGCCCACCTGTGAGACCGCCGGCGTGCTTGGGCCTGTAACTGCCATCGTCGCCAGTCTGCAAGCCGGCGCGGCGATTCAGATTCTGAGCGGGAACAGGGCCGCAGTGCGCCGGAAGATCACAACAGTGGACGTATGGCACGGGCCGCTGCGAGAGACGGAGATGCCGGGGCGCGATCCGGATTGCCCGTGCTGCTCGGCGCGGAATTTTGAGTGGCTCACCGGACAGCACGATGCGCCGGTTAGCCTTTGCGGCCGGAATGCGGTGCAGATTCACGCGAACGGCAAGGTGAACCTGGTAGAGCTGGCCGCGCGGCTGAGCATCGAAGGGAAGGTGCGGTGGAACGAATTCGCACTCCGGTTCCTGCGGGAGCCGTATGAGATGACGGTGTTTCCGGATGGGCGTGCGATTATCAAAGGCACTACGGATGTGGGAGTGGCGAGGAGCCTCTATGCGCGGTGGATCGGTGCTTAGCGCGACCACGTCAAGCCGCGGCCCAGCACCAAAATAAAAAGCGCGCTCGCAATGGCCCCCGCCGCAATCCAGGCGGTGCTGCGCGCCACCGGTCCCGCGAGACTTTCTTCACGGCAGGTCCATCCGTGCATAATTCCCGGTAAGGCGAGCAACCCGCAATTCGCGCCCAAAGTAGAGGGCAACGCCGACGCGATCACATAGAACAATCCCGCCGGATTGAAGACGCCGGCAACGCCAGCCAGAATTCCTTCCGTAAAGTAAGGCGTCCAGCACAATCCCTTCAGCCTACCCACGAATGGCCTCATCTGCGCGGCCACTAACATCATGGCGGTGTAGTAAGAGACCATGCCAACCACGACTAATCCAAGCTGCCATACCCAATGCGGTTGCCATCCTTTGATCACTTCCGCCCAATCTCCAAAGTTAGTCACACCGGAAAAGAGGAAGTAACCGGTGCCGTCGAATAGATTGGCAGCCATGGTGAGCACCAGGAAGTAGCGTGAGGCCGGTGAATAGCGCCGAGGGCGCCTGAGGAACATCCAGAAAATCCCGGCGAACAGCAGATTCACCAGCGTGCCGTTCGCCGAAATCCAACGCGTGCCGATGTCGCTCTGCAGCGCCACTGTACTCATGGTCAGGTGGCGCGCGCCGCTCAGCCACGCCGTGACCCCGTGGCCCAGCCCTTCATGCAGAATATCCGCAAGAATATACGCCATGGCAGCGATAGCGATAACGGTCAGGCGGTCGTCAGTAACCGGCGTGCTTGTCGACGACATTCAGCAGAGGCTCGTTCTTGGCGAAACGATCAAAGTTTTGCAGGAAGAAGCGCATGGCTTCCTCGTTCCATGTGGGTGTGTTATCCGCGCAATGCGGACTCAGCAGTACGTTGTCAAACGTGAAGAACGGATGCTCCGGCGGAAGCGGTTCGTGCGTGAAGACATCGAGCGCCGCACCCCGAATGCGCTTCTCCGCCAAGGCGGGAATGAGCGCTGTTTCATCGATCACGGGACCGCGGCCAACGTTCATCAACACCGCTGTTGGTTTCATGGCGGCGATCTCGCGCACCCCGATCATACCTCGCGTTTCCGGAGTCAGCGGCGCGGAAGCCACCACATAATCGCATTGCCGGATCATGTCGATCAGGCCATCCGGACCAAACTCGCCCCTGGTCTTATCAGGATTACGCCGCACCGCCAGAACGCGCATGCCGAGGGCCTGAGCTCGTGACGCGCAAGCTTTCCCGATGTCGCCGTAGCCGACAATCCCCATCGTCGCGCCGCGCAGCTCCCGCATCGTGAACTGCTCCCACTTATGTTCCGCCTGCGCAGCCAACAAGCGCCGCATGTCCTTGGCGAAAAAGAGCGCGCCGGCAATTACAAACTCGCCCAGCGCCTGGCTGTAGATTCCTCGTGAGTTCGTGAGAGTCACAGGGCTTTCAATGAGAGCGGGAAACAGGAAGTTATCGAGACCGGCCCAGCGAAGGTGCAGCCAGCGGAGTTTTTTCGCCTTCGCGAAGATGGCTTCGGTGGCGCCGCGCTCCCACACCCACGCCAGCATGGCGTCGGCTTCGGCCGCCGCGCCGGCAAGTTCATCGGCTGTGGCTCCGAAGGTGATTTCCGCGCGATCGCGAATGGGGTCGAGAAGCGGAAGATACGGATCTCCCGCACGCGTCAGAACGATGAGGTTAAGCGGCATCCAGTTCCACCCAGCCGGGTAGCGTAGAAGGTTGATCCTGCTCGAAGACAATGTGGCGCGTCTTCGGGAACGGCAGCCCAGTCCTGATGGCGCGTTCGTAAGGCGGCTGCGCGCCCAGAATTTCGCGCGCTTCGGGCGTGGAGGTTTCGAGCAGCGCGCTCTTGCCGAAGTAGCCGCCGCCCCAGCCGATCGGCAGCAGGCAAGCGCCGCGTGCGTGCGCGTCGGCGAGACGCGCCTCCAGTTCCGAGATGCGGCCGTTCAACTTTTCGAGACCGGGCAACGAGGCATAGCGGGCATGCAGATCGAGCACGCGGCGCGCATATTCGTTGGCGGCGCTGAACAGGCGCGAGCGCGTCATTGGCTCGCTCCAACGCAGCACGCGCCGGATCTCGGGCGTATTGAGGAATTCGTGCTCGTTCCAGGTGCCTTCAAAAACGGTTCCGGCCGGGGCCATTTCGACGAAACCGGGTGTGGAATCCTTCCAGCCCAACGCGTATTGCCCGGGAGTTCGCGAGATCAATGTAGCCACTCGCACAAAATAAATCTTGAACGGATCGTAGCTGATGGGGCCGGAATCCGACAGCCCAGCCCAGCGCATGCGATCGGAACCACCTGCGCCAATGACCTGCTCTTCGGCAGGCCCCGAGGGACGGCGCGGGGGCCTTTCGCCTTTCAATCGCTGCACAATGTCGCGCGTGGTGGTGTCGCGCCAATTGGCGCTCAGAAAGCCGGTGCGCAACGCGCCTTTAATGGCGGCGGCAGGCAAATAAGGACCGTCGAGGCCTGCAGCGAAGAGCGGAATATTGAGTTGTTCGCCGCGCGCGCGGGTCCAGTAATTGGAGAGCGAGGCATGCTCGAACGGGATGCGGCGGCCAGCGTAGTTTTGAGCGAATCCGCCCCACTGCGCGAAATCGAGCGTGGTGGCCTTCTTCAGTTGGGTCAGGTAGCCTTCGAGGCGCGGACCGCGGCTGAGGAGTCGGAAAATGCGCTGCTGATCGAGCACATTGACCTGGTCCTTCCAGACCATGTAATCGATGGGAGACAGCCGCTGGCCGCCTCCAACCAGAGTGGGAGTCAAACAGGTGACGCGATACTTCACTCGATTGGGCCCTCCATCGGCGATTCAGGCTCCGGTTCCTCAACGGATGGAAGCGCGGGATCGGGATCGTTGGGCGGCAACGATGGTTCACCCGGCTCATCGACGGGATCATCGACAGGGAGCGGCGCGGGTAGGGGATCTGGCGACGCGCTTACCGGACCAGCCATCAGGGGATCAGGATCGGGCTGGGGATCCACGGGATCGGGCAACGGGTCGGCCGGCTCTTCCAGGGGCAGGGACGGCGGAACCGTATCCGCAGCGACTTCTTCGGCTTCTTCGGCTTCTTCGACCGTTGGAGTTTCCACTGGAGGGGCAGCCACCACGTCAAGCTGGCGCGGGACTTCGGCCGGCACAGCAATCACAAAAGCCCATCCCGCGTGATAAACAGGATGCGCAAAACCATCCGGCGCCACGTCCGGGGCGTTTCCTTCGAGTTTGGTTGCGGATAACACGGAACCCTCCTCGATCATCGTCAGCAACTTTTTCGCCGCTCCCGAACCCGCAGCGGGGCTATCGATACGCCCGCCGCGAACGGTCGCGGAATAACTGCCCTTTTCCCAATCGACCTGATCGGCTTCGGCGGGACTGATGAGCGAGAGCGACCAGGACACGGTTTCCACCGATGGCAGTCCTTTATAGATGAGCTGCGGAAGCACACCATCGCGGAACTCAGGCGAATGCGCACGTCCCCATCCTCGCGAGCGCTCGCCGCCGAATCCGGAATCGGCCAGAAGACGGATGGCCGCGCGCAAAGAGTCACTCCACTGATCCCGCGTGTAGGCGTCGGCAAACGAGACGGCAAACCACAGACCTGACTTGGGCGCGAACTCGATGCAGGCCGTATGGTGCGGCGCGGAGGCCCCGGTGATGCGGTCCACGGCCGCCGAAGAACGCACGCTCACGCGAAAGGGACCGGAGCGGCCCGAGGGAATGAGACATTCGCTGACGCCATCGACGGACCAGCGGTCATCCTGCAATGGATGTCCCGCGAAGATGGATTCCACCAGCGAAGCGGGCACGAAACGCGCACCGGAATATCGCACCCGAACCGATGGCGCAGGCGGCCAGATATGGCGCGGGGGAGGCACATAGAGCGTGTCGCCGAAGAACGGAAACAGCGATGTGAAGCGAATGGGAGATCCGCCTTCGCCGGCGCGCGCGGTGGATTCCAGCCAGAACTCCAGCTTGCCCAACAGTCGCATGGCATGCGTCAGCGCCGCGTACAGAGTATCGCTGTGATAGGTGAGGTCGACCGAATCGCGCGCGCCCGATGCCGGACCGCTCCGCCACGGACGGGACGGCCTCAGCTTTACGAGCAGGCCCGGGCGAGCAGCACTCGCCGTTTGGACAGACGCCATTGGTGATTTCTACGCCGTGAGGAAGGCGCTTCCCTTCTCGTGAACCGCCACCTGCAGTTCGCCCAATCCGGTTGCCGCAGCCAGTTCCTGTTCCGCTTTGCCTGTGGAATAGTAGCCTTTATCGCGCCAGACCAGCTTCAAATCGCTGAAGCGTACGCGGCCGCTGCCGCGGGAACCGCCGCCGCCGAGCGCGTCGTCTTCCAGAAGCCGCAGCCCCTGCAACAGCAGTCCCAGCAGCGGAGCGTCTTCTTCGCAAAGAACGTCGACCACGAAACGTGTCTTGAAGCGCGCGCCCACCGGCACACGTTCAAATGTACGCGCGTTGGCTTGCGAGGTGATGCGGTCGATGGCATTCTCGCTTTTCACTTCGGTCAGCTCGTCGTCCAGATTCTCGCGCATTTGCGGAGTAATGCTGTCGAGGTCCAGCGCCGCGTCGAACACGGCCAGACGCGAGGGGCTGGCGCTTCCCCCTTCGAGGGCATCGCCGGTCACGCGCTCCATGCGGCCTGGAGTGCGGCCGAACAGCAGGCAGATCTCATCATCCGGACGGTCGCTCTGGTGGATACGAACTTCCTGTCCTTTGCGCCTGGAGACGAAGACCATTTCGGCGGGAACGGCCATACCGGTCGATTGCTCGAGCAGCGCCCGAATCCGTCCACGCAGGGAACTGCCGGGGATGTAGGGGCGGCCGAATGCGTCTTTTACGACGGGGTTGTCCGCTCCACCGATTTCCATGGAGCCTTTGCCTGCGCCGACGTGCAGGCCCGTTTCACAGTGCAGGGTGCCTTCGAGGATCAGCTTGCCCAGAAGCTTCAATTCAGTTTGTGCGGTATGCGCGCTCATTATGTGTCGAGTCCTATTCGTTATAAGCCACGATGGCTTCGAAGAGATCGCGGAAGCGTTCATAACCGCGAGCTTCGTTCTTGCGCGTGACTTGCAGCAGCAGGCGCTCGATCTGGTCGAGACTGCGCAGAGAGTGGCGCGCGATGGTGTAAGCGAGGCGAGCGCGGAGCATGACGAACTCGTGCTGACGTTCGTTCTCCGGCGCGCGGACGGCGCGACGCACCGCGCCGTAGAGCCGGCGAAGTTGCGTGCGGGTAGCCGAATCCATATCGCGGATGCGGCTGACGATTGCGTGAGCCTGATTGTCGAGATACAGGCTATCGGACATGATCTTATCGAGATCGATTTCAGGATTGTCGAAGCGGCGGTCGCCACCGGGGCGTCCTTCGCGGTTGTCGCTTCGCGGACCGCGGTCGCCTCCCCGATCACCAGCGGGACCTTTATTGTCTCCACGGCCTTCCGGACGAGGCCCCTTATTGCCGCCGGGGGCGCTGCCGCCAGGACCGCTCGGACGCGGAGGCCTGTTCTGCTGGGGTGGTTTGGTTGTCGCTTGTTCTTCTGCCATGTCGATTAAACCTCTTTGGATAGCCGCGCCCATTCTATTGCAACGACGCCCGCGGGACGCAGACGCAATTGCTTCCCGGCGGCGGGGCGGATGTTGCGGCCCACAATTTCGCCAATCAGGTGCGTACGCAGTTTCTGAAATTCCTTCTCGCGGCGCGAATAAGCCGCCCGGTTGTAGCGGCGCTGGAAACGGTACGCCCGGCGCAAAAGCCTCTCATGATCCGCCGGCGATTCGGTGACCGACTGCGCCTTGGCATAAATCCGCGTGAGTTCATTCACGAACTGACGCCCCGCCGCTTTAAATTCTTCACTTACGCGCGTTACCGCGTCTTTCAAATCGGCCGCATCGGCCAACTGCTTCCATTCGACCACACGGCCAAACAGGTAGATGCAATCCTTGTCGGCGGCTTTGGCGACGGCCAGGTCGCGTCCGGCTTGCGCGTAGACCTGCCCCAGGTTCTGACCTTCCCCGGCAATGGCCATCGCCATGGTAACGGTCTTGGCTTCGGCGCCGGGAAACTCTTTCAAATTCTCTTCGGCGAAGCGATGGAACGTGCGCTGCATCTCCCCGGCAAACAGCACGAGTGCATCCCAGGCGCCGTAAACCGCAAAATCGTCGCCGCCGGAATACAAGATGTTGACGCGGCGGAAAAACTCTCCTCCCATTGAAAGGACTTCGAGTTCCCCCGCGAAGAAGTGCTTGTAGAGCATGGAAAGCTGCACGTGCTCTTCGATGGATTGCAGGCGGCGCAGGCGGAGCCCGAACAAATCGACGTCCCCCCGCAGCACTCCCCACGCAGGTTGGCCGGTGGCGCGGCTGGCCAGTTCGGCGGTGGTGGCCGGCTCGCCTTCTGTTTTGGCGAGCTCACTGTGGGCGTACTGGCGCGAGAGCGTGATGCCATCGAGCGAAAGATTCGCAGAAACGGGCCATGCCCGCTTGGCAGGACCGGTCGTGATCACCCCGGGCAGATCCGGCGACCAGCCGATCGCGCTTGTGGTACGCAGGGCTTGGGCGAACTCAGGGGTGAAGATCGTGTGTTCAGCGGCTGCTGGTTGAAACGGCGCGAAGGAACGTTCTTGAGCGAGCGGCGCGGATTCCCTGGCGCGCATGGCGTCTTGCAGACGTTTGCGAACAACGGTCCAATCGCCCAGATTCTCGGTAACGGCCCAGACCAGCCGCACGTGACCGCCGGTTGCCGCCTTTATCTGTGCAGCGGACTGTCGCAGGAACTGTTCCGCTCGCTCGCGAACCGCGTCGGTGAGCACAAGCAGGAACTGGCCGCCACCGCTGGAGCCTAAAAGGACGCGGGCCAGCTCCAGTTCGGCCAGCAGGGCGCGTGGAACCACTTCACAGACCAGCGAAATCCACAGCGACCGCGCAACGACGACTTCGTCGGATGAGATGGGTGCGGCAGTGAGGAAATCGTCCAGTCCGAGCAGTTTCCCCTGGATGAGGATCTGTACGGACATCGCTTAGTGAGAGTAACACGAGCCAGTTCGGGTGATGGCCAGGCCTGGGGCGGCGTTAACGATTTAACGGTCTGCAATACTCCTTGGTATGTGGATCAGAAGCTTGGCGGTCGCGCTTATTCTGGCATCTTGCGTGCACCTGAATGCTTCTGAAGCCGCGCCCGGCGACATGCAACCGCGGCTGGATCTGAAAGCTCTGGCCGAGCCGCTGCAGGACCTGACGCCCGCCGATCGCGCGTTAGTCGACAAGGCGATCAAACTCATTGACAGGAGGCAGCACCTGCAGGCCCTGACTTACTTGACCGAACTCACCGTCAGCAACCCGAAAAACTCTTCCCTGCGTGTTCTTCGGGCCTATGTATTGCTGGAGTTGGGCAACGTCGTGGGCGCTCTGGGTGACGCGCGGACGGCGGAGGCTTCGGGATCTCACGCTGCGTACCGCTGTTGGTTTCTGGCTCAGGTGGCTTATCTAGCGGGCGACAAACCACTCTGCCGCCGCGAGATCAAACATTTGGCCGGTTCCGCGACCTACGCGGCGGGAGTAGATCAACTGCGCAGCGATCTCAAGTCCTCACCGAAATGACTAGGCCGTCGTTTTGAATCGCTCGAAAAACAGTTCGGGCGATACCGCAAAGCGCTCGCTAAGCCGTGAGATCTGGGTCTTGGATAATCCGCGCTTGCCGTTCAGAAACTCGGAAACGAGGCTCTCCGATCCGAAGACTTCGCGCAGATCTTTTTGTTTCAGGCCGGACGCGTCCATCAGGTGACGAACCACATCCACCGGGTTCGACGGTTCCAGTTGATAGGTTTTGCGTTCGAAGGTTTCGATTAGCAGGGTGAGCAGTTCAGCCAGGCGATGCTCTTCGGCACTGAGAGAACCGCGATCGTAGAGAGCTTCCAGCGCGGCGATATAGCTCTCGTTTTCCGCTTCGGTGTAGATCACGTGCGGCAGCGAGCGGGCCAGCAAGTTTGCGTATTTCTTTTCGTCGATAATGGCGGTCATTTTTTCCAATCTCCTTTGCTGTATTCCGCGTGAGTGAGCACGTGCTTGATGAAAATGGTCTGGCTCGGGTAGTTGATACCCACGATTAATCGAAACTCATTTCCGTGAATGTTGAACACGGTGTAGATCTTTTTGTTCACCGCGACGCCATCCGCCGTGGCGTACGTTCGTCGCGTTTCTTCCAGGTTCGTCCATTTCGCCGACTTCGCAATTCGATACCAGGCGTCCAGCTGCTTGCCGATGCCGTGTCTCCGGGATGCTTCCTGGAGCTTGCGGAAACTCATGACGTGCACGCTGTTACCCTTATNNAGCAGCGGATAATGTCTGGCGTGGAGTTGCAGGACGGCTGCGTCTTGTTTTCAGAATCGCTCTACAGTTTTTGTGCTCAGCAGTCGCCAGTTTGCCCTGACGGAGCATACCCGATTGGGGCACTTGTGCAGGGCACGGATGGAAACTTCCACGGCCATCGTTCTCGACAGCCAAGTTGCCGGCAGGGGCGGAGAAAGTGACCGCGACTTATGGGGGATCAGTTGATTTCGGGGGTAGTTCTGGATCGGTGAGGCAGGCGGTGCAATAAGGTGACGAACCACGAGATGCGGCGTTCGATCGAGGCGCACGATACGGTGGTCGGTCTGCTAGCTCCGTTGACCGAGCGGCTTGCTTCGTTGGTCAACCTTGCTGAGTTGCAGAACCAGCGGATGACAAGGTTGGAAGACAGGAAGTCACGAGCGAAGGGCGTTAGCGGCCCGTTGCCATCAACATATCCACGCTGATCAGTTCAGTAGGATAATTCCCCGTGTAGCACGCATAGCAATAATTCGCGTCCGTATCGGAGACGGCGCGGCGCAGACTACCCAGCGACAAGTACGAAAGCGAATCGGCTTCCACAAACTTACGGATCTCTTCCACGGATTGATTCGCGGCAATGAGCTCCTTGCGCGTGGGGGTGTCTACGCCGTAGAAACACGGACTAATCGTCGGCGGACACGACACCCGCAGATGCACTTCCTTGGCACCGGCCTGGCGCACCATGCGNNCAACTGATGCGCAGATGAACCTCCGTTGCTCCCGCGCCGCGCACCATGCGGACAATCTTGCGGCTGGTGGTTCCGCGGACAATGGAATCATCCACCAACACCACGCGCTTGCCTTCCAGTAAATGGCGCACCGGGTTCAACTTCAGCTTCACGCCAAAATCGCGAATGGCTTGCGAAGGTTCGATGAACGTGCGGCCCACATAATGGTTGCGAATCAGCGCCTGGCGGAACGGCAACCCCGATTCCGAGGCGTATCCCAGCGCCGCGGCAACGCCGGAGTCGGGGACAGGGACAACGATATCGGCATCGGCCGGAGCTTCGCGGGCCAGCAGGCACCCCAACATCTCGCGCGATTCCTGCACGGACCGGCCGAAGACCATGGAATCCGGCCGCGCAAAATACACATGTTCGAACACGCAATGGGCCAGGGGCTGCTCCGGCGCAAAACGCTCGCGCGTAATGCCCGTGGGCCCGACAATCACCATTTCTCCGGGCTGCACGTCGTTCAGATACACCGCGTCGATCAGGTCAAACACACAGGTTTCCGAAGCAAAAACATAGCAGGGACGGCCGCCCGAAAGCTCCATCTTGCCCATGGCCAGTGGACGGAAACCATGCGGGTCCCGCGCCACGATGATCTGATCTTCGGCCAGGAACACCAGAGAGAAGGCCCCTTCAATTTGGAGCAACGCGTCGCGCAGCGCTCCCGCCAAGGTGCGCTCTTCCGAATGCGCGACCAAGTGCAGGATCACTTCGGTATCGCTGTTGGCCTGGAAAATAGCGCCGCGGCGTTCCAGCTCCTTACGCAGTTCCAGCGCATTGGTGATGTTGCCGTTGTGGGCGACGGCGATGCGGCCTTTGTTGCACGCCACCGCAAACGGCTGGGCATTCAGCAGCGCCGTATCGCCCGCCGTGGAATAGCGGGTGTGTCCAATCGCCAGCGAACCCGGCAGAGCTTTTAACACAGGCTGCGTGAAGATGTCCGAAACCAGGCCCATCGACTTCGTCGTATGAACGGTTTCGCCGTCGCTGGTGGAGATGCCTGCGCTCTCCTGCCCGCGATGCTGGAGCGCGTACAGTCCCAGATAAGTCAGCTTGGATGCTTCCGGGTGGCCATAGATGGCAACTACCCCGCACTCGTCATGAAATTTATCGAACATGTATGTTGATCAGACCCTGTCGAGAAAGTGTTCTATGCCGGGGGAGGCAAGGCCAGCCGAAGCCACGCTCACTAGCTTCCGCCGCCGGTTGGTGATTTCTAGGCGTGCCTCCATTGTAACGCCCAGCGTCAGACATTCAATACGTTGTTCGCCGCAAATTTCGAGTACGCGCGCGGCGTTAGTGGTTGTAATCAGAATGCGCGAGGGCGCTTCATGGAACAGGAGGTGCGCGGGGGCGAGATCGGAATCAAGGTGGATCTCCGCGCCGATTTCGGCAGTCGTACATTCGGCCAGGGTGACGGCGAGCCCACCATCGCTCAAATCGTGCGCCGATTCGGCGAGGCGTTCCGCGTGAATGGCGCGCATGGCTTCATGGACGCGCTTTTCCTGCGCCATGTCGAGTTTGGGCGGCAATCCCCAAAGTTGTTTCACGATGGTTTTGGCATACTGCGTGCCGCCAAAACGCACCGGATCGGTTTCCCCCACGCCGCCGAGCAGGAGTACCGCCCGACCGGTGTTCTGGAACCGCATTGGAACCGGCAACGCGGTTTCCAGCAGCCCGACGACACCCATTACCGGGGTGGGATAAATCGCCTCGCCGAGCGTCTCGTTATAGAGGCTGACGTTGCCACCGGTGATGGGCGTTTCAAAGAACGCGCACGCTTCAGCCATGCCTTCGATGGCTTCCACGAGCTGCGCCATGATCTCGGGCCGCTCGGGGTTGCCGAAATTCAGATTGTTCGTCGCGGCTACCGGAACCGCGCCCGCCGTAGCCAGATTGCGGCAGCTTTCGGCCACGTTCAACATCGCGCCTTCGCGCGGCGACAGGTAACAGTAGCGGCCATTGCCATCGAGCGAAATCGCAATCGATCTGCCGGTTTCTTTGACGCGGACGATGGCGCAATCCGAACCCGGGCCGGCGATGGTGTTGGTGCGCACCGTGTAATCGTACTGCTGCCAGATCCAGCGTTTGGAACAGAGATCGGGCGAGCCGAGGAGCGTAAGCAGGTCTTCCGCGCAGTTGCGCGTTTGGAAATCGAACGATGGCGGCTCCAGCGGCGCGGTGCGAAGCGGAATGGTATGCGGACGGTCATAACGTGGCGCCTCTTCAGCCAGCGCGTGGTTCGGAATTTCGGCTTCGATTTTGCCTTTGTGGGTGAGGCGCAGCATGCCGTCCGCAGTGACAGAGCCGATGGTTACCGCGTCCAGGCCCCACTTGCGAAACACGCGAAACACTTCTTCCTCGCGGCCTTTGTGAGTGACCAGCAGCATGCGCTCCTGCGATTCGGAGAGCATCATCTCGTAGGCGGTCATGCCGGTTTCGCGCTGGGGGACTTTATCCAGATCGATCTCGATACCCACTCCGCCGCGGCTGCCCATCTCGCTGGACGATGAGGTCAGGCCCGCCGCGCCCATGTCTTGAATACCGACAATGGCGCCGGTCTTCATGGCTTCGAGACAGGCCTCGAGGAGAAGCTTTTCGAGAAACGGATCGCCCACCTGAACGTTGGGACGCTTCTGCTGAGATTCCTCCGTAAACTCCGCACTGGCCATGGACGCGCCATGGATGCCGTCGCGACCGGTTTTCGCGCCTACATAGATCACCGGGTTTCCAATGCCGGATGCGCTGGCGTAGAGAATCTCGTCCTTCTTGCAGACGCCGAGCGCGAACACGTTCACCAGCGGATTGCCGTTGTAGCAGGCTTCAAAAATACATTCGCCGCCGACGGTGGGAACGCCGAAGCAGTTGCCGTAATGCGCGATGCCGCTGACCACGCCTTCGAGAATGCGGCGATTGCGCGCGCCCGCGGCCGGGTCGTCAGGCAGGCCGAAGCGCAGCGAATCGAGGACGGCGATGGGCCGCGCACCCATGGTGAAGATGTCGCGCAGAATGCCGCCGACTCCCGTGGCCGCGCCCTGGAACGGCTCGATGTAACTGGGGTGGTTGTGGGATTCGATCTTGAAAGCCGCGACCCAATCTCCGCCGATTGAGATAATGCCGGCGTTCTCACCGGGGCCTTGAACGACGTACTTGCCCGTCGTGGGCAGTTTTTTCAGGTGAATGCGGGAGCTTTTGTAGGAGCAGTGCTCGCTCCACATCACGGTGAAGATGCCTTCCTCGGTGTGGGTGGGCTCGCGCTTCAGAATCTTGACGACGCGCTGGTGTTCTTCGGGAGTGAGCATCAGGCTGGTATCTGCATGTGAGGCAAATCCTATTGAAACATGGAGCGTGAGGGGACCGAGGTCTATGTTAAGAGAGAGAGGCAACGAGCGCGATGGACATTCCCCAGGAAATTGCGAGGCAGGTAGAGCAACTGCCTGCCGCTTCTAAGTAAGTCGCCC
>PLFE01000135.1:72996-73205 GCA_003136675.1 Bryobacterales bacterium
CGCGAATACTCTAGACCCAGTTTCAGCCCAGGAAATGAGCGCAGCCATCGAGAAAGAGTGCGAGCGCGTTGACTCCGGTCTGCTTAAGGCTGATTGGTCCGGCTGAAATCCCGGGCTCAGGCCGCGGACACCGTTGACAGGGATTCCACGAGAGAAGCCAGAATGCTGCGACCGTCTGTTGAACCCATCAGCGGATCAGCCGCGCGCTC
>PLFE01000135.1:73223-95164 GCA_003136675.1 Bryobacterales bacterium
CAAGGGCATCGAGCGTGTGCGGGTCGGCATAGTAGCAGCCCTCGCCATGGGCCACCGGGACGCGCAGGGTTTGGCCCTTTTGCAGGCCGCAGGTGAAGGGCGAATCCGTGGTTTCGGTACGTAGCGTGACTTCGCGGCAAACGAACTTGAGGCTCTGGTTGCGGATGAGCGCGCCGGGCAGGAGTCCGGATTCGACCAGAATTTGGAAGCCGTTGCAGATACCGAAGACGGGACCACCTTCAGCGGCGAACTTCTTGATGGCGCCCATGACGGGCGAGAAGCGGGCGATGGCGCCGCAGCGCAGATAGTCGCCGTAAGCGAAGCCGCCGGGAAGCACAATGGCGTCGAAGTTGTTCAGGGACGTTTCATCGTGCCAGAGGAACTCGGCCTTCACGTTGAGGTTGTGGTTGAATGCGTACCACGCGTCATGGTCGCAGTTGCTGCCGGGAAAAACGACGACGCCGATTTGCATGTTGGGGTAATTCTATTGAAACATGAGCGGGGTGATGGATGCGGCGCCGTCACCCTCCGAGCGGCTCCGTTAATAAACCGCGAAACAAAAAACCTGTTCGCTCCCATTCGGCGTGACTGCATATTCCCCAGGCGGCAAATTCTGATCCACCTCCATGCGGAACACGCTCTCTGTAGCCGTGGGAATGATGGTCATCGTAAATGGCCGGTTCGATTTCTTCTTTGAGAAAGTCACTTCCCGCCGTCCGTTCTTGATCTCGAACGCAAACACCTGCAGCGCTTCGGGACTCAGGTTGCCGCGTTTGATGACGAATATCGGGCTCGATAGCGGCGTCTTCGCATTCGAGTGCTCGCCCGGAACGTAGTGCGTGGACTCTTCGTTCTTCTTGCCCTTATTGCGCACATCGACCTGCGCTTCCAACGCTTCGGTGGGGACCAGGTTATCGCCCAGCAGCAGGTAGACCATGTCGGCCTTGGGCGGGTCGGGGACCACCGGCGGATCGGCAGCCACGCAGATGGCGGCAAGCGAACAAAGCAACAGGAGTCGGCGCATTGTTGTCATTTTACTGCCAGGAACGATGTTACGAATTCTTCCAGTTCCGGCGCCAGGAAATTATCCACCATGAGCGCGACGCCATGGAATTCCCGGTGGGTGGTGCGTAAAGCCACCACCGGCATGCCGGCGGCTAGTCCGGCCTCCACGCCGGCGTAGGAGTCTTCAAAGACCAGGCAGTCTTCCGCCGCCGCGCCCAGCAGTTCCGCCGCGCGAAGATAGATATCGGGAAATGGTTTGGGCCGTGAGACCTGGTGGCCATCCACCACCACCCGGAAGAACTCCGCGATGCCCCCCAGCCGCAACACAATCTCGACATTGGCCCGTTCCGCGTTGGTGGCGCAGCCCATGGGAAGATCGCGATGGCGCTGAAGGAATTCGCGCACCCCAGGCACCAATGCACCCGGCAGCAGTGGACCCACCATGTCGCGGTAGATCGCCTCTTTCGCCGCCCCGCGGGCAAAAACTTCCTCGGCGCTCAGGGCGCCTCCGAAGAAATCCCGCACGATCTCGTCATTGCGCTTGCCGTACATCCGCTGCTGCATCGCTTCGGTGGTTTCGAGACCGTGCAAGGCGTTGAACCGCACCCATGCCTCGCGGTGCAGCGGATTCGAATCGACAATCACGCCGTCCATGTCGAAGAGAAGCGCCTTAGGCACCCAGCACCTCTTCCATCCAACCCAGATACTTTTCCGAACCCGCCGCAACGGGTAGCGCTAAGATCTCCGGAACCTCATAGGAATGTAATAACTCGATAGTCCGCTTGAGTAACTCGAATTTTGCAGAGTTAGTCTTGACTATCACCAGGGACTCGGTGGCATCTTCGATCTTACCCTGCCAGCGATATACACTCCGAATACCGGGAACGATCTGAACGCACGCGGCAAGCCCGCGTTCCACCAATTCGCGCGCGATGCGCAGACCTTCAGCTTCGTTCGAACACGCACTGGTTACCACAAGATTTTGGTTCATAAGTGAGGGTGAAAATGTTATTATCTGACAAAGTCTCTCGCTAACATGGTTACAGCAGGTAAAATCGCCGTTGCAGCCGTAGCGCTCGCTGCGGTGTGTTATGGTCTGGTCGAATTCCGGGGTCCGCACGGATATAGCTCGTTTGTGGAAAAGCGGTCGGAAGTGCAGCGGCTCCAGAAGGAAAATAAGGCCATCGAGGGCGAAATTGCCACCCTCGAGAAGCACGTCGATAAGCTGAACACGGATCCGGCTGCCAAGGAACTGGAGATCCGCAAGCGCAATGGACTGGCCAAGCAGGGCGAAACCGTCTACTTGCTGCAGGACAAGACTCTGAAGCCTTATACGGCAGCCACAGCTCCCGCGAAATAGCGGCAAAGCAAGCGCAATACAATGGTAGTTTCCTTTCCATGCTTTCCGTCACCGAAATAGCCAGCCTGATTGATCACACGCTTCTCAAAGCGGACGCCACCCATTTGCAGATCGTGAACGTTTGCGCGGAAGCACGGCGCTTCGGCTTCGCCAGCGTCTGCGTCAACTCCTATTGGGTTCCCGTGGTTTACCGCGAACTGGCGGATCATTCGCCGGCCGTTTGCACCGTGGTTGGTTTTCCGCTGGGCGCATCAAACACGGCGGCCAAAGTTGTCGAAGCCGGAGAAGCCATCGACAACGGCGCGCTTGAGATCGATATGGTCTTAAACATCGGCGCTCTGCGATCCGGCGACTCCCACATCGTGCGCCGGGATATCGAAGCGGTGGTGGAGGAATGCCATCGCGGCGGCGCCATCACGAAGGTGATTCTCGAAACGGCCTACCTCACCGATGCGCAAAAGGAAGAAGCCTGCCGGATCGCGCAGGGCGCGGGCGCGGAGTATGTGAAAACGTCCACTGGTTTTGCACCCTCCGGCGCGACTGAGCATGATGTCGAACTGATGCGGCGGATGGTGGGTCCAGTAATGGGCGTAAAGGCTTCGGGCGGCATCCGCACGCTGGCTGATGTAGTGAAGATGGTCGCCGCGGGAGCAACCCGGATCGGCGCAAGCGCGGGCGTTCAAATTGTTGGAGCCGCCGCTGTCCACTAAACCGCCGCCCATTAAACCGCCGTCGATTAAACCCGGCATCGCGCGCAAGGCCAAGTTCCGCGAACGCTCGGAACTGCTGGACTTTTTGCTGGAAGTATCGGCGGCCACTTCGCAGACGCTGGATCTCGATGAACTGCTGGCGAACGTGGCCGACATCGTCCGGAAAGTGCTCCATATCGATCTGTTCGCCATCCTGCTTTACAGCGAAAAGCAGAAAGAACTGGGCATTCGGTACGCCGTGGGGCATCGCGAGGAGATCGTCCGCAATCTGCGCGTGAAGCTCGGCGAGGGCATCACAGGCACGGCGGGGCAACTTCGCGAGCCGGTTCTGGTTTCCGATGTTCACAAAGATCCGCGCTACCTGAACGCGGTGGATGCGGTGCGGACAGAGCTTGCCGTACCCATGATTGCGCGCCACAAACTGGTGGGGGTGATCGATGTGCAATCCACCCGCGAGGGCGCATACAACGAGTACGATCGCAGCATGCTGCGGCTGATTGCGTCGCGGGTGGCAATTGCGATCGACAACGCGCGGCTCTACAGGCAGGCCGAACGGCAATACCGGACCCTGCGCACGTTGTCGCGCATCTCGCAGGAGTTCACTTCCATTCTGGATTTGGACGAATTGCTGAATAAAATAGCGTCGCGAGTTCGCACTTTGATCGCTTACGACGCCTTCAGCATTCTGCTGGTGGATGAAGAGAAGAAGCTGCTGCGGCACCGCGTGAGCATTCGCTACGACGAGCGCGTGAAGGTGGATGAAGTGCCGCTGGGGAGCGGGATTGTGGGCGCAGCCGCGTCATCGCGCTTACCCGTGAAAGTGGATGACGTGGGGGCCGATCCGCGGTACATCGCATCGCATCCCGGCATTTTTTCGGAAGTAGCCATTCCGCTGATCGTGCACGATCGCGTGATGGGAGTGATGGACCTGGAGAGCAACCGGCCGGCGTTCTTCACCGAGGACCACATGCGGACACTGTCGCTTCTGGCGCCCCAAATTGCAAGTTCGGTGGAAAACGCCCGCCTCTACCAGGACATTGCGGAACGCGAGCGGCACATGCAGGAAGACCTGCGGGCCGCGCGTGAGTTGCAGACCGTACTGCTTCCCGCGACGACTCCGGTGATGCGCGGCCTCGATGCCGCCGTGGGTCTGCGCCCCGCGCGCGAAATCAGCGGCGACCTCTATGACTTTTTCCAGCATGCGGATTCGAACACCGTGATCGCGTTCGGCGATTCCAGTGGCAAAGGGGCGGCGGCCGCGCTCTACGGCGCAGTCCTCGACGGGCTGTTGCGGACGCTGGCCCCGCGCTGGCGCCAGCCGGGACAATTACTGAAAGCGCTTAATGACAAGCTCGCCGAGCGCCCCGTGGAGGGCCGCTATGTCACACTCCTGCTGCTGCTGTGGTCGCCGCAGACGCTGCAGTTCACCATCGCCAACGCCGGTAACTCGCTTCCCATGATCTGCCGGGGTACCGAGATTATCAACCTGCGGCCGGAGGGCGTTCCGCTGGGCCTGCTTCCGGATCAGGACTACGAAGAAGTGGTTTTCCAGGCGCAGCCCGGCGATACGATCGTCCTTTATTCGGACGGCGTGTCGGACCATTTGAACCCGGAAAACCAGGAGTATGGTCCCGGCCGTCTGGAGAAGGTAGTGCGCGCACACTATCCGGGGTCCCCGGAACACTTGATCAGCGCGGTGTTTGAAGATCTGGACGCATACAATACTGTGCGGTTCGATGATCAGACGGTGATCGCGATGAACGTGAGGAGCCGTCGCTCGCGGGTTCGGCCTGTTTGAATGTTTCGTTATATCGAAGGGCAACTTCACTGCGAGGCGGTTCGGATGCGCGACGTCGCGCGCGCCGCGGGTACACCCACATTCGTCTATTCCGCAACTTCCATTCGTGACGCCTATCGCGATTATGATTTCGCTTTCGGCGAGCTTCCTCATACAATCTGCTATGCGGTGAAGGCCAATTCCACCCTGGCCGTGCTGCGGTTGCTGGTGGAGCTGGGCGCGGGCTTCGACATCGTCTCCGGCGGTGAGTTGTATCGCGTCCTGCAGGCGGGGGCCGATCCGGCGAGGGTGGTGTTCTCCGGCGTCGGGAAAAGGGCGCACGAAATCGAGTATGCTCTGCTGAGCGGCATTCACAGCTTTAACTGCGAATCGGAGAGCGAGCTGGGTGTGCTGGATGAAATTGCCGGCAGGCTCGGGGTGCGGGCGCGCTTTGCTCTGCGAATCAATCCCGATGTGGATGCCTCGACCCATCCCTATATTTCCACTGGATTGACCGAACATAAATTCGGCATCGGCATCCAGCATGCCGAAGGCGTCTATGTCCGTTCGCGGCATTACCGGAATATTTCCGCGGAGGGCATCAGTTGTCACATCGGTTCGCAGATGCTGGACCCTGCGCCGATGGTGGAGGCCGCGGAAAAAGTGCTGCATCTGGCGGCGCACCTGATCGGACAGGGCCACGATTTGCGGCATCTCGACCTGGGCGGCGGCCTCGGCATTGCGTACCATCCCGGCGATGCTGCGCCCGATAAGAAGCAGTTTCTGGATTCTCTGCGCGACCGGTTGGCGGCCAGCGGCCTCGCCATTTTGATTGAACCGGGACGTTCCATTGTGGGCCAGGCGGGGATGCTGCTCACCGAAGTGCTTTACCGCAAGAGCAACGGCGCGAAGCAATTTGTGATTGTGGATGCGGCCATGAACGACCTGATTCGTCCGGCGCTCTACCAATCGCATCACGAAATTTTACCGGTGGACCGCAGCGACGAGATTTCGATTGTGGACGTGGTCGGGCCGGTGTGTGAATCGGGCGATTTCTTCGCGCGCGGGCGTGCGGTGGCTGGGGCCAGGGTGGGCGATTACATGGCGCTGGCCGCGGCTGGAGCTTATGGATTCGTGCAGAGCTCCAATTACAACTCCCGCCCCAGAGCGGCGGAAGTGCTGGTAGACGGCGATCGGTGGCGCGTTGTGCGGGAGCGGGAGAGCTATGCGGATCTGGTGCGGGGAGAGACGATGTGAGCTAGTGAAGGGATTGGGATGCAATCGCTTCACCCACCAAAAACAACGAACCCGAAATAAAGATAGTCTCCGCGCTTCCAGCCCGCGCAATCGCCTCGGCCAGATGCGGCGCACTGCTGATGGCCGCGTGATCCACCATCCCCAGGAACGTCTCCGGCACCAACGCCCGCTGCTGCGCGGGCGCCGTCACAATCACTTCCCGGAATTTCGGAAACAACAACGCGGCCATCTCTTCCACCGACTTATCGCGCATGGCCCCAAAGATCAGCACCGGCCTGGGGTCCGGATAAAACTCCCCCACATAATCCGCCAATGCCAGAGCGCCCGCCGGATTATGCGCGCCATCCACAATCAATTCAGGATTCCTGTGAATGCGCTCAAGGCGTCCCGGCCATCGCGCCGACGCAACTCCCTTCCCGATCGCCTCACGGGAAACCCCGAACGCATCCAGCGCCGTAGCCGCCGTCAAAGCGTTCGTGATCTGATGCCGGCCAGCCAGGTTGCACTCCATGACCAATCCGTGCGAAGAAATCGAACTGCCTTCACGCCGCACCGCGACAGTATCCGCCATCCATGCGGGAATCAATCGATCCGCGCGACCGCGAACGATCTCCTCCGCTTTTGAACGCTGCGGCGCCATAACGACCGGGACGCCGGACTTGATAATCCCAGCTTTCTCCGCCGCAATCGATTCAATCGTATTGCCCAGAAAACGTTCATGATCGAAATCAATCGGCGTGATGACGCAGAGCTCTGGTTCCACGACATTGGTGGCATCCAAGCGGCCGCCCAACCCAACCTCCAGGACCGTCACGTCCACACTCTTCTCGCGAAATAACTGCAGCGCCATCGCAAAAACTGTTTCGAAATAGGTGGGATGCTGGTCGATCTCGCCAGCGTCAATCAAACGTTCCGCAAGTTCGTGGACACGCCCAAAAGCCGACGTGAACTCATCCGCCGAAACTGGAATCCCCTCGATGCGGATTCGTTCCGTAGGCTCGATCAAATGCGGGGAAGTAAACAGGCCCGTCCGCAATCCGGCCGCGCGCAGGCCGGATTCGATTATTGCGCAGGTGGAACCTTTGCCGTTCGTCCCCGCCACGTGAATGATGCGGTTCGGGAAGCCAATGGATGCGGCCAGCCGCGCCATGCGCTCCAGGCCGAACTTAGCGCTCTTCAGTTCGTTCCCCAGAGCGTAGAGAAACTGAACCGAATCCGGGTAGTTCATTGCGAGCGCTTAGGCCGCAATCGGACCGCAGAAAAACCGCAGCGCTTCAGAAATATAGACTTTCAAATCGCGCCGCGAAACCACCGCGTCCAGCATGCCATGTTTCAGCAGAAATTCGCTTCGCTGAAAGCCCTCGGGTAATTTCTGGCGGATGGTCTGCTCAATCACGCGCGGACCTGCGAACCCGATCAAAGCCCCAGGCTCGGCGATATTCAGATCGCCCAGCATCGCCAGACTCGCCGTTACGCCACCCGTGGTGGGGTCGGTCAGCACACTGATATAAGGCACACGTGCTTCATCCAGGCGCATGAGAGCCGCCGAAATCTTGGCCATTTGCATCAGGCTGACGGCGCCTTCCTGCATGCGCGCGCCGCCCGATGCGGAAACAATCACCAACGGAGCGCGATCCGCGATGGAGCGCTCGATCGCGCGCGTGATCTTCTCGCCCATCACCGCTCCCATGCTTCCGCCGATGAAGCGGGATTCCATGGCGCAGACGTTCACCTTGCGTCCATTCAAGCCGCCGCGCGCGGAGACCAGCGCGTCGCTCATGTTGGTCATCTTCTTGAAGCTCTTCAGCCTCTCGGCGTATGGCTTTGAGTCGACGAACTCCAGCGGGTCGGTCGACGTGAGGTCCCGGTCGAATTCCTCGAATTCCCCTTCGTCGAACAGCAGCTTCAGCCGCGTCATCGCGTCGATGCGGAAATGCGCCCCGCACTTCGGACAACAGTTCGCGTTCTCCTCCAGATCTTTCTTCCAGATGATTTCCCGGCACTGATCGCATTTCTGCCAGAGGCCCTCCGTGCGAACGGTTTTGGGAGTTTCGTCTGTTTTGAGCTTCTTTTCCGATGCGGCGTCGCTTCTTGAGAACCAGGACATTGTCTTTAATTATGTGTCGATCCGGATCTTTAACTTTCTCACACTATCCGGTTCTGATTTAACGTGGGTAAGGATGCCCTCGCAGGATGGCGAACCCTCGATAAATCTGCTCGGCCAGCATAGCCCGCGCCAGTTCGTGGGGGAATGTCATCGCGGAGAGCGAGAGCAGCAGGTCGGCGCGGTCACGCCATTGCGGCGGCAATCCGTCGTGGCCGCCCACCAGGAAAACCAGGTCCTGGCCAGCCATTTCACTGCGCCCAATGAGTTGCGCGAACGCTTCGGAATCCATCGTGCGGCCCAGCGGATCGAGAAAAATCTTTCGCGCGGAAGGGTGCCGGGCAAACAAGTCGAACCTTTCCGGACGGATCTCAGCAGACTGGGCAGTCGAGTAATGGGCGATGCGCGCCAGGTAATCCGCGGCCAGGGAATTCGCGTTCGGGTCGCGCGGCTTTCCGATGAAGTAGAGATACACCTTCAAGCAGCGGGAATTTCGAGCGTCTTGGCATTGCGCCAGAGCCGTTCGAGGTCATAGTACTCGCGGGCTGTGGGGGAGAAGACGTGGACGATGAAATCGCCGTAATCCACCAGTATCCATTCCGCGGTGGAGTAGCCTTCCGCGCTCACGGGGAGTTCTCCACGCTTCTTGAGCTGCAGGCTCACTTCATCGCTGATCGCTTGCACCTGCCGGGAATTGGCGCCGGTGGCTATGACAAACGTGTCGGTGAATGATGTGATGCCGGTGAGGTCGAGCACCACAATGTCTTTGGCCTGCTTCTCCTCGGCCGCGCGCACCGCGCTGAGCCATGAGGGTTCCGGCAAAGCTGACCCTAATTGACTTGAACCTGTTTTGGGGGATCGAACGTCTTTAGAACTATTGGCGTGGGAAGTCTGAACTTGAGACAGAACCTTGCCTCCTTTGTCATCGTACTATAAGAAGAACCCCTGCTGATGCGACTTTGTTTTACTATTGCGTTGCTCTTTTGCGGATTGCACGCCGCCGCGGATAGCCTCTCCGTCCCAAATGGTGTTGTCCCAACTCCGGACGACGCCAGCGTGCGTCGCGCGAAGGCCGAACTGAACAACATCGAGAACCTCGTCTCCACTGGAATTCTGCCGCGGGCGCGTTTACAGGACGCGCAAAATAAACTGGCCGATGCCGAGGATGAACAGGCCATTCGAACCGCTCTGGGCAAGCAGGATTTCAGCGTGGAGGATGCCGACGCGATGGTCCTTTTGACCGTGCGCCGCGTGGACCGGCGTCAGCACGCGGTGGACCAGGGGCACAGGTTGCTGGCCATGGGAATTGTTGCGAAGAGCGAAATTGCGGATGCGGAAGAGACATTGTCGGCGGCGCAGCGTGAGCACGAGTGGGCCGTGAACCGGGCCAGGCTAGCACGAGAGATTGTGGACCTGGCCAGGACCGAACAAGAGATGATGCGCCTCGCTCAAACGTCCGGGACATTGCATTCGAGCCTGGGTACAGTGGAGCATTTTGTGGGAAGCAACCGGTTTGACCTGAGCGAATTCCCGGCGATCGACCGGGCGTTTCAGGCGCGCTTTGCCCACGCCCTTCCCGTGAGCGCAATGGGCGAGAGCGCGGTACACCGCTCTTTGGGCTTCGATCACCGCAACCGTGTGGATATCGCTCTGGTTCCCGATCAGGCGGAAGGCCAGTGGTTGCGTCAGTATCTGACCGCTCGTAACATCCCGTACTTCGCGTTTCGGACGGCCGTGGAGGGTCAGGCCACTGGTGCGCATATTCATATCGGTCCGCCGAGCGACCGGTATTTGACGCAGGCGGGCGTTAAGGTTCGTGCGGCTGGCGAGTAGGGTGGACAAGGACATGAAACGAGTCGTGATGATTTTGACGCTTGCATCCGTGAGCGTCCTTTCGAGCTTTGGGCAGGATGCCACGGCCCCTCACAGTCCGGCAGTCATGAAGCGCTTTACTTTGAAGAAACCAAACCAGGTATCTGGGGACTGTAGCATCTCCGTTGCCTCTTTTCACAGCAACTCGTGACGGAATGTACCGGGCCTCCATCTACGTTCAAGTTACCGGGAATCCGGCTGGGCAATGGATGGTGCGCCCTGCACCCTTGGAGCCGTGTCGCGGTGCCGACGCTGATGAATGCGAATGCGCCAGAAGGATCCGGTAACGTTTCCGTGTTCGCCGCTGTAGCGGGCAAGTCCATTGGGTATTGCACCCTGGACACATGCGGCGGATCGACGGTAGGCGCCGCCTACGATATCGACATCGTGATCGAAGAGCTCTAACTTGATGGCGCGCGGTGAAGGCCAGACTCCACAACAGCGGCCATCTTCCGTACATCAAGGCCGCCACCCAGAAACCTGTTCACTTTCTCCGCGGTGCCGCGCGCATCGGAAATCGCCAGGCGATGATGGACCACCAGCAGTTGTGTCCCTGGACGCATCGAAAGCATGACCTTCACGCGGTCCAGCAGGCGCGCGTACTCTTGCTTCAACATTCGCCTCCGCGCCGGCGTCGCGTCGAGCGGCTGGTTACGGTGCACCAGCATGCGCTCCTGCGAATCGAGAACCTCATCGAGATCGCGCTCGCTGACGATGACCCGGCACGCGAGGTCCGGCGGCAAAGCTGGCAGTAGTGGAGCGACAATCTTGATCGCTTTTCCCCGCTCCTCGAACAGCCACTTTGAATCGTTCCTCAGCTTCTTCACGGGCTCGAATTCGAGATACCCCCGCGGATTATCCTCATCGGCGGCGCGCAGTCCGTCTGAGACGACGCGCATGCCCCCCGCGGCCAGCATTTGCATCAGTAGCGAAGTACCGGAGCGCGGCAAGCCCGTCACCACGATGAGGGAGGCATCGAGCGGGGGCATTTCCTCCCGCGATGCGTTGGCCTCCGCGCCGGAAAGGCTGGAAACAGCGTCCGCCGAATCGATTGCCTGACGCGTGGTCCCGCGCCTCCTCATACGGCGCGCCAGCCGGCGGTGCTCGCGGGCGGAACCGGCATCGCCTTGTTCGCCCTGTTCGTGGGGGTGCTTCTCGAGCAATGCGGCAAGCCGGAGGTGCGCTTCGGGAAAATTCGGATTCAACGACAGGGCCGCGCGGAACGCCGCCGCCGCACGATCGTATTCCCCGATGCCCGACAGCGCTCGCCCGAGCAGGAAATGGCCCACCGGCGAGTGATAAACCCGCTGGAGCGCATCGAGAGCCGCTTCAGCCGCAACACTGAACTTCCTTCGACGCAAAGCCAAGCGGCATAAGCCGATATGCGCCTCCGCGCAATCGGGATCGACCGCCAGAGCCTTTTCGTAGAGCTTCCGCGCATTGCCCGAGCGGCCGAGGCGCAGATATAAATCGGCGGTCTGCAAGTAAAGGCCGGGCCGCACCAGGTGTGCTTCCGTCACGCGTTCGAGCGCGGCCAGCGCTTCGGGGTAGCGCTTCTCCGCCATCCATACCTGCGCCATCAACGTATCGATCAAAGCCGGTTGGAATCGATGCGGGTGGTCGCTCATCCGGGCGACAATGGGCCGCATCTCCTCCACCATCCCGAGCGCCTGGCAGGAAACAAAAAGCCGCACGGCGAAGCGCTGCTCATCGGGGACGCGAGAGTAGAGCTCGCTGAAAATCTCGTGCGCTTCAATGTGCCGGTTGTCGTCCTGATACGCTTCTCCCAGGTTGTAGCGCAGTTCCCGGATGGTCTTCTCCACCGCCATTTCCCGGTTCTCATCCAGCCGTTCGATATACCCCAGCGCAATCATCTGTTCCAGCGCTTCGTGCGCCGCCACCGGGTCAATCCGCGTATGCGGCGGATGCCGGCCGTCGGGGCCCGGCACCTCTTCCCAGGTCGGAATGAAGCGGACTTCCGGCGTTCCCGCGAAGGCCTGCGACAACACCTTGCCATCCATGTCTTCGCCGACCGGCAGACCGTAGAGCGTCAGGATGGTGGGCGTAACATCCAGCACCGACGATCCATGCAGCGTTTCGCCCTTTTTCATGCCGGGCCCGGCGATTGCGAGAATGCCGAAATCGCGATGCTCAATGGCCGGTCCGGCGGGAATATCCGGAATGGATGCGGGACGCAGGTGATCCGGATGGAAGCCATGGTCCGAGAGCAGAATCACGGTGGTGTCTTTACCGGCTTTCTCGATCAGCGCACCAAGCATCCGGTCGTGGAGCTGGTAAGCCATCGCCACCACGTTGTGATAAAGCTCGAAGTCGCGCTCCCCGATCCAGGACTGGCGCGGGGGATGGTACTTCATAAAACCGTGGGAGAAGTGATCGATCGAGTCATAGTAGACCGCGAAGAAATCCCACGGCCGGTTCTCCAGCAGCCAGATCGCGGCGGCATGAATGCTCATGCATTCGGCGATCGTCCGCATGCACTCCGCCAGACGCTTGTCCGTATCCTGATCGATCTCGCTCGCGAGAGGAATGAACGGCTCCACCATCGGAGGCGTCAGCCGGTCGGGATGCATGCGCAACGCGGCCAGCGAGCCGGCCAATTCGGGCGGATGAATCGCGTAAGCAGGCAAGGGCCAGCCCTCGTCAAGCGGTCTTCTCGCGCGGTGGAAATGGTCGGACACCATCACGCCGTCGATCGGCTCGGCGGGATGGCTCGGCCACCAGCCGACGACCGAGCTGCGCAAAGCGCTTTGATTGAGAATGTTCCAGAGCGCCTTCGATTTCCGGGACAGGTTCGAGACCGGCTGCACTCCGGTTCCGTCCGGAGTGGGTTCAGAGAAGCCGTGGATGCCATGCTTGAATGGCCGCTTCCCCGTGGCGATCGAAGTCCACAACATCGGCGAAAGCGGCGGGTGCAGGGTCGAGATCGGCCCCTTTGTTCCGTTTCCTACCATTCGCTGGAGGTTGGGCATGCTGCCCGCATCCATCAGCGGCTGGATGACCTTCCAGTCGGCCGCATCCCATCCGATCAGGAGGACTTTGGGTGGGTTCACTTTGGTGGAAATTGCAGTCTGGGCGTGTAGGGCTTCTTTATGTGGGTTGGATTGGGCACGCCTCCGGTGCCGCCGCCATTCGTTCCGCCACCCCCGTTCGTTCCGGCACCGCCATTGGTTCCGGCGCCACCATTCGTGCCCATGCCATTGGTTCCGCCACCATTTGTTCCCAGACCGCCGGTTCCCCCGCCAACGGTTCCCCCGCCAAGAAATCCACCGCCAAACGATCCTCCTGCGCCGGTTCCCCCTCCGAATCCGCTTGTGGTAAGAACGGAACTGCCCTGCAAAGAGAACACCGCACCCAACTGCGTTTGCATCCCACCGGCCACCGCCTGGATGGGCACATCTCCCTGGCCCAGGCTGACCGGAATGCTCAAATTGATCTGGTAGAGCCCGGCGCTGGACAGCCCCACGAAAGTCGGCGTGATGGCGACGTTATTGATGTAAAGATGGAAAGGGGTGTTGATCGGCGCCGCCCCGGAGAAGGACTGTCCGGCCGCGACGGTTGGAGTCGTCGGCCCGAAGCCGACGCCGAATAGGGCGACGCTATCGCCGGCCTTGGCGGCGACGGTGGGATACCCGAACGAACTCCCGGTTGGGCCGAGGAGATCGTAGGTTCCCCCGCCATATGCGCCGGAGCCGTCGGACCGGAGGATGATTCCACAAACGTGCTCCCCATTCAGCAGGCAGAACGACGGGGCAAAAGGACGCAGCGTTACGCTCGATGTGGCGCTGCCGGCGGCAGTGGTAACTACGACGGGGACGGAGCCTGTCGCCATATCGTCCGGCGCCTGCAGATTGATCTGGCCGGGACTGACAAACGCAAGATACGCGGGCTTTCCATCGATCTCCACGCTGGTACCGCCGAGCGAAGTGGGAAAGTCGCCGTTCCATGTGGCCGTTTCACTGGCGAGATTGGTCCCATAAATGGATACCCATTCGCCCGGCTGGATGATGTTTACCGTGCTGAAAATGGGGACCACGCCGCCTGCTGAAATTGTCGGGGCCTGTAGCTGGCTCTGCTGGCTGGCCTTCGGAGTGGGCTGCCTCACACCGGCTAACCGGAGGGCGTTCATCAGGGGGATGTTGTTCGCACTCGCGAGGTGTTGGGCCAACAGCACGCTGGCGCTCGGGTCCGTCGCGACGTCCCGGAGCCCGCTACCGATCACGGACACCGACGCGCTGGTCGCCATCGCCATCGCCGAGCCGGTAACAGCCGCATACTTCTGCCAGTTCCCGGCGGTGCGTTTCAGCGCGTCTCGCGTTGAGGAGCCGAGAGAGGACCCCAGGGAAGAACCCCGAACGGTCGCGAAATAGGCCTCCAGACGGTGTTCCAGGTCGAGCTTTTGTGGAGCGCCCATGCTAGGTGATACGCGCGCACGTTTTCAAACGTTACATTGGCGATGGGTCTTCAGAAAGGGAAGCGGGAGCGTTTTTGAGCGGAGCCCTTCGCAGTGGGGCCGGGGCCCGACGCAGCAAGAGCGGCGGACATGGGTCCAAAGTTCAGCTCGGAATCCTGAAAGGTGAGCGGACGGTCGAGCACCATCTCGACGGTACTGCCTTGGGCGAGGATGGCATCGGGTCCTCGGGTCACAAGGACGGCAACCAAACCGGCGGCAGCGCCGGCGGCAGCGCCGACACCGGCGCCCAGTCCGTAGCTGTGAGACGGGATGGAAGCAAGTTCCCCGACCGTGGCGCCGGTGATGGCGGCTTCGCCGATTGTCTTCATATCGTCCGCCTTGTTGCTGTCGCCTTTCACCGCGCCTTCCTTCTGATCGAGCTTCTCGTCGCCGCGGCCGTCGACGGCGCTGAGGCGGCCGCGAAATTCGCGGATGGTTCCATTGGGCAGCGTCAGGGAGTCGAAGCGCACGTAGAGTTCCGCGCGGCCTTTCACGCGGCCTGGGCGTTTGATCTGAGTGACTACGCCCAGCACGTAGCTACCGGGCGGAATGGCCAGCCTGCCATCCACCATGATGGGGAAAACGGTTTGCATATAGACGCGGTCGCCCGCGACGGAGTGCTTCGTGCTGACGCTGTTCAGCAGGGCGAGAGGAATGTGCGTACCTGGGGTGACGGTTACCTCTGGGGCTGGCGCCGGCGTCGTGCCCGGCGTCGTCGGCGGCGGCTGGATAGGCGCGGACTGGGCAAACAGCGACGCGGCGCAAAGGAAGGCGGGGGCCAAAGGGAAATGTCGCATGGCTTTGTTCCCCTATTCTAGGCTGTTTCAGGCAATCAGGCGATTGGAAGTTGCGTCTGTCCGGCGCTGACCGCGGTTCCAATGGAAATTCGGATCTGGGGCGTGGGCGGGGCATCGGCGGGCAACTGCACATTGATCTGGTAGAGACCGGCGAGCCCCGGAGTGATGCCCGCGTAATAGATCGCACTGCTGGGGACCGCGACGCCGTTCAGTTGCAAAGAGAATTGCGCCAGATTCACGATGGGCGCGGCGACGTAGGAAGGTAAGTACATATCGGCGTCGGGGACCGTGCGGCCCAGCCCCTCCGCATAGAGGACAACCCATTCGCCAGGCGTAGCGGGTGAGGAAACGCTGACCAGAGTGCCATCCAGGTGCTGGGCGATGGCGTTGCCCGAGCCATCGGCGAATAGCGCCGGACCGGTCAGATTGATAGTGATCAGAACGCTGGGTCCGGCGAAGCCGTCGCGGACTACGACCACGGGATAAATGCCGGGCAGAATCACGCTGGGCACCAGCAGGTTAATTTGCAATGGGGAGACATAATAGAGCCCCGCTTCATACCCGCCGATATACACCGCGACGCCGCCAAGCTGCATTGGCAATCCGCCGCCGGACATGGTCGCCGGGGTAAGCACTTCGGTCGAAAACGAAAGGTTCACGCCGTAGATGGAAGCGATGGCGTTGGGAGCGAGAGATCCGGCCGAATACGAAGCGGCATTCACGATACTCGCGGCGGAGTAGAGGAGCGCGGGCGGGTTGACTGACGCCACCATCCGGAACGGCAAGGTGAGGGCAATCGCAGCCACAACGATCTGAGCGGACATATAGGCTATCTACACTCTTGCAGAAGCGGCAAAAACCTGCCATTGTTCTGGGTGCATTTCAGGAGATATGTCTGAGTGCTTTCCGGGTGATGGTAGTCAGGGGAATATGCTCCAGCTCATCTTGGGGAACCCATTGCGCGCCCGCTGCGGCACTGGCAAGGTGAACGATGCGGACGGGAGCGGCGACCAGCACGCGGACACGGTAGCGGGTGTTGACGATGGTGTGCTGAAACTCCCCCGCCTCCCGTAGAACCGGTACACCGGGAGCATCTTCCGGCGCGGGAAGTTCCCAGAATCCAGCCATGCGCGCGGAGTCCGCCGGGCGCTGCTTCAATAAGACCCGGTCGCGGCGGCGGATGATGATGACGGCGCACTCGATCGCAGTGGGAGCACCTTTGGGGCGCTTCACAGGCAACTCATTCTGGCGGCCCTGCTTGCGGGCTTCGCAATGGAGGGCGACGGGACAAACGAGGCAGCGGGGATTCCTCGGCACGCAGATGGTTGCGCCGAGTTCCATCATGGCCTGGTTGAATTCGCCGGGACGGGCCCGGTCGAGCAGTTCCTCAGCCAGGCCCGCGATTCGCTGGCGGGTCGCTGAGTCGGCGATATCCCCCTCATCGCCGGTGACGCGGGCAAGAACCCGGAGGACATTGCCGTCCACGGCGGCGTGGGGCAATCCAAAACCAATGCTGGCGACGGCGGCGGCGGTGTAGGGCCCGACGCCGGGAAGCGCGCGAATGAAGCCGAAATCGGAGGGGAAGCTGGTTTCGATCAGACGGGCGGCGCGCTGCAGGTTTCGGGCGCGGGCGTAATAGCCGAGCCCACTCCAGATGGCGAGAACTTCAGGCTCGGAAGCAGATGCGAACGACCTGGCGTCGGGGAAGCGCTGGAGGAAACGGTCGTAATAAGGGAGCGCGGCTTCCACGCGCGTCTGCTGGAGCATGATCTCCGAGACGAGGATTCGCCACGGGTTGGGAATGTCGCGCCAAGGCAGCTTGCGGGCGTTCTCACCGTACCATCGCAGCAGGCTGCGCCGGAAGGTAACCTGCGATGCGACTACGCCGGGCACAGGGCTACGAACTCGCCGAGCACGCGATACCGGTCTTCAAAGGTTTCCGGATCGAGTTCGAACGCGGGAAATTCCGCATTGAGCGGTTCGAGGCGAATGGAAGCGTGCTCCCATCCGGAGTCGGACTTTTTCTTCCGGCTGGTGTAGCGCTTGACGGTGAAGCGCGCACTGGAATCGGTGACGCCCAGTTCCTCGATCAACAGGCGCCTGCCCTGGCGCGACCCGGCGCTGAACTTGCGGAACACGGCCAGGCTGCCATCCGGAATCAGCGGCTCCATCGAGCGGCCGACCACCTGAACCACAAACATCTCCGGCGAAAGTCGCAGACCCTCCGGCGCGACAACCCATTCGATGTCGGATGATGGAACTTCCAGATCTTCCCCAAAGCGCGTGGCGGCGGCCCGCAAACCGTAGAACGGCAAGTGGGTGACAAAGGGCTGCACGCGCGAATCCACATGCCGCGTGAAAAGCCGATTCAGCAGCTCGCGCGCACTGGAACCGACCGCGGTCTCGCGGTCCGAAATGCGCAGGAAACCGCTGAGGGAATCTTCCAGAGATTCGAGGAATTCCTGGCCGCCCATTTGGGCTGCGCGGTCATGGAAATGGGCGTCGAGCAAACTAGCGTATTCGGCGTCTTCGGTACTCAGCCCGAGGTCATCGTAATCTTCGCGCAGCTTCCATTCGATCTGTTTGGTGTTGCGGTCGAACAGCATGACCCCGAATGGAATTTCGCGCGCGCCCGCCGGCGCCAGACTGAACACGACGTACTCCGCTTGAAGGAATGAGACGATGGCGGCGGGCATGGTTACCCCGCAGCCTTCATGGGATAGTAGCCCTTCCTGTAGCGGACTTTGACGTTGGGAAGATTCACCTGAACGCGGATTGTGTGGAAGACCTTGGGTTTTTCGTTCGAGGCGGCATCGGGCGTATAGCGGAGGATGTACTGCGTGGTAATTTCGCCGGCGATCTCGGCGATCGAGCGAAAGATGCTTCCCGAAATTTCCCCGGTGTAACCGCCGGTGCCGACGGTGAGGGCGTAGTTGCCGTCATCGGAGGGCTTGGAGAGATAGCCGGAGATGTCCTTGTAGATCTGATTGAGCGGGTATTCGATGTGGCCGCCCGTGTCGTCGCAAAGGCGGCGCAGGTTGTCGTCGCCTTCGGAGGTGAAACCGAAAGCGATGGTGCTCATGCCGTAGATAGTGACCAGGTTGCGCTGGGCAACCTCAACCACCTGGTCGAGAGAGTGCTTGCTGGCGGTGTCGTGGCCGTCGCCGATGATGATCAGGACGCGGCGCGGTTCGTACGGCTCTCCGTTGATGAGCGTGCGGCTGGTGCACGCGGCATACACGGCATCGAAAAGCGCCGATCCGCCGCCCGGCTTCATCTTGCTGATCTTATCGATCATCTTTTCGGGATCGCTTGAGGTATCTACCTCAAGCTGAGCGGCATTGCCGTAGGAGATCAGGTAGCCGGCAAATTTCTTGTCGCCGGGCAGAAGATTCTGCACCAGTTCGGTGAGCGCCTCCTGATACTTATCCCAGTGGATCTTCATGGTGTTCGATTGATCGACCAGGAACCCCGCGACCACGGGCTGGTTCCGATCGCGAGTGAAATACGAAATGGTTTGAGGCTTGCCCTCGTCAAAAACGTGGAAGTCGTCTTTATCGAGATCGGAGACGAAGCGGCCCTTCTCGTCGGTGACGGTAACGGGCACAATGACTTCGTTGACCTGAACCTTGATCGGGGAAGGCTCTTGAGCGACAGGTGCAGGCTCTTGAGCGCCAAGAATCAGGACGAGCGAAAGACCGGCAGCGAGAGAACGGTACAGCATGGATATTTACCAGTCTAGCGGAAACGCGGCACAATGCGGCGTTTCCGAGGAATGGACTTTCAGGCGGCGACTCTAGACGGTGACTTTGAGTTTCTCGCGCTGCTCTTTGAGCACGGCGCGGCGGCTGAGCTTGATCTTGTTGCCTTCAAGCGCCAGCACCTTGACCATGATCTGGTCGCCTTCCTTGAGTTCGTCGCGAACGTCCTTGATGCGGTTCTCGGCGATCTCGCTAATGTGCAGCAGACCGTCGGTGCCGGGGAAGATTTCAACGAAGGCGCCGAAATCCACAATGCGGACCACTTTCCCGAGATAGGTTTTGCCCATTTCAGCGACGGCGGTAATATCGCCGATGATCTGGAGGGCTTTTTGCGCCGCGGCGGCATCGTTCGAGGCCACGTTCACCGTGCCGTCGTCAGAGACATCGATCTTGACGCCGGTCTGCTCGATGATGCTGCGAATGACTTTGCCGCCTGGTCCAATGACTTCACGGATCTTATCGGTGGGAATCGTGATGGTGTAGATTCGAGGCGCGTACTGCGACATCTGGGTGCGCGATTCAGCCAGCGCATCGTTCATCTTGTCGAGGATGAACAGGCGGCCGCGGCGAGCCTGCTCGAGGGCCTCGTGCATGATGGCCGTGGTCACGTTGGGGACCTTGATATCCATCTGCAGAGCAGTGATGCCCTGGCGGGTTCCAGCGACTTTGAAATCCATATCGCCGTAATGATCCTCGGCGCCGGCGATATCGGTGAGGATGGCGTACTTGTCGTCTTCCTTCACCAACCCCATCGCCACGCCGCTGATCGCCGCCGGCATAGGAACGCCCGCGTCCATCAAGGCGAGACTGGCGCCACAAACGGTGGCCATGGAACTGGAGCCGTTCGATTCGAGAATGTCGGAAACCACGCGCAGGGTATACGGAAACTTCGCCTGGTCTGGAATGAGACCGCCGATGGCCCGTTCCGCGAGAGCGCCGTGACCGATTTCGCGGCGGCCCGCGCCCCGCATAAAGCCCACTTCGCCGACGCTGAAAGGCGGAAAGTTGTAGTGCAGCATGAAGCGCTTGGATGCTTCAATGCCGGGTTCGAGGAGTTCGTAGCGCTGCTCGTCGTCCTTGGTGCCGAGCGTGACGGTGACCAGGGCCTGCGTTTCGCCGCGTGTGAAGACGGCCGAGCCGTGAGTGCGGGGCAGCAGGCCGGTGTCGATGGCGATCTCGCGGATCTGATCGAACTTGCGCCCATCCGGGCGGCGGCGCTTCTCGAGCATCTCATCGCGGAAGATGCGTTCCTTGAGTGCGTCGAAGATCTTGCTGACTTCCGGGTGCTCTTCCTCAGGGAACTGGGCCTTGAGGTTGGTCTTCACCGAAGCGATTCGCGAATAGCTTTCGAGCTTGGGATATTTTTCGGTGTTCAGGGCGTCCGTCAACTCCTCGCGAGCGATGGAAGAAACCTTGGCGTACAGATCCTTATCGAACTCGTGCGGAGTATAGACTCGCTTGGTTTTGCCGACGGCCTTGACCATTTCACCGATAACGGCCGCGACCTTCTTGCAACAGTCGTGCCCGTACTCGAGGGCCGCGAGCACTTCGTCTTCTGAAGCCTGCTGTCCGGCGGCCTCAACCATGACGACTCCGCCTTCGGTGGCGGTGACGACGATATTGAGCTTGGAAGCGCGGGCTTCTTCATAAGACGGATTGGGAATAAGTTTGCCATCCGCGTAGCCGACGCGGACCGCGCCGACATGATGATGGAAAGGGATATCCGAAATGGCCAGCGCGGCTGCCGCTCCGATGATGCCAAGAACGGCGGGATCCTGCTGCGGATCGGCCGAAAGCACCATGGCGATAATCTGCGTTTCGCAAAGGAACCCTTCGGGGAAGAGCGGCCGCATGGGGCGGTCGATGAGGCGACTGGTAAGCACCTCCTTTTCCGACAGACGGCCCTCGCGCTTGATGAACCCGCCAGGGAACTTGCCGGCGGCGTAGGTATATTCGCGGTAATCGACCGTCAGAGGGAAGAATCCCTGGCCGGGCTTAGGGTTTTCATTGGCGCAGGCGGTCACAAGGACCACCGCATCGCCGGACTTTACGACGACAGCTCCGTTAGCCTGTTTCGCCAGCTTGCCCGTTTCGAGGACGATCTTGCGACCGTCCAAATCTACTTCAAAAGTGTGGATCATTTCCTTTGCCATTCTTGGCGAGCCGTTGGAGCGGACCGCGCGAAAATATTGGCGAGGAGTGTGGAAAGGGTGACGGTATTAGTGGCGGATGCCCAGCTTTACCAGAACGGATTTATAGCGCTCCGGATCGTTCTTTCGAAGATACGTCAAAAGCCGGCGTCGACGGGCAACCATGGTGAGCAAACCCTTACGGGAAGCGTGGTCCATTTTGTGCGCCTTAAAATGTTCGTTGAGCTGAACCAGGCGGCCACTTAGCAGAGCAATCTGCACCTCTGGCGATCCCGTGTCAGTTTTGTGAATTTGATTCTTTGCGAGGATCTGCTGTTTTACTTCAAGCGCCAAAGGCATTCCGGTGTTACTGCTCCTTCTTTCTCATTCTCTCGTTATTCCTCTAGAGGATAACACAGATGAAACGGCTTTTGGAGCGTGTGGGTTCGAGCAAATGGGCCATTTCGTGGATCACGATGTATTCCAGGCACTCCGGCTAGCTCGACCTTCGGCGTTGCGTTCTTGCTTGATGACTTTCAGCGGATAGCGTTTGCTCCACAGGCAATGGCTTTCACGGGTGAGTCTTGAGATGCCGAAGACGCGGATGGGATCGGGGTTCATCCGAGGAGGCGCGGAGATCCGCGCCCTTTTCTTGAGAGCCAGGTGGGGAAGGATTGTCTTCGCAGTTGAGAGAACTC
>PLFE01000201.1 GCA_003136675.1 Bryobacterales bacterium
CACCAGAAAGCCATCATCCATCGCGACCTGAAGCCCTCGAACATCCTCGTCACGGAAGTCGACGGCCACCCCGCGCCGAAGATTATCGATTTCGGAGTCGCCAAGGCGCTGACGCAGAAGCTGACCGCGGACACCATGTTCACGCGCGTGGGCGCCATGATCGGAACGCCCGAATACATGAGCCCGGAGCAGGCGCTATCGTCGGGTGAAGACATCGACACGCGCACCGACGTCTATTCGCTGGGAATCATCCTTTACGAACTGTTGGCGGGTGCGCCACCCATCGAACTCCGGAAGGTCGCGTTTGAGGAATTCCTGCGTCGCTTACGCGAGGACGACGCCCCCAAACCCAGCACCAGGATCCGCACGCAGAACCCGGCCACGTCCACTGAAGTAGCGCGCAAGCGCCAGACCGAGCCGCAGACGCTGGCCCGGCAGATGCGCGGGGACCTGGACGCGATCGCCCTGAAGGCGCTGGAAAAGGACCGGGCGCGGCGGTACGGTTCGCCTTCGGATTTCGCGGCGGATATCAATCGGTATCTGAAGAATGAAGCCGTGCTCGCAGTGCCACCGTCGGCGGGGTACCGGGCGGGCAAGTTCGCGCGACGCTATCGAGGGGCGCTGGTGACTGCCGGCGCCTTCGTTCTGGTGCTGATCGTGGCAACGGTTGTCAGTGTCCGGCAAAGCCTGCGCGCCAACCGGGAAGCGGCCTCGGCGCAGGCGGTCACCGATTTTCTTCAGAATGATGTGCTGGCGCAGGCGAGCGCCGCCACCCAGGCGGGGCCCAGCACCAAACCCAATCCGCACCTGGAGGTGCGGACAGCGCTCGACCGGGCGGCGCAGCACATTGCGGGAAAGTTCGACCGGCAACCGGAGGTGGAGGCATCCATTCGGCACACGATAGGGGAGACGTACATGGACCTGGGGCTCTACCCGGAGGCGCGGAAGCAATTGGAGGGAGCCCTGGACTTGCGCCGCCGTCTGCTGGGGCCAGAGAATCCGAAGACCCTGAAAACCATGAGCCGCCTTGGAAAAATTGCCAGGGTTCAGGGCAAAGACGCCGAGGCTGAGACGCTTCTGGGGCAAGCCCTGAAGGTGGAGCGCCGCGTTCTGGGTCCGGATCATCCCGACACGCTGTATTCCATGAGCAATCTGGGCGTTGTCTACTTCGACGAGGAAAAGTACGCCCAGGCCGAGGCGCTGCTCAGCCAGACAGTGGAGACGCAGAGCCGCGTGCTGGGTCCGGACAATCCTGACACCCTGAAATCCGCGGGCAGTCTGGCCGGCGCCTATTACCTTGAGCGCAAATACGGGCAGGCCGAGGCGCTGCTCAGCCAGACATTGGAGACGCAGCGCCGGGTGTTAGGACCGGACCATCCCGACACGCTGAGGACCATCGGCAATCTGGCCATGGCCTGCTACTCCGAAGGCAAGTACGCGCAGGCCGAGGCGCTCTTCAGCCAGGCATTGGAGATCAAACGGCGCGTGTTAGGCCCCGAGCATCCCAGCATGCTGCTGTCCATGTTTAATCTGGCCGATGTCTACTACTTCCAGGGCAAGTACGCGCAGGCCGAGGCGCTCTTCAGCCAGGCGGTGGAGACGGAGCGCCGCGTGCTAGGCCCCGAGCATTTTGAAACGCTCCGCGCGATGACCGGCCTGGCCACCACCTACTCCGCCCAGGGCAAGTACGCGCAGGCCGAGGCGCTGTTCGGCGAGACGCTGAAGATATTCGACCGCCTGCCGGGTGCTGAGAGTTTGGAAAAGCTTGAGACCCTCGCGAATTTTGCCTCCATGTACCAGCAACAGGGGAAATACGCCCTGGCGGAAACTTATGCCGCGCAGGCCCTGGCGGGGCGGCGGCACATCCGGGGTCCGGAAGACCCCGATACGATCACGTCGGTGGGCGACCTGGCGCTGGCCTACGTCTCTGAGGGTAAGTTCACTGAAAGCGAGCCGCTGGCGCGCGAAGCGATGCAGACCAGCCGGAAGAAGCAGCCGGATGATTGGCAGGGATTCCGCGCCGAGACCCTACTGGGCGAGAGCCTGGCCGGACAGAAGAAATACGCGGAGGCGGAACCGCTGCTGCTGGAAGGCTATCAGGGGATGCTGGCGCGGAAGGACCGGATCGAAGTGCCGTACTGGGACAACCTGGATCGTGCGCGCGGATGGATTGTCCAACTCTATCAGGCGTGGGGCAAACCCGAGAAAGCCGCCGAGTGGAAGAAATAGTCAGGTTCAGGAACGCGTGAACCCCCATTAGATGTGGAACGGGCTTCGGCCTGTTCATTCATTCATACCACCGTACGTTCTCATCACCGGACGTCCCGCGCGGGCCAACAGTTCGACCAGCTTTTACGCACCGCGATCGCCGTCTGCATTCAGAGACCGTGAAGCGGGAAGCGGCGTGGAAGCGATGGTACCAGCCGAGCGGGATAATAGGCAGTCGGTGAGCCAGCCGGCCTTAGCCGAACTCGGCCCGGATGAGCTTAACGGACTCCGCGCGAAATCCGAACCGTTCCAGCCGTTGTAGAAGTTCCGCAGCGAACCGCTCGTCCCCCAATTCTTTTGCTCTGGTTAACGCATCGAAAACAAGCTTCAGAATGTCCGAATGCTCGCCGAACTCTAACGGCTGATTCGATCGTAATGTTTCGCGGATGATCCTTCTCGCCTGAGCCGAATCGAAGTAAGTGCGACATGTAATGTAACGCCTCATCGCGTATTCCATGATTTCAACGGCGCCAAGGCCGATTGAAGGTTCATGGTTTGCGCCAACAAAGACATAGCTGTCGCGGCCCACCGAATGGTTCAAATCACCCTCCTCATAACGAATTTGAGACAAAAAGGTGCCTACGTTCACAGCCTTTCCGCAGAGGAACTGCTTGAGCACGGAGAGTATCGTTGTCGCTGAGGAACTACGGCCCCCAGTCAGCGTGCCCGGCGTGCAAAAAATGGAAATTGTTACGTCGCCTGTATCCAGAAAATCGCCCCCGGCTTCCGCCACGCGCTTGGCGAAGTTTCTGACTTCCCGATCGATCGGCCAAAAGCTGGTGTTGTCGTCAGCATGGCAGAGAAAGGAAATTTTCGTCTTCCGGCTGTACATAGCAAGCGCCGTACAGGTAGCGAGATTATAGGTGTAAGCCAATCCCGGGCCGACGTGGTAATAGACCGCGTCCTTCTTGTCGTACTCCGTCAGTCCGTGCTGGGAAACGTAGGTACCTTGGGCCATCACGTATTCCTTTGACTGATGCGGGGAGACTGGCACACGGCCGCGCCGTGCCTGTGCGCTTACGAAATGGTCGGTTAAATTAACATAGTTTCCGTCCCGTAATGTGAAGTCCACTATCGTGTTGTCCGGGAACAGTCCGATCTCATCCGGGGGAATGAAATAGACCTCACCTGATGGGTCTTCAATCACGAACTTGCCTCTGAAGATTTTCCCCGTCAGTCGCTGGATCACCCTTGATGAGGTTCGGGCGCGCGCGCCAGTTGGCATCGAGGGCTGGATCGGTCCCTGGCGGTTGGCGGGCTGAGGTGGAAATCGCCGCGGCATGATGCTGCTCGCCTGCACCATCGGTCTTACAGATGCCGACTGTCGATGGGCCGGCCCGTTAAGGCTCGAGTTTGGACGGTACGGCGCAGGAGCCGCTAGGACGGCGTTTGCCGGACGGAAAACCGGCGGAGCCATGGCCCTCTGCTTTGGTGCAAACGACGCGATAGCGTTGGGCCGGTACGGAGCCGGAGCGGTCCCTGGTGAGGCGACTTTTGGCTGGCAGGGTGGCCGGGCGACACCTACGGTCTGGACAGGGCGATAGACGGGCGGAGTTCGAAGTGGGGCGACCTCTCGCCTGTATACAGCCGGAGCCGAATTCCCGGGTGCCGTGGGCCGTTTCTCAGACACGATTTTAGCGGTGGTAACGCCGCATGAAGGATTATATCGGACGCCCGTTCCGAAGAGGCTCAATCGAGGGCGACATCAATCGAGGGCGCGAACAAACAACCACGTATTCGATGAGACCCCCGCCTCTGAGACCAACTGCGGCGGCGATCTGGATCGCATCCAGTGATCGAAGTCCGATGTCGGAGGCGTACCTCTCGATCAATCGTCCCGCGAAAGAGAACTCCGCCTCACCGACGGCGTAGAGACCAAACCCCCCAGAAACGAGCTCCTGGCCAAATCGACGAAGTAAAACGGCGGCGTCCTCGCGGTGCAGAAAACCAGTGCGTACTTTCGTTGCAGATACCGATGAAAACTCCACGACGGCCAGACCTGATATCTACAGGCGGTTACCGGAATCCTGCGCGATGGATCGCATCCGTTCGGTTCCCTGCTCGGCGTGGTAGAGTTTTGCGAGAGCGCTGGTGTCCAGGAACCAGCCAGGCAAGACTTTAGCGCTCCCCGCGTTCTTCGGTTTCTCCGCGCTCGCGGCGTTCCGCAATAAAGTCCGCAGTCATCGCACCAGGAATCTTGGAAAGCCGCCGCTGTACCTCTTCCAAGCTGGGTACCGGTCCCGCGTCCTTCTCGTAAACCGCCTCGACCTGCATCTGCACGTCCACCATTGTACTTCCCAGGGCGGCCCAGCCGGGTATCTATCGCTCCGCGTTCCGCGAGAAAGTCTTCAGTCATTTCGCCGGGGATTTTTTTGGAGAGGCGTCTGCGGACCTCCTCCAGACCGGGGGCCGGGCCCGGCCGGCGTCCTTCAGTTGGCGTCGCAGCGTTTCCCGGTAACCCCCGTCCAACCCGGGATGCAAGTCACGCGGTTCCGAATCGGTCGAGACCGTAATCGTCACCTGCTGATGCTCGGCCTACTCCACCGGCTCCAAGGGTCGAAGCACGCCGTTCTCGTAAACCGCCCGGAATTGGATCTGCATGGCTCCCTATTGACGGCCTTACCCCATCCGGAACACCTTCATCACCTCATCCCCCAAATGATTAATCACCTTCACCGCAATCCGCCCCGACTTCGGCTTCCCAAACGGACGCGACGTATCGCTATGCAGGCTCGCCCAGGGTTCCTGATTGACCTCGGCCTTCAAGCCGGCATTGAGCAACTTACTGAGGATCGTTCGTGCCCAGAAAGTACGCCATCACTTAGTGAAGAGACCTACACCATCACAATGATTATTCCACTCCAT
>PLFE01000166.1 GCA_003136675.1 Bryobacterales bacterium
GACAAAGGAATCAATTAGATAGAAGGCAAATTTGGTTTGCAATTCCGCTTGACAGGTGGTCCCTCGCGGTAGGCGAAGTTTTCCACCGAGATACGGAACTGGCTTCGTTCCGCACATTTCGATTTCCCTGCCGATGGGAGCGCCAAATCGCTCCCGCTCAAAGTCACCGGTGCGCCGCTCGGCATAGCGCGCAAAAACAACGGAATCAATTAGATAGAAGGAAAATTTGGTTTGCAATCCTACGACGCAAGCGCCTCGTTCGCCCTGTTCAGCCTCACTCCATCCCGAGCGACTTCCGCAGAAACAACATCCGGTCCGTCCATTCATCAATCAACTTCGATACTGGCTTCCCGGCCCCATGTCCGGCTCGCGTTTCGATGCGGATCAGAATCGGCGCGGGGCCGCCTTGGGCCTGCTGCAAGGTGGCGGCGTACTTGAAGCTATGGCCGGGCATCACCCGGTCGTCATGGTCGGAAGTCGTAATCAGGACGGGCGGATAATGCGCACCCTTCTTGATGTTATGCAGCGGCGAGTATTTGATCAGGCTCTCGAACTCCGTGGCGTTGTCGGAAGATCCGTAGTCGCCCACCCAGTATTCGCCGAACCCGAACTTCTGGAATCGCAGCATGTCCATCACTCCCACCGCGGCCATGGCGGCGCCGTATAAATCCGGCCGTTGGTTCACCACCGCGCCCACCAGCAGCCCGCCGTTACTGCCGCCAAAGATAGCCAGCTTAGGCGTCGACGTGTACTTACTCGAAATCAGCCACTCCGCGGCGGCAATGAAATCGTCAAATACGTTCTGTTTATGTTCCTTGGTGCCGGCCAGGTGCCAGGCCTCGCCATATTCGGAACCGCCGCGAAGGTTGGCAACGGCGAAAATTCCCCCCATATCCATCCATTCGATATACGGGGGGCTGAACCCCGGAGTCATCGCAATGTCGAATCCTCCATAACCGTAAAGCAGCGTGGGGTTCGAGCTGTCCAGCTTGATTCCTTTGCGATAAGTCAGGAACATCGGAACGCGCGTCCCATCCTTGCTCTGATAGAAGACCTGCTTGGTCTCATAGGACGCGGGATTAAAACTCAAGCGGCTCTGGTGGACCAGAGTGCTCTTATCCGTCACAAGGTCAAGTCGATAAATCGCCGTAGGTGCGGTATAAGTGGCGAATGCGTAGAAGATCTCCCGGTCGCTCTGGCGCACAGGGGCAAAGTTGGCGGTGCCTAAGCCGGGCAGGGCAACGTCGCTGATTGGCTTTCCACTTAGGCTCACGAGGCGCGTCACCGAGTGAGCGTCTTGTAGATAGTCGAGAACGAACTTACTTCCGGCCATCGCCGCGGAGTTCAAAGTGGCTGGCTGTTCTGGAACAATATCCCTCCAATTCGCCTTCTCCGGATGCGTGACATCGACCGCGATCAATCGGCCTCGCGAAGCGCTTTCCGTCGTCTGAATGTAGAAAACCGGCCCCACCGATCCGATCACGCTATAGGCGAACTCGTCTTTCGCAATCAACTCCACCACCTTCGACCCGGCATGGCTCAGGTCCTGATAAAAGAGCATGTTCTTGCCGGCGCTGGCCGTGGCGTAAATCAGCAGGTACCGCCCATCTTCCGTAAGTGCCGGCCCCAGTCCCCAGGTAGGTTGGTCGGGACGTTCGTAAACCAGGGTGTCCGCGGATTGCGGCTCGCCCAGTCGATGCAGGTAAATCTGCGCGTTGCGCGCGGCCACCGTGAGAACTTGGTCCGCCGGCGGTTCGGGGAACCGCGAGTAGTAGAAGCCGCTGTCATCCAAAGTCCACACGGGCACGGAACCCTTCACCCAATGGATCACGTCAGGCAGGTCCTTGCCGGTAGCGATTTCGCGCACGTGGATTTCGGACCAGTCGGAACCGGCCTGGGATACGCCATACCCAAACAGCTTGCCGTTCCAGCTCACGCTCTCGCCGCTCAGCGCCGCCGTTCCATCGCTCCGGTATGTGTTCGGGTCAATCAGAACCCGCGGCTCACCATTCAGCCGGTCACTTACATACACCACATCCTGGTTCTGCAATCCCGAGTTACGAGAGTAGAAATAGTGACCGCCGGCTTGGTAAGCGTTGGAGAATCGCTCAAAGTCCCAGAGTTGGGTAAGTCGCGCGTGGATCTTCTCGCGCCCCGGTAACTGCGACAAATAGGAATGCGTGAGTGCGTTCTCTTCTTCCACCCATTTCTGCGTAGCGGCGGAGTTGGCGTCTTCCAGACCCCGATATGGGTCGGCGATTTGGTGACCGTGGTAATTATCGACCTGGTCCCCCTTGGGCGCGATTGGATAGTTCATGGCAACAATGGAAGCGGCAAGGAACAGGACAAACTGGTTCAATTCAGTAAACCTTTCGTAACGATTCTCGCAAACCTCATGATCGAGACCCCGGCCAGAATATTCATTTTCGAATGGAAACGGGTACACTGCTAGGGTAACGTGCGCCATTCCTTACCCCTCACACTTCTTCTTCTAGGCGGCATGGCGGGATGCCAGAACCAGGCGCCGCCCGCATCCCCGGTCCCTCAGGTGACAACGGGTCCGGCCCTGCGACCGCCTGTGTTCGATGCGGCCTTCCAGCATCTCTGGGACGATGGCTCGGCGGAAGTCTCCACCTACACAACCGAACGCCTCCGCGGCGGCAGTCTGCGTAAAGGCACCGCCACCACCGTGGTTCGTCGGTCTACGTTTTCGGAAGACGACCGCGTCGCGGAGGCCGACGATCCAAAAGCGGCGCAACAGCACGATCTTTTTCCGGTCATGCAGACCGTTTGGATCGAGCGTTACACCCTTGGCCCGCAACCGTGCGATGAAATGACCACTTCCGTGGTGGCTATGTCGCCCGTCGAAGGTCGCGCCGCCGGCACGGAGACAAAGACGGATTTCTCGGCGCAGTCGTGGGATGGCCAACTGTTCCATCAACTGCTCTTCGATGCCACCGGCATCCGCTCCCACCAGTACAGTTTTCAAAAGGAAGGGGATGAGCAGATTACTCTTTCGTACCCTCGTGATGGCGTCTCGGGAGATGCTCTCTGGTTGTGGGCGCGTGGCATGGCCGCGCCTTCCGTGGATAACGGCCAGGAGCGAATCGTCGACCTGCTACCCAGGCTGCGCGATGCGCGCGAAGAGCACCGGCCGCTTTCCTGGACGAAAGCGAAACTGACTCGTCAGGCCGGAGTTCAGAAAACCGATCAGTTCACCGTGAACTCCGAGGATGGCCGCACCGAGATGTTCGTGGTCGAGAAAACGGCGCCGTTCCGCGTGCTGCACTGGCAGAACTCGGACGGCGAGCATATCGAGTTTGTCAGTTCGAATCGCATGAAGTCGTGGAGATAGTGAAGTGTCCAGGCCCTACCGGTCAGGTTGCCCGTAGTAGCGGCCTGCACCGTGTTTGCGCAGGAAATGCTTATCATGTAGCGCCGCTGAAATCGGCTCCGCCGCCGCGTTCAGCGTAACAGTGTAGTAGGCCATTCGAGCGATCTCTTCCAGAATCACCGCGGTATGCGCGGCCGCGCCGGCCGTAGGGCCCCAACAGAACGGGGCGTGCCCGGCCACCAGCGCGGCCGGATATGCGGATGGGTCCAGCGCGGCAAAACGCCGCACAATGGCATCGCCCGTATTCACCTCGTAATCGCCCTCGATTTCCATTCGCCGCAGTTGTTCGGTGATCGGGACGGCCCCATGGAAATAGTCCGCATGCGTTGTTCCCAGGCACGGGATTTCGCGTCCGGACTGTGCCCATGCGGTCGCGAAAGATGAATGCGTATGCACCACTCCGCCTATGGCTTGAAAAGCCCGGTACAGCACCAGATGAGTCGGTAAATCGGAAGACGGCCGCATGCTTCCTTCAACCGCCGAACCATCCAGGCGGACGATCACCAGATCCCGCTGGCGCAGTTCTTCATAAGGGACGCCGCTGGGCTTGATGGCAACCAGATCTTCGCCGCGCAGAATCCCGCTGGCGTTCCCAAAAGTGTAAGTGACTAACCCGCGGCGAACCAGTTCCAGATTTGCTTCGTAAACTTCTTCGCGAAGTCGATCGAGTTCACTCATCCCCGTTTCGCCTCCGCCGCCAGCCTTCTTAAACCCGGAAGAATGTCACCCTTCCCGAACTCGAAGTAAAGCCGCCTGAAGAAGCCGAATAACTCATCGTAAGTCGCGCGCGCGTCCGCCTGCGGTTCATAAGTGGTGTGCGGCGGGCACAAAGCATCTTGCGCATCTTCGATCGTCTGAAACGCGCCCGCGGCCATAAATGCGAAGATCGCCGAGCCCAGGCTCGTCACGTCGCCATCCGGAACCAGAATGGGCTTATTCAAAACGTTGGCATACACCTGATTCAGCACGGGGTTCTTTCGCGGAATGCCGCCCCCATTGATCACCCGGTGTACTGCCGCCCCGTGCTCTTCCATGCGCTCAAGAATAACGCGGGTGTGAAATGCGGTCCCTTCGATGGACGCGAAAAGCTCGTCCTGCGCGGTGTTCGTCAGGTGCCAGCCCAGCGTAACGCCTCCCAGCTCCGGGTTCACCAGCACCGTGCGGTCGCCGTTATCCCAGGTCAGCCGCAGCAGCCCCGTCTGGCCGGGCTTGTAACGCTGAAGTCCCTTCGACAGTTCCGAAACTGTACTCGCCGCGCGCCGCGCAATCGCCTCGAAGATATCGCCGGTTGCGGAAAGTCCTGCTTCGATCCCGGTGTAGGAAGGATGCACGGAACCGGGCACCACGCCGCAAACGCCCGGCACCAGCGTGGCGGATTCGCTCATCCCGATTATGCAGGTCGAGGTGCCGATTACGTTGACCACGTCCCCTAACTGGCAGCCTGCTCCAATCGCGTCCCAATGCGCATCGAATGCGCCCACGGGAATCGGAATCCCTTCGCGCAGGCCCATCTTCAAGGCCCATTCGGCGCTCAGCGTGCCCGCAATGGCGTCCGAAGTGGCATAGCGCCCCAGCATCATTTTCTCGCGCACGCCCGCCAGAAGCGGGTCCACCGCGACTAAGAACTCTTCGTCCGGCAACCCGCCCAGCGCCGCGTTCCACATCCATTTATGGCCCATGGCGCAGATACTACGCGAAACCTGACTCGGGTCTGTAACGCCGCACAAAACCGCGGCCACCATGTCGCAGTGCTCCAAAGCCGTAACGAACCGTGGCCGCTTTTGGGGATTATGCCGCAGCCAGTGAAGCAGCTTCGAAAAACCCCACTCCGATGAATACACGCCGCCGCACCAGTCGATTGCCGCGAGCCCGCGTTCTTCGGCTGTCCTTGTTATCAGCGCTGCTTCGCGCCACGCGCGGTGATCGCACCACAGGTAGTATTCATCGAGTGGCTCGAGGCCTTCCCCAACGGGAATCACGCTGGAGCCGGTAGTGTCGATGGCGATGGCGTCAATCGCGCGCCCATCAACGCCCGCGTCCGCAATCGCCGCGCAAGTCGCCGAAACCAGCGCCGCCATATGGTCCGTGTGGCTCTGCGTCGCGTGGTCGGGGTCTTCTCGCCGCCGGTGCAGCGGATATTCTCCCGTGCCCGCGCCCAGCCTCCCCTTTTTACTGTCAAAGATGGACACACGCACGCTCAAGGTGCCGAAATCAACCCCTGCGACGATACTCATTGGTGCCGGTAGACGCTCCAGCCCAGATACTTTGCCGCCGCTTCCTCCACAGCGGAAGCGCTGCTCGAAAGGTTAGCCGCCACATGGTGTTCAAAACCTTCTTCGCAGATATAGCGCAGTAGCTTCTGCATCCCCGGGATGCGAACCACTCCTGCCCCGCCAAACGTATCCAGTGGATCGGACGTGAACTCACCCTCCCCCACATAGCCGCGGATCTTACCCTCCGAGTCAATCGTCGAGAACCGCGCATAACTCATCGGGCCTGATTTTACTTTGCCAACCACGGTACCGTGCGTATTCTCCTTGCCCACCGTTCCCGCGATGATCAGTTGAAAATCCATTTTCACGTCTTCGAAAAAGTCCTTCGGCAGGTTACTGCAATGGAAGCAAACCGCCTTGTCCGGGTCGTTCCCGTAGTTGTTGTTCCAATCGAGCAGAGCGCTGGGCGTGCCGGACGCCAGCCGCAGCGCGTGCATCCCGATCACTCCACAGATATCCACTTCGCAGGCGCTCGACATCAGGTTGTTGCTCATCATGCTCATCACCGTACAGGGCACCACGCCGAAATATTCCTCCATCGACGTCCAGCACTGAATGGCGCTGATACCCACCTCGGTCTGTTGCATCCAGTGGTCCACCACGGCGCCGAACTTGGCCATCTTCATCAAGGCCTTTTTCGGCGTGCTTCCGGTCGAAACATAAGCGTGAATGGCTTCCAGTTTCTCGATCGCCGCCGGATCGTCGTCCGCCATCTTCGCGGCACGGCCGAAGATCTCGGAAAGGTCGATCGGCTCCACGGAAATGCCGGCCTGCTCCAGCAGTTTCTCGCTGTACCGGACCGTGTTGAAAGCGGCCGGCCGCGCGCCAATCGCCCCGATCCGCAGGTTCTTCATGCCGCGCACCACGCGGCAAACGGACTTGAACCATTCCAAATCCTTGGCGAACTCAGGTGACCCCGGCGCTTCCGTGTGCAGCGAAGTCAGTGAGAACGGAATCCCGTATTGCTTCAGATTGTTGCAGCAGGACATCTTGCCGCAGAAGCTATCGCGCCGGTCCGCGATGGTCATGCGCCCCGGCGTATCCGGCGTCGCCTGCACCAGCACCGGAACGTTGAGTCCGGAATAACGCAGCGCATCGGCGATTCCGCGTTCTTCTCCAAAGTTGGGCAGCGTGATAATCACGCCGTCAATCTCATGCCGGTGCCGGTCGAACAGTTCACCGCACATGCGCGATTCTACGCGCGTCTCAACCGCGCCGTATTTCGTGTCCGCCGTGCCGGGCGCGATCACACGTACCCCAGCCGCTTCCAGAACCGCCATCATTTCCTCACGGCCCGACTTGGCCAGATGATCCGGAAAAAACCCGCGGTTGCCGACGATGAGGCCGAGTGTGATTTGTGAGGGCTTTTTCATGGTTTGAATCCTACGCTTGAATCCTATCAAAGCTGGAACAACCCCAAACACAGCTATAGTTGGTTCGATGAGTCAACGAGTCCTCGTTGCCGGCGCCATTATTTTCGACCTCGATGGCGTACTGGCAAATTCGATCGCGGTGGTGGAAGAATCCTGGAAAATTTGGGCTGTCAAGCAAGGCTTGGACCCGGAATTGGTTCGACGGATGGGCCATGGACGCCGCACCGCCGAAATCGTTCAAACGGTCGCGCCGCATCTGGACCTGCTCGCTGAGATCGAACTCTTTGTCGAGATCGAGCAGAGTTTGCTGGACGGCGTCGTGCCCATCCCTGGCGCGTTGGAATTCGTGAAAAGCCTGCCCAGCCATGTGTGGGGCATCGCGACGTCGGGTGAAAGAGTGGTCGCCACCGCGCGGCTCCGTAAACTCGGGTTCCCCATTCCCCAGGTCTTAGTCGCGTCGGAAGACGTGGAGCGAGGCAAGCCGAATCCGGAGGTCTACCTGAAGGCGGCAGCCGGGTTGGGCGTTGAGCCTGGCCTATGCCTGGTGTTTGAGGATGCCCCGCCGGGCGTTGCAGCCGCGCGGGCTGCGGGGATGACCGCGGTGGGCGTGTTGACCACTGTCCCGCCCGCGGAACTGCGGGATGCGGCCGAACTCATCCCGGATTTTCAAGGCGTGACGGCTAAGATGATCCAGGAAACGCCCGCAAGCATCCAGATACAGATGAACGGTCTGTCATTGCGGCCGTAGTTGAAAGTGAAAATTCTCGCCCAGATACACGCGCTTCACTTCCGGATCGCGCCCCAGAACTTCCGGACTGCCCGAGAAAAAAATCCGCCCGTTGGCAATAATGTAAGCGCGGTCCACCACCATCAGCGTCTCTTTCACGTTGTGATCCGTAATCAGAATGCCAATGCCTGAGTTGCGTAGATCGTGCACGATGCGCTGTAACTCAATCACCTGAATCGGATCGATCCCCGAGAAAGGTTCGTCGAGCAGCAGAAACTTGGGTTCAATGGCCAGCGAGCGCGCGATCTCCACACGCCGCCGCTCACCACCCGAAAGCATATACCCCTTGCTGCGCCGCACTTTCTCCAGCCCCAGTTGCGCGATCAACTCGTCCATCCGGGCGCGCCTCGCGCCTCTCGACATGCCGCGTGTTTCCAGAATCGCCATCAGGTTGTCTTCTACAGACAGCTTGCGAAACACGCTCGGTTCCTGCGGCAGATAGCTGATCCCGTTCTGCGCCCGCTGGTACATCGGCATCGCCGTCAGATCCATTCCGTCCAGCAGCACCTGTCCGGAATCGGGGCTGATGAGCCCGACAATCATATAGAAAGACGTCGTTTTCCCGGCGCCGTTCGGACCCAGCAATCCCACCACTTCTCCATGCGCAACATGAACGGAGACGTTATCTACTACTTTTCTGCCGCGGTACGACTTCGAGATCTCAGCGGTTTCCAGGATTGGCATTGGGGTGTTTCTTGCGTTGCAAGTGGCTCATGACGGGCTTAGTGGGTGCGCCGACAATCAGCAGCCGGTCATCTGAAGTGTAGTAAGTCAGCTCCGTACCATGACTATCGTCTTTCTTAATGGAGTCGTAAAGGTCCGCCAGGTTACCGCGCAGAATCACTTTATCTTCCTTGGTGATGTATTCTCCGTGTTCACCCTTGCCGATGCGCTGCCGGTCAGGCCGGCTCTCCACAATCTCCACCTTCCCGTTACCGATCGCATGGTTCAAACGGCTGTCCTCGCCGGAGTCTTTCGGGTTCAGATAGGCCTCTAAGTCTGCGCTCTTCACATTCAGTCCCGGACGGTTCAGAACCACGTCGCCAGTGTAATGCGCCATCCGGTCCGCATCCGTATAGATTAGCGTGTCACTCGAAACCACCGTATAGACCGGCGGCAGCGCAGGCGCTTTCGCGGGTACAGGCACAGTCGCCGAGACCTTCACCACGGTTGCGCCGCCGGCCGCCCCCGCCTTCTTGTCGTTACCTTTTGTGCTGTCGTCTTTGCTCTTGTCTTCATCCTGGAACTGCGTGACCACTTTCCCGGTCGCGCTCAGGATATGTTTCTCGCGGTCAATATCGATCGCCCTGGCTTCAATCCGGTCGCCGCCCTGCCACAGCACCGCTCCGCCGTCGTAGTGAACCAATTTGTTACGGTTCGCGGAACTCATGTGCGGCGCGGAGCCCTGTATATTCTCATCCCCATCCAGCATTTCACCCGTGGGCTTCTTCTTATCCGGCGTGGATTGGTCCGGCGCATGGCTGGTCATCACGTGTCCATCGGCCACATAGTCGCCGGTCTTCTGGATCAGGTGAATCTTGTCCGCGTCCGTGGTGCCGTTCGTGTCCCAAATGCGCGCCCCGGTCTCCAGATCCATGGTGTTCGATTGCTGGTCGAGAGACGCGCTCGCCGCCTTCGCATGGCGGTCGCCATCCTCGTAAGTGAAGTTACCGGTCTGCCTCATGGTGGCTAACTGACCCTTCGCATCGAACGTGGCGGCCAGCGTCTGGCTGCTGGTCTTTCCGGGCGCTTCAATCTTGCTATTCCCCGCGCTACTCTTCGCCTTCGTGGCCGCCGCGTAAGTCAACGTCGCGGCGTTACTCGCGGAATAATCCTTGACCATATTCCTGGGGCCGTAATTAATGGTCATTTCCTCTCCGCTCAGAAGACGGTGGTGCTGTTCCGGCGCGTTTGGGAAAAATTCCACCGTGCCGGGCCCGTGGGCGCGCATGCTTGCGATCTCTTTGCCGCCCGCCCGCATATTGATCTCCACATTTTCCGACTTCAACAGCCGGTCTTCCGCGCGTTTGCCAGCCTTGTCCGCCCCGGGCCTCGACCGGATCACAACCCCCTTGGTGGCCACCACGTGGTCCAGCGTCGATTGCGTGTCCCCCGGCACAAACTCCAGGTTGGCCCACGCGGAAGTCGTGTCCGTCATGCCTCCAGATCCCTCCTGGTGCACATGGGCATGGCCCGATCCCGTGATGGTCTTTACATTGCCGTCATCGTCATAAGCCACGTGAACGCTATCCGCCGAGTAGTGCAGTTCGCGATCCGGATACTTATCCACCCCGTGAACGTTCTGGCTGTCAATCGCGTCCACCAGCTTGTCCTTCAGCGTCACGATACTCTGGCCCGCGTCGATGGTGGTCTCCGCTCGCGTCATCCTCGACCACGGCGTCAGCGTCACCTGCGAGCCGGATTCCCGGTACACAATTTCCCCCGCTTCCACATGCATCACCTGGCTGCGCTTACCCTGCCCGCGCATGTTCATCACAGCGCCGCCCTTCAGATGCAGTTCGTGGGTTTGCGGATCGTAAGCCGCTCCCGTGCTCTTGCCGTCCCCGTTCTCAAACGTGAACTCCGCTGCCCGGTCGGTGGAAGCCTTGCCGGTTTTGCTGTCGAACGTCACCCCGGACGATTTCACCGTCGTCAACTGGTGAGGCGGCGTGCCCACGATGGGTACATCGAGAGTAATCTCCACTTCCCCATCTGAGAACATGCGCCCTTCCGACTGGTTGAATTCGGCCCTGGCGCTCTTGATCAGGTCGTAGTGCTGCTGGTCCTTCTCGGTCAGCTTCAACTCCAGCCCGCGCAGCTCGTAGTTCGGGGTGTCGCGGATCTGACGGTAGCTCTTCGCCTTCACGCTGTAGTTGGTCTTGCCCGACGTGCTCTGGCCATACTCATAGTCCACCGCAGTCGAGTTCGTATCCGGCGGCAGCACGGGAGGCTGCTGCGGTGTTCGCTCCCGAGCCAGCTTCATGTCCAGCCGGTAGTAATAACCAGCACCGCCGAGGATCGCCACAATGGCCAGCAAAATGAGCCAGCGTGTTCCTCGCATCTTTTTAAGTCTTCACCCCGGAAACTCTCATTTTAGCAACCTTGCTTTGGATGTCCGGGAACCCATGACCGTTTCCAATAATAAGGAGAACTCCAGACTCGGCCAAACGTACAGGTAGTGAGGGCGTCGATCACTGCATGAACCGATACACCTTTCGCCGGTTGCTCCATTCTCCGCTGTTTACGGTTGTAACCCTACTCACGCTGGCCATCGGCATCGGCGCCAACACCGCCATCTTCAGCGTCATCAATTCCATCCTGCTGAAGCCGCTGCCGTTCTACCAGCCGGATCGCCTGGTGGGCGTCTGGCACACCGCGAAGGGCCTTAACATCAACGCGCTCAATATCTGCCCATCCATGTATTTCACCTATCGGGAGCAGGCGCGAACCTTCACTGATATCGGCGCATACACAGGCGGCTCCGTGAGCGTCAGCCATATCGCCGAACCGGAGCAGGTGCAGAGCCTGTGGGTCACCGACGGCGTCTTAGGCATCTTAGGCGTTCAGCCCGCCCTCGGGCGCTTCTTCAACAGGCGCGACGACACGGATGGAAGCCCGCGCACCGCCGTGCTGTCGTACGCCTACTGGCAGAATCGCTTTAGTGGTTCGCCGTCGGTGGTGGGCACCCACGTGGTGGTGGATGGGGAAGACCACGAAATCATCGGTGTGCTGCCTAGAAACTTCCAGTTCATGACCCCGCGGCCGGCCATGCTTCTTCCTTTGCAGTTCAATCGCGGCAAAGTGTTTCTGGGCAACTTCAGCTACCAGGGCATTGCCCGCCTGAAGCCTGGAGTGACGCTGTCGCAGGCCAATGCGGATATCGGACGCCTGATCCCGGTCTGGCTGAAGAGCTGGCCCGCGCCTCCTGGGTTCAGCGCAAGGCTCTTTGAGGATGCGCGGATCGGTCCAAACGCGCGCCCCTTCATGGAAGACGTGGTGGGCGACATTGGCGGAGTGTTGTGGGTGGTGATGGGCAGCATCGGGATCGTCCTGCTGATCGCCTGCGCCAACGTCGCCAATCTGTTGCTGGTTCGCGCGGAAGGGCGGCAGCACGAGCTCGCCATTCGCGCCGCACTGGGCGCTGGATGGGGACGTATTGCGCGAGACTTATTAGGTGAAAGCATGACGCTGGGGCTGGCCGGAGGCGCGCTGGGGCTGGTTCTGGCTTACGGCGGCTTACGGCTCCTCGTGGCCATCGGGCCGGCCAACCTTCCCCGCCTGGACGAGATCACGATCGACCCGCGAGGTCTGCTCTTCACTTTTCTGGTCTCTCTTGTCTCCAGTACACTGTTCGGTCTCATCCCCGCCTGGAAGTACGCCACGAAACTGCCCGTCGCCGGGCTCCGTGACAGCAGCCGCAGCGTCAGCGCCGGCCGCGACCGTCTGCGCGCGCGCAACTTGCTGGTGATCTTCCAGGTGGCCCTTGCGCTGGTCCTGTTGATCAGTTCGGGTCTGATGATTCGCAGCTTCTACGCGCTGCGGCATGTCGATCCCGGATTCACCAACCCGGCCCAGGTGATGACGCTGCGTGTTTTCATTGCAGACACCCAGGCCAAGGAACCCGAGCGGGCCGTCCGCGCACAGCAGGAGATTCTCTCCAAAATCAGCGCCATACCGGGGGTGGAAGAGGCCAGCTTCGCGAGTTCCATGCCGATGGACGGAAACAACAGCAATGATGTTCTGTTGGCCGAGGATCACGCCGCCAAACCCGGCCAGGTGCCCCCGATACGACGGTTTCAATTCGTCGCGCCGGGCTTTTTCCACGTCATGGGCCACCGGTTTTACGCTGGCCGCGACTTGACGTGGACCGATGTCTATCAATTCCGCCCGGTCGCCATTGTCTCTGAAAACCTGGCCCGCGAATACTGGGGCAGTCCCTCCGCGGCGATCGGGAAGCGTATCCGCGAAGGAATGGCTGACGATTGGCGCGAGATCGTCGGCGTAGTGGCCGATGAGTACGACGATGGCGTGCAAGCCAAACCTCCCGCAACCGTTTATTGGCCCGTCATGATGTCCAACTTCTGGGGAAACAAAACCTTTGTTCAAAGAACCGCCGATTACGCCATTCGAACCAACCGGGCCGGCTCTGTCGCGCTTTTGAAGGAACTGCAGCGGGCCATCTGGTCGGTGACTCCGGATTCACCGCTCGCCGACGCCCGCACGCTGCAGGAGATCTACGACAAGTCCATGGCGCGCACTTCTTTTACGCTTGTCATGCTGGCTATTGCCGGCGGCATGGCGCTGGTGCTCGGCCTCGTCGGTATTTACGGCGTCATCTCCTATTCGGTTTCGCAGCGAACCCGCGAAATTGGAATTCGCATCGCTCTCGGCGCGGGCCAGCGGCAAGTGAGCGGCATGTTCGTACGGCACGGCCTCGTGCTGGCCGCCATCGGCGTCGCGGTCGGCTTCACCGCGTCGCTTTGGCTGACACGGTTTCTGCGTTCTTCGCTCTTCGGAGTGACGACTTACGACCCCTCTACTTATGCCCTGACGATGGCGGTGCTCGTCGCCGCGGCCGTGCTGGCGAGTTATATCCCCACGCGCCGCGCCAGCAGCATCGATCCGATTGAGACCTTGCGCTCGGAGTGAGCTGAGTCGGATCTCTAATCAAGGCTCTCCCGCGGCAGATCCTCGCCGTAGCCTTTTCGCAGATCGGCGGCATCGTGAAAGTCCGGAAATGCGCCCGCGAGGGCCAAAAACTCTGGCGACCATGATGCTTCGGCGGACTTCATCACGCGCTCCGCTACCCACTTGCTCACGCTCAGTTTGGCAAACTTGGCCAACTTACGGACCTGCCGCCGCACGTCCTCGGTTAGGTAGAACTCCGCCAATAATCAACTAACCGGCGCGACTTATAACGCGAATGGAAATATGACGGGGACGCCGTACGGCGGCCCGGCGCTGGCCTACGATTACGAGAACCGCGCGAAGTCCGCGACGATGGGGTCGTTCATGGAGAGTTACGCGTACGATGAGAACAACCGCCGCGTCGAGAAGATCAACTCCGGGAACGATTCCATTTACTTCTATGGCGCGGATGGCCGATTGCTTTCGACATTCAAGGCGACGGTTTCAGGGAGCAGCTATTCGTTGGCGCTGGTGTCGAACAGAGTCTACTTTGGCGGAATATTGCTAGGCCGGCGCGACGGCCCCGCTTGACGCTCCCACCCTTCCTACCCGCGCTACGTATTCGCGTGGTATATGAGTGACTTAGCGTTCGACACGCCGCCAGCGTACCGTATAACACCAGCAGGAGTATCCAGCGGCCCACTAAGTAACATCTAGAGTCGCATGTTGCGCTATACTTCGATGACCCGAACGATATAACACGAGATCGCTAGGGGCAAATTAGGAGTTAAATGATCGCAACAGTAAAGTATTTCAACGCCAACATTCTAGGTAAGGTCGCGGGCGCCCTGAGTGTCGCTCTTCTATCCCTTGCTTCCACCAACGCAAGCGCCGAAGTCTCAAAAACGGTAGCCAATAACGGCGCAATGGTCAGCAAGACGGCGCCGGCGGCAAGCACCGTTATACCGGATGCCCAGCCCAAAATCGAGGAGGCCCTTCCAGCCGGAGCAACCGTAATCTATTCAAATTTCGGATCGGGAAGTTCTACTTACAATGCGGGTTCAGGCTTCACCGAGGCAGGTCAGGAAGCAAACGATTATCCCTTGGCGGAAGCGATGTCGTTCACTCCCGCCAGCGACTTCCTCCTGGTTCGAATCGATGCGGCTTTAACATACGTGACCGGGACGAACGGGGTCCATTTGGTTCTTGCCGAAGACAACGGCGGTCTCCCCGGAACCATCATTTACTCTAAGTACTTCACCAATCTCCCCACCTTCGGGACTTGCTGCGTAGTTCAAACGGCGAAGCTGACGCCCTCAAAAACCAGTTACGTCGCGCTCGCCGCCGGGAAAACTTACTGGCTCTACCCGCTCCCTGCCGATACCACCAGCTACCTGGTCTGGAATCAAGACACCACGAACGCGGGCGGAAACGGCGCTGTGTCTGAAGATTATGGAAGCGTCTGGACAACGGCAACCTTGTCTCCGTTTGGGGCGTTTGACCTCTACGGAATCACAGTCTCCAAGTAGACTTGACGGCGGGACGATCACGAAATCGTCCCGCCATATACTCATCGGAATACATGTCTCCATCCACGCGCAGATCTTTCCTCAAAAGCGCCGGAGTTTTCGGCGCAGCCGCGATGACCACAGCCCGCGGTCTGGCCAGAGTCCCAGATCCCGTCCGTCTTCCCGACGACGTCTCCATCTTCACAGAAGCCGAGCCCGCCGGAATCCGCCTCACCCGCTCCAACCAAACCTGGCAGGCCCGCAACATCGAAGTCGAAACCGACCCCGCCACCGGTAAAATCTTTCTCCATGCCCCGCAAGCGAGCGTCACCCGTATCCGTCTCCGTTGGGAAGGTTCGCTCCCGGAGACCTGGCGCTACCTGGGCGATCACTGGGAGCGATCCTATGGCGACCTTGAATGGCGCGCCCTGGTTGGCGAGCGGCTCATGCCCTGGTATTTCCTCGCCTCAGGTGGCGGCGCAACGAATGGCTACGGAGTCAAAACCGGCGCGGCGGCCATCTGCTGCTGGCAGGCCGACGCGGGCGGCATCACTCTCTGGCTGGATGTTTCGAACGGCGGTGGCGGCGTCACCCTCGGCGATCGGCGCTTACTCGCTGCGACCCTGGTGATCCAAAAAGGCCAGCCGGGCGAAACGCCTGCTGCGGCGGCCCATGCCTTGTGCCGCGCCATGTGCGACAAACCCACTCTGCCCGCGCGGCCCCTTTACGGCAGCAACAACTGGTATTACGCCTATGGCCAGAATATGTCCGCCGAAGCCAGCCTCAAAGACGCAGCACTCACTGCGGAACTGATGCCAAACGAACCCGGAAACCCGCCCTTCGTCGTGATCGATATGGGTTGGGGCGCGGCGCGTGATGGGGCAGGTCCTGTGGCCGATACGCAGCTCGGCTTCCCCGATATGTCCCAACTCGCCGCCCAAATGAAGCAGATGGGCGTGCGCCCCGGAATCTGGACTCGCCCTACACTTACCACCGAGAAACTGGCTCTGCCCTGGCGTCTTCCACCCGCTGGAGGCAGAACCAAAGGCGACCTCATCACCATCGATTCCAGCATCCCGGAAGCTCTCGCCTACATCGGTGACAGCATCCGCACCATTCGCGGTTGGGGCTTCGAACTCATCAAGCACGATTACTCCACTTTCGATCTCACCGGGCGCTGGGGTTTCCAGATGGGCCCGGACCTCACCGACAAGGGCTGGCACTTTCAGGATCGTTCCAAGACCACGGCGGAGATCGTTCGCGGTCTGTACCGCGCCATCCGCGCCGGCGCCGGCGATGCCACTCTCATCGGGTGCAACACCATCGGGCATCTCTCCGCCGGCCTCGTCGAAGCGCAGCGTATTGGCGACGATACCAGCGGCCGCGAATGGAGCCGCACCCGCAAAATGGGCGTCAACGCCCTCGCCTTCCGCATGGCCCAGCACAACACGTTCTTCGCGGCCGATGCGGACTGCGTCCCGGTTACCCGCGCGATCCCCTGGAATCTCACCACCCAGTGGCTGGACCTGGTCGCGCGCAGCGGAACGGCGCTCTTTGTTTCCGTGGACCCCGCCGTTATCCAGCCCGGCCAGAAGCCCGCCCTCAAAGCCGCCTTCGCCGCCGCCGCGCAAGTGCAACAACCCGGCGCCGCCATCGATTGGATGGAAACAACCATTCCGGAAAGCTGGCGCTTAGATGGAAAGCCCATCCACTACGACTGGTATCTCGACCGCTAGCCCCCTATTGCTTCACAAAAATCGTCTGCGTCGGGAAGGGCATATCGATCTTCTCCTCTCGAAACCGCTTTAAGATCCGCTTCCGCAATTCATGCTGCACCGCAAACTGTTGTTCAAACTCGACAATATTCACATAGAGCTGAAAATCGAGAGTCGAGGGGCCGAACCCCGGTGAAAGCCGCACTGTCGGCTCGTAATCCGCCGCCAGCCCGGGAACATCCGCCGCGGCCTGCTTCGCCACGTCCAGTAAAACGCGTTCTACCTGATCCGGATCTGCGTCATAACTCACTCCCACCTGCACCGCCACGGTCATGCGTTTTTCGGGCAGATTGTAGTTCGTCACAATGGCTTGCGCCAGTTTAGAGTTGGGAACGATGATGTAGTTATTGCTGCGCATCCGCAGTGTCGTGCTGCGCCAACTGATATCGGTCACATACCCTTCTTCGCTGGTGTTGAGCTTGACGTAATCGCCCAGCCTCACCTGGCCTGCGATGGTGATATAAAAACCGCCGAACAGGTTGCTCAGCGTGTCCTGAAGCGCCAGCGCCACCGCCAGGCCTCCCACGCCCAGGGCGGTCAGCATCGGCGTGATCGAGATCCCTAGATGGTGCAGCAGAATTCCCGCTCCGATGCAAGCCGCCGCGATCTGCGCCAGGTTCTTCGTCAGGCTCGTGGCGGGCATTTCGCCCGCCGCCCCGCCGCCGCCGTAATATTTCACCATCGCGCCGGCCAGGTGCGTCGCCATGATCGTGAAGGAAATGATCCAGAGCGCGAACAGCGATTTCGCCAGCACGTGCTCCAGCCGGTCCGCCATGCTGGCGTTCTCGATGGCAAAATAAATCCCAAAGATCAGCGCCCAGATGATAATCGGTCCGCGCAGGGATTCGATCAGCACTTCCGCCAGGCGGTGAGTCGATTTCCTCTGCCAGCGCCGCAGCACCCGGAAGAGGATTTCTCGGACCACAAACCCAGCCAGAACCGTCCCCACCAGCAGAACCGCCGGCAGGACCAATTTATGCCAGTCCCGTCCCGTGTAACCGAGTATGCTGTCGAGGATCGGACTGTATGCGGGCTCGGTTTTCATTGCTCTCCCTACAATCGCATGCCGTAAGAAAAGGACTGCACGATCCGGACGCCCGAATCGTCATTTCTCCAGATGAAGGTGTACCAATAATGAAGGCCACGCGAGCGCGGCTGCTCCTGTTTGCGGGACTCAGTTGCGTGCCGCTTTCCGCGTCCACCGCCTCGCACCTCTATCGCCTCGGCCGCAAGGCCGAACGCGCCGGGAAAATTTCGCAGGCCTACCTCTACTACCAGGAAGCCGCCGCCGCCAACCCCAAAAAGGCGCGCTATCGCCTCAAATTGGAGTCGCTGGCCCCGCAAGCGGCGCAGCAGATGTTGCAGGCCCAACTCCTGCACCCAAGTCCCCCGAGCACGCCCGCGCCGCCCGCCGCTCCAGCCCCCGAAACCGATCAGCCCGCCGGAGCGCCCCACGTTGACCTCCTGCCCGAATCCGGCTTCGACAGCGTCACCGAAGCCGAATTGGCCGTCCAGCGCAAGCTCCTGGGCCCGCGTCATCTGGAACTCACTGACACGCCCCAGGATTTTACATTTGAAGGCGATTTCAAACAGCTCTTCTCGCAACTCGCCGGGCAACTCGGCTTCGAGTTGGTCTTCGATGGCGATTATCAGCCCGGCAAACGCCTGAAGTTTCATGTGGAAGGCCAAACGCCCCGGCAGGCCATCCACGAGATGGAAGCCGCCACCAACTCGTTCGTCGTGCCGCTCAGCAAGAAGCTCTTCCTGGTCGCCTCCGATACCGAGGCCAAGCGCAAAGACCTGGAACAGACCGAGATCGTCTCCGTTCCCATGCCCAGCGTGATCTCCCCACAGGAGATCGCGGAACTGGGGCAGGCCATCAAGCAGAGCGTCGGCGTGGAGAAAATGTACTGGGATCCTCATGCCAACGCCGTCCTCTTGAAAGATCGCGTTACCCGCGTCGACGCCGCGCAAGCCGTGCTCGAGCAGTTGACAGCTTACCGCGCCCAGGTTGGCATGGAACTTCAGTTCATCGAGATGGATGAGACCGATATGTTGAGTCTCGGCGCCAACCTGCAGATCAATTCCCCCATCACCTTCTTCTCGACGCTTACCAGTTCCGGCGCAGCCGTCACGCTCGCGCAACTGGCCAGCCTCGGTGTTGGAAATTGGTTTGGCGTCACCGTTCCCAGCGTCAACGTGACGGCCATGATGACTTCGGGCAAGGCGAAGAACCTGTTCACCAGCACCATCGTCTCTACTGACGGCCAGAAGGCCACCTTCCATTCGGGCGAGAAATATCCCATCGTCAGCAGCCAGTACATCGGGTCGTCGGGACCATCCACCTCGACGTTGTCCTCTCCAGCCCCCACGATTACCTTCGAGGATCTCGGCATCGTCGTGAACCTGACCCCCCACGTGCATGGCATGGACGAGATGTCGCTCGATCTGGATTCGGAATACAAGGTGCTCGGCACCACCACCAATAACGGAATCCCCATCATTGAAGGCCGCAAGCTGGTCACCACCGTTCGCTTCACAGATAACCAGTGGGCCCTGGTGGGCGGTCTGGTCTATGAAACCGATTCGAAAAACAGGAGCGGCATGCCGCTGCTCTCGCGCATCCCGGTGCTCAGCGATCTGGTCAGCAATTACACGCGCAACCGTTCCAAGACCTATGTGCTGCTGGCCATCCGGCCCCATCTGCTGAGCGCTCCTCCCTCCGAGCGTCCGTCGCGCGAAATCTACGTTGGCAGCGACACCCGCTCGGTCACCCCGCTGTGACGCCCGAGCCCTGGCTCCGTGGTCCTCTGGAAAATGTGAACCCGCTGGTCGCGCCGGTCCTGCGTGCGCTGGAACAGGCGCGGGAAGATCTGGAGACGCATTGCGCGCGTGTCACCGACGAAGACGTTTTGGCCACGCCGCTCGGTTTTCACCTGCGCCACATCGCGGGCAGTCTCGACCGCCTGACCACTTATCTCAAAGGCGGCGAACTCACCGAAGCGCAATTCGCATTTCTGCACTCCGAAAAGGACGCCGGCGGCACGCGTCAGGAGCTCCTGGCACGAATCGCAGCCGCCATGGAACACGCCTCGCAAGCCGTCCAGGCGCTTGACCCGGAGTTACTAACATCCCCGCGCACGGTAGGCCGAAAGCACCTTCCCACCACCGTAATCGGCATAGCCATCCATCTCGCCGAGCACACCCAGAGGCACGTCGGCCAGACCATCACGATCTGTAACTTCATAACCCGGTGAAAATGACTGCTGCGCTATCCGCGTTCATCCTTTTCATCCGGTGCGCCAATGATGAAACCCCGAGGCAGGCGAGCGCGGCGCTACTGACGCGCGCCACACAGCACCGGCACCATTGCCATCAAATATTCAACCTCACCGGCCCTTCCTCCGGCAACGGCTCGCGCATCCGGTCCAGCCAGTAAGCGATCCCCGCAAACGTGCAGTAAGCGACCTCCGCAAAAATCACCCCGGCCCCAACATTTCCCGATGCCGAAGACTCTCCATAAAGGTTCGCCACATCAATCGCAATCAGAAGCCCGGCGAATACGATCATCCCGTACCGCCCCATTGTCGTTTTCGCTTGCGTGGCGCGCAGGTACACCCACAATCCAGCGATCAGAATCGCGCTTTCCACCGCCAGCGTGCCCGCCCGGTAATGCCACAATCCGAGCCCCACTTCAGGACCGCCGCGATAAAGCGGAAGATCCCTTGCATGCACCACCCAATCCAGCACCCAATGGGAAAACACGCACCCACCAAGCACCGCGCTTTTCGAGAAGCGGAACACCAGCCATGACCACGCGATCGCCATCACCAGCGAATGGGTCCACGGGAAATCGGTGAACTTGATGTTACTCGCCGGCAGGTATCCGGGAATCATCCGCGCGTGCTCGATACCCAGCAGAATCGCCGGCACCCACAGCACATCCAGAAACTGCACCGCGAGGAACGTCCAGCCGAGCGAAGTCCGGGGCGATAGCCGCTTCGCCGCCAGCGCGATTCCGTAGTGTCCAACAAACATGTCTTCTAGAGTCTATAAAACTTGTGATATCGTTCAGGCAAATGGAAAATTCCCACCTTTCGCGCCGCACATTTCTCACCACGACTCTGGCCACATCCGTAGCCGCCCCAGCCATTCTATCCGCCGTCGCGCGTCCCCACATTCCCATCGGCCTCGAAATGTTTTCCGTGAGAGACGATCTCAAGACCGACGTGATGGGAACCGTGAAAGGCGTCGGCGCAATGGGCTATCAAGTGGTTGAATTCTTCGCGCCTTATTATGACTGGACCCCGGAGTACGCCAAGCAGGTTCGCGAAACCATGGACGCCGCCGGCCTTCGCTGTAACTCCACACACAATGGCCGCGCGAATCTGGAGCCCGCCGGTATCGCCAAGGCGATCGAATTAAATCGCATCCTCGGCGCACGTTACGTCGTCATGGCGCATCCCGGGAATGTCAAAACGATTGACGATTGGAAGCGCGTCGCCGACACTCTGAACCAGGCCAACACAACCCTCGCGGCCGAACACATGCACTCGGGTTATCACAATCACGACCTCGAATGGCGTCCGGTGGATGGTCAGAAGCCCATCGAACTGCTGGCAACTTCCACTGACAAGAGCGTCATGCTGCAACTCGATGTCGGTACCTGTGTTGCCACCGGCAACGATCCGGTCGCCTGGATCGAGAAGAATCCCGGCCGCATCCGCTCCCTGCATCTCAAGGATTGGTCTCCCGCCGAGGGCTACAAGGTTCTATTCGGCGAAGGCGTTTCCCCCTGGAAACAAATCTTCGCCGCCGCCGAATCCAAGGGCGGCGTCGAATACTATCTCATCGAGCAGGAAGGCAGCCGCTTCCCCGAAATGGAAACAGCTCAAAAATGTCTCGCTGCTTATAAGAGTATGCGCGCCTGAGGCCTACAACGCAAATTGAATCCCTTGCGCCAGCGGTAACTCGCCAGACCAATTAATCGTATTGGTCTGCCGCCGCATATACGCCTTCCAGGAATCGCTTCCGGATTCGCGCCCGCCGCCCGTATCCTTCTCGCCGCCGAACGCCCCGCCGATCTCCGCGCCGCTGGTTCCGATGTTGACGTTGGCAATCCCGCAGTCCGATCCGCGGTGGCTCAGGAACGTCTCCGCGGCAACGAGGTTATTCGTAAAGATGGAAGACGAAAGCCCCTGTGGCACCGCATTATGCCACTCGATCGCCGTTTCCAAATCCTGAAAGTCAATCAGATACAGAATCGGCGCGAACACTTCCTCCTGAATCATCGGTAAGTCATGCCGGGCCCGCACCAGCGCCGGCTCCACATAACATCCACCGATCCGCTTGCCCCCATAGATCACCTCGCCGCCTTGCTCGCGTACCTGATCCAGAGCCTGTTGCATCCGCGCCACGGAAGCTTCACTCACCAGCGGCCCCATCAAGGTATCGGGCAACATCGGGTCGCCGGTCCGCACCTGCCGGTAAGCCGCCACCAATGCATCGGTCATCCGTTCCCCGATGCCATGCTGCAGAAACAAGCGCCGCGTGGAAGTGCAGCGCTGTCCGGCCGTCCCCACCGATCCGAACAACACACCGCGCAAAGCCAGATCGAAGTTCGCATCGTCCATCACGATGATGGCGTTGTTCCCCCCCAGTTCCAGCAAACTGCGTCCCAGCCGCGCGCCGACAACCTGCGCCACGTGCCGCCCCACCGCGCTCGATCCCGTGAAACTGATCAACGGAAGCCGCGCGTCCGCCAGCATCGCTTCACCCACTGCTTCATTCGATCCAATCGCCAGCCCCAGCACGCCGTGGAATCCATGCCGCTCCAGAACGCGGGCGCAAATATTGTGTGCCGCAATCGCGCACAATGGCGTCTTGGGCGAAGGCTTCCACACCACGGTATCGCCGCAAACCAGCGCCAGCATGGCATTCCACGCCCACACCGCAACGGGAAAATTGAACGCGCTGATCACCCCCACCGGTCCCAGCGGATGCCACTGTTCGTACATCCTGTGCCCCGCCCGTTCGCTGTGCATCGAATTGCCGTATAGCTGCCGCGAAAGCCCCACCGCGAAATCGGCGATGTCGATCATCTCCTGAACTTCGCCGATCCCCTCCGCCAGAATCTTTCCCATCTCGCGCGTCACCAGCGCGCCCAGCGCGGCTTTCTGTTCCCGCAGCGCATTCCCCATCTCGCGCACCATCTCTCCGCGTTTCGGAGCAGGCACCATCCGCCAGCTCGAGAAAGCCTCGCTCGCCAGGTCCACCACTGCGTCATATTCAGCCCGCGTCTGCGTCCGCACACGCGCGATCGGCTTCCCATCCGCGGGACTCAGTGAAGCGACTTCGCCCGCACTCCCCACGCCATTCACTTGTGCAATACCCAATTGTTCTAAGTAACTCATGATTCAGTCAAAAATCGAAACGCCGCCGGACCGATCGCAAAACGACGCCCCGCCGCTCTCGCCCGCTCCTGCATTCGCGCCACCGTGAAGTGCTGGAACTCCGGGTCATGCCAGTGCTCCAGGCCCAGCCGCTCGCTGATGCGCATGGCTGTCTCTCGCGTCGTCGCCCCGCGCGGTTTGGTCGCGCGCGTGTGCAGCGGATCGCAGAGGATGGGTTTCTCCGTTACATGCAGCGCCCGGTCCATCAGGTGATCCGGATCGCACGGCAGCAGCGGCGCCAGCGTCACAAAGGTCTCAAAGCCTGCCTCAATCAGCAGCCGCACCGCCTCAAATCTGCGCTCAATGGGGTCGCAATGCGGTTCGTAACAGCGCCGGATCTTATCGTCATCCGTGGTAATCGAAAAGCTGATCCGCAGCGTCGTATTCCGCGAAACGCGCCGCAGCGGTTCCAGGTAATCCAGTACGCGGGCGCTCCGTGTTTGCAGCACAAAGATCCGCGGCGGATGCGCCGCCACTGCTTCCAGCACAGGTTCCATCGCTCCTGTTTCAGCCTCCGCCGGCTGGAACGGGTCCACTAATGGCGAGCAATAAATAATCTGCTGCGGCTTTAGCGCCCGGCTCAGTAACTGCGCCGCGTTCGATTTAAATGTTGTCCGCTGTCCCCACCCAGTTACATCTTCCGGACGCAGGCCGCCGTACATCCCCATCGTCGGCACATAGCAGTAAGAGCACCCATAAGTGCAATTGCGCGCCGGAGTCAGTGAGTGCGTAAACCCGGCTTCCGCAATAAATCCGGACGTGGGGCTAAGGATGCTCCGCGCCGGTTCAAAAAAAATCTGATGCGGCATCGCTTGTGAATTCGCCAACGCCTAAATCGCCAAAGGTCCGCGCCCCGCGTCCAGGCAAAGCTTTAAATTATCATCAGCAATTTTCTGCTGATAGTACGGCGCTTCCTGGCTCACGCGTTCCATCCAGGTCTTGCCCCGTTCTCTCACCAGCGAAAGAGCGCGCGCCAGATACACTCCGCCCCTGTCGGGAAAAGTCGCCCAATACGCATCGGTGGTGCACGGAATCAACAGTGGATCGCGCGTGATCATCTCCAGCGTAAAACGCGTATCCGGCTTCACGCGCCGCACGGCCTGCACAATCCCGCGCACATCCACCACCCCCATCCCGATCGGTACCTCCGCCATGCGGAAGCCCATCGGGTCCGGACCCACCGCAATGTCCTTCACGTGCGTCGACACTGCGAACGGCGCAAGCCGCATCACCGCATCTGGAGCGTCCAGCAGCGCCAGATTATTCCCGAAATCCAGGCACACTCCCAGGTAATCGCTCTTGTGCCTGTGCTGCACGCTCTGCATTTCGTCGATGGTCCAGTCCTTGTGATTCTCCAGCGCCAGAACCATCTGATGCTTCTCCAGCAACGGCACGGCCCGGTCCAGCGTCGCATCGCTATCGGTCACAAACTGCTGCCATGCCGCCAGGTCCTTGAACGTTTCATAGCGCCGCGTACCCAGGCAGGCGCTGCGCACCAGTCGCGCTCCAGCCGCCTTCGCCGATTCAAGCTGCTTCTCAAAGTCGTCCTCGCCGCCAGGCTTGGGCAGCGTGACGATGCCCTCATAGTACATGCCGTACTCGGCGGCTTTGGCCTTCACCTTCTCTGCGAACGGCAGGTCCAGCGAAGTCAACTGCATTTGAATGCCGGCCGCTCCCATCGAGTTGCAATGGTCCAGAAAGGCCAGCGTGTCGGCAAACTTGCGCGTGCCTCCATAGGAATAGATACACACGCCAAAGTTGCTCTTCTGCACGGGCGGGGAAGCGGCCAGCGCGCGGCTAGCCACTGCGGCCGACGAAGCCAATAGAAAATCGCGGCGATTCATATTAGAAAACCAAGTTAAGAAACCAGACTCTTTAGAACATCGTCCCACGGCCGCCGGTAAGGACGCACCAGCATCGCGCTCGCCTGCGTGTCATCCACAATCTGCTCACCCTCCGCATCCCACCGCAGCTTGCGTCCCGTGCGCAGACTGATGTTCGCCAGGTGGCACGCAGTCGCCACCCGGTGCGAATCTTCCACACTCGATATCGGCGTCTCGCGCGACTTGATGCAATCCAGAAAATTCCTCGCATGCATCGCGAATTGCGCCGGCGAAGACCCTGCTCCCTTGGTTTCCGCGCACCAGAAATCCACCGGCTTGGGCTGCGCTTCCCGGCGCTCATTTTCGCCGCGCGGTCCGCCTGTGGGGTGTCCTTTGAACGTCGGAATCGTCTGCGACGGATCGCTCTTCGCGTCGCAAGTCACCACGAAACCCGATCGCGTAATCGCAAGGCTCCCCTTCGTCCCGAAGAATTCCAGATCGTATTCCTCGCGCCGCCCCAGGCTCGTTTCGCGCAGCGAAACCTCCGTCGTAAACCCCGGATATTCCAATAGCGCGTCCTGCGTATCCGGCGTCTCGCCATTATCCTCGGAAGCTTCCAGCGCGAATCTTCCCCCCGACGAAGTCACTGCCGACGGCCCTTTCACCCCCGTCACCCAGTGAACGATATCCAGATCGTGCGCTGCCAAATTCGTCATCTGTCCGCCGGAATAATCCCAGAACCACCGGAAATGATAAATGCCGCGCTTCGGGTTGAAAGGCCGCGCGGGCGCTGGTCCCAGCCACATCCCGTAATCAAATCCGGCGGGCGCGGCCCCGTCCGGGGGCGCTCCGTACCCAGGCATAATGTTGCGGTGATAAGCCACGCGCGCGCTGGTCACCTTGCCGATGTACCCCGACCGGATCAACTCGCGCGCCTTCTGATAATGCAAGCCCGATCGCTGTTGTGTCCCGGTCTGCACCACGCGTTTATAACGCCGCGCCACGTCCACCATCCAGCGCCCTTCGCGTACAAACAGGGTCAGGGGCTTTTCGACGTACACATCCTTGCCCGCCGCGCACGCCATCATCGTCAGTAGCGCGTGCCAGTGATCCGGCGTCGAAACCACCACGGCCTGAATCTCTTTCTGATCCAGCAGCCTGCGGAAATCCGCATAGCCTTTGCACTGCGCCCCGCACGCCGCCACGCCTTGCTCCAGCCGAGGTTGGTAGCAATCCGAAAGCGCCACCAAATCGACGTCAGGCTGATTGTGAAAATCGAAAACGTGCTGCGCCCCAATCAGCCCATAGCCGATGAAGCCCACCTGTATGCGATCGTTCGCGCCTTGAATCCGTGAATAAGATGCGGCCGTGAGCCCCGCCAGAAGAGTGCGCCGTGTCATTTGCATCCGACGCGAATTCTATCAAAACCCCTAACACAGCCCGAAGGAGACGCCCGACCTAATCCGCGTTTATCCGATTCATCGGCGGCCATGTCTTCGGTCGGGTCTATCCCCCAACGAAGCCGTAGCCAATGAAGCCCACCTGTATCCGATCGTTCGCACCTGGAATCCGCAAACAGGAAGCGGCGTCCCTCTACAACAGCCGGAACGTCACCACGATATTAGCCATAACAGCCACCGGCTGTCCGTTCTTCATCCCCGGCTTGAACTTCCATTTGCTCACCGCTTCAATGGCTTTTTCATCCAGGCCCATCCCCACGCCGCGCACTACCTGGACGTTCTTCACCCTGCCTGTGGCATCCACCACCACCGTCAGCGTGACTTCGCCGTTGTACTTCGCTTTGCGCGCTTCTTCGGAGTATTCCGGCTCAACCTGGAACAGAACCGTCGGCGCGCTCACGCCGCCGCCCACACGGTATGCGCCGCCCCCGTAACCGCCGCCGTTGCCCGCTCCAAAGCCCGCGCCGTCGCCCGCGCCCACGCCGCCATGGTTCCCGCTCCCGATGCCTGCCCCCGCTCCAATTCCATTCGACGCTTCCAGCGCCTTCGACAGTGGATCGCCCAGATTCGGAGAATTGATGGTCGGCAGCGGAATCGGCGAAACAATCGTCGGTTCCATCACCAGCTTCGGATGCTCGTTATGCACCACGGCCTCGGGCGGCACAAACTGCTTCAGCGCGATCTTCGGCAGTTTCCCCTTACTCGCCGGCGTAGGCGATCGGTCGCCGCCGCCGCCGCCGCCCGCCAGTTGACCATTTTTCTTGATCTCCGGCAGGTAAGGCGCCAGGTTCGGGTCGATAATAGACGTCACCTCGCGCTTCTTTGCCTCTTGAACAACCCGGATCGAAAGAAACGTCACCAGCGCCAGAAGCGCGCCCAGAAGGACTGCCGAATAACCCCAGTTCTTTCCGTCCGGGGCATACATCCCCCAGATGCTCTTTACGGGAACCGGCTTGGAAGTCAGTTCCAGCGGCGGAAGCTTCGGCGGGTTGAAAGTATCCCGCAGGTTCTCGTAGAGGCTCTTGTACCAGGGCTCATCGGGCTGAGCCAGCAGACGGCTTAGATGATCGATTTCATTCATCGTGCAAACTTCTCGAGACCTCTATCGGTTGTCCAAAGGCTGTTTCAAAACTACTCTATACGAAATACGTTTTCTAACGCTCAGAAGTTGCAGCCGCGCCTCCAGATTTCTGGAATTCCAGTTCCGGAAGGCTCAGACTTCGCTTTCAAGTTTATCACGCTGCACGAACATTGCCAGTCGCCGAATGTCTATACTGGCCTTGTTCATGCTTCGCGTTCGTTTTGCTCCTTCCCCCACCGGATTTCTCCACATCGGCAGTGCTCGCACCTTTATTTTCAACTGGTTGTATGCCCGCCGCCATGGTGGGACCATGATCCTCAGAATCGACGACACCGACGTCGAGCGCAACACCGAGGCCTCGCTCCAGTCCATTTATGAAGGCCTCAAGTGGCTCGAGCTCGATTGGGATGAGGAATACCGCCAGTCCAATCGCCTCGATCTGCACCGCGCCTCCGCGCAACAAATTTTCGCCCAGGGCCTCGCCTATCGCGATTTCACCCCAGCCGCCGCGCCCGCTCAAAGTGACGGCGCGTGGCTCGCCAACCCCGGCATGCGCGAGCTTTCCGCCGCCGAGAGCGATCGCCGCGCCGCCGCCGGTGAAAAATACGTCCTTCGGTTTCGCGTGCCACGGGAATCGGAGGGCGGGGAAGTCGCCTTCCAGGACCTCGTCTACGGCCCACAATCCAAAACCATCGCCGACCTCGAAGACTTCGCCCTCCTGCGCAGCGACGGAACTCCCACTTACCACCTGGCTTCCTGCGCCGATGACGCCGATCTCAAAATCACCCACGTCATCCGCGGGCAGGATCACCTCTCCAATACCTTCAAGCACCTGCTCATCTTCGATGCGCTCGGCTGTACGCGCCCACAGTTCGCGCATCTTCCCCTCCTGGTCGCACCCGATGGCGCCAAGCTGTCCAAGCGCCGTCACGGACCCGTCGTCAGCGTCACTACTTACCGCGATGCCGGCTTGCTCGCCCGCGCCTTCATCAACTTCATCGCTCTGCTCGGCTGGTCGCCGAAAGACAACCGCGAGCAGCTATCCCGCGCCGAACTCGTCGAAAGCTTCAGCTTCGAAGGCGTCAACCGCAGCAACGCCGTGGTCAACTTCACCGAAGAAGAACCCTTCGACCCAAAAGCCCTCTGGCTCAACTCCCAGCACATGCGCTCCATGCCGGCCACCGACCTGGCCTGCTACGTCGCTCAGGAACTGGCGCACGACGGCATTCCGGTTCCATTTCCCGACCCCTGGCTGGTCCAGGCGGTGGATCTTCTCCGTGCCCGCTATATCACCCTCAAAGACTTCGCCCAACGCGGTCTCCCCTACTTCACCGATGAAGTCGTGATGGACGCGACTTCGCTGGAGCGCCTCACCTCGCCCGCGCGCGTTGGTCTCGGAACGCTCGCCAGCCGCCTCGCCGCCAACCCCGAGTTCACCGATGCCACCGTTGAAGCCGCATTGCGCGCGCTCGCCGCCGAGCTCGGCCTAAAACCCGGCGTCCTCATCAACGCCGCCCGCGCCGCTCTCACCGGCCAGGCCGCCGGTCCCAGCGCATTCCACCTCTTCACCATCATTGGACGCGACCGCGCCATTTCCCGCTTGCGAGCCGTCGCAGAATGAATATCCTCGGCATCGGAACCCTCGGCGGCGACTCCGCCACCGCTCTCATCGCCGGCGGCAAACTCGTCGCCGCCATGGAAGAAGCCAAAATCGCGCGTCGCGCCCGCCGCAACGAGCTGCCGTCCGAATCCATCGACGCGTGTCTCACCATCGGCGGCCTGGAACCGAAGGACATCGATATCATCGCCATCGCCCGCCCTGTGCCGGATGCGCTCGCGGGCACCCTCAATTTGAAACTGCGCGAACGCTTCCCCAACGCGCACATGGCCCTGCTTGATCATCACGAAGCCCACGCCGCGTCCGCCTTCTACGCCTCGCCATTCGAAGAAGCCAAAGTCCTCACGCTCGACCGTGGTGGCGATCTCCGCTGCGGCGCATGCTGGTCCGGCTCGGCATCCGGCCTCGATCTCGAAGAGGAATTCTATTACCCCGATTCGCTCGCCGATCTCTACACCCGCGTCACCGAACTGCTCGGCTTTCAGCCCGATTCCGACGAGCACAAAACCCAGTGGCTCTCCGCCGGCGCGGATGCCCGCTTCATCCCCCTGTTTGAACAAATCACCGGCACGGACGTCACCCCACGCTTCGACCGTAGCTTCTTCGACCCCGGCCGCCTCACCCAAGGCGGATTCAGCCGGAAATTCCTTGATGAAATTGGACCCGCAATCGACACTCCAGCCGTCGCCCGCGGCCTCCAGGCCGCCGTCGAACGCGCCGTCGTCCGCCTCGCCGGCACTGCCCGTAATCTCTGCATCGCCGGCGGCCTGGGCTTCAACGCCCTCCTCATCGCCGCCCTCGAAAATTCCGGTCTCTTTGAAAACGTCTTCGTCCAACCCGCCGCCGGCAATGCCGGAACCGCTCTCGGCGCAGTCCTCCACACCTGGCATGAGGTGCTGCACAACAAAACCCGCATTGATACCGGCGCCTACCTGCTTGGTCCCGAATACTCAGCCGAGCAGATCAAACTGGTGCTCGAAAATTGCAAACTGCACTTCCACTACCTGTTGACGGACGACGAATTGGTCTCCACCGCGGTCGAGCAGCTTATCGACAACAAGATCATCGCCTGGATGCAGGGACGCATGGAATTCGGCCCGCGCGCTCTCGGCAATCGCAGTATCCTGGCCTCGCCCTTAAATGCCTACTCCACCGAAAACCTCAACCGGTACATCAAGCACCGCGAGTCATTCCGCAAGTTCGCCGCCTCCGTCCCCGCGGAACTCGCCGCCGAATATTTCGAGACCGGGCCCAACTCGCGCACCCTCGCCAGTGTGGCGCGTGTGAAGCCGGCGCATCGCCAGACCTTCGCCGCCGCGCTCCTCGGTGGCGACCTGATCCGCGTCCACACCGTCCGCCGCGATGACAATCCCCTCTACTGGAACCTGCTGCATGCCGCCGGAAAGAGCAGTGGATTGCCGGTCCTCTACAACACCTCATTCAACTTATTCGGAGAACCGCTGGTCTGCTCCCCCCGTGACGCGGTCCGCAGCTTCTTCTCCAGCGGCATCGACGCCCTCTTCGTAGGCAGCTTCCTCCTTCAGAAGTAACGTGCAACAGGCTTCTTCACTCAGGTGGCGCGGGCTTCCCGCAGCTCTACCAGACAATTTGAATTTCGAGCTTGACCGCTCCCTCTGTGTGTGCAAATGGGCGGGAAAGGCATGCCGGTAGTGAAGAAAAAATCTGAGGGACGTAACGACTGCCACCCCATTAGTTCTTGTANNTGTACACTCTACAGGATGGAAGCTCGTTGAATTGAGCCGCTATGTCCGCTGAAGAACCTCCTGACCTCGACCAAAGTCCGGACCAAGGCACGAACCTAACCCAGTCCATCTCGTCGGACGAAACCGCTGGCGCGGTGATCGGCCGCTATCGCCTCCTGCAGAAAATCGGCGAAGGCGGCATGGGCGAGGTCTGGCTTGCCGAGCAAAAAGAACCTGTCCGCCGCCGCGTCGCCCTCAAACTGATCAAAGCCGGCATGAACAGCCGCGAAGTGGTCGCGCGCTTTGAATCCGAGCGCCAGGCCCTGGCCCTGATGGACCATCCCGCCATCGCGAAGGTTCTCGATGCCGGCGCAACGCCCGAGGGCGCGCCGTACTTCGTGATGGAGTACGTGGCGGGTGTTCCCATCACCACCTACTGTGACAATCACAGGCTCGGCACCCGCGACCGGCTGGAATTATTCATGCACGTCTGCGAAGGCGTCCAGCACGCGCACCAGAAAGCCAT
>PLFE01000162.1 GCA_003136675.1 Bryobacterales bacterium
AGGCTAACCGGTTGGATACGCTGACGGGAGTTTCGCTATAGATCGCCGTGGGGGTGGTTAGAACCTGGTTGTAGATTGCGGTGATGCTTTCGATATCGTTTTCAACGGCATCTCTGATCAGCATTTGACTCTATTAGAAAAATACTGCCGAAGGCCGATAAGAACACATGAACGCGACCTCAGCTACGTCCGCCGCCAGTTACCTGCTCTCCATTTTGAGCAACACGCTTCAGGCGGCCAACTCGACCGCCAGCACGACGAATCCTACCCGCGCCGCCGCAACGCCGACAACTGTTCAGTCGCCGGACACCAGCCAGCTCTCTCCGTTCGCCCAATTGATGAAGACGCTCCAGCAGCTTCAACAATCCGATCCGGCCCAGTATAAGCAGGTCACCCAGCAGATCGCGACGAACTTGGCCGCTGCCGCACAGACTGCGCAGGCCAATGGCAATACCGCGGCAGCAACGGAACTCACGAAGCTTTCGACGGCCTTCTCCACGGCCGCGCAGACGGGTCAACTCCCGGATATCAACAACCCCAATCAAACGGCGACGAGCGGCCATCACCATCATCATCATTTCCAAGGAGCGGATTCCGAATCCGATAGTGGTTCGACTACGACCGCCAGTCCGACAGCCTCGAGCAGTCCGACTACGAGCAGTCCGACTACGAGCAGTCCAACTGCGAGCACTGCGACTGCCAGCAGTTCGACTGCGGGCACTGCTACCGCGCCAATCACCACCGCTGCAAGCCCGACCGAGAGCGCGGCGAGCCAACTGCTGGATAAAATTCTGTCGGCCTATCAATCCCCGAGTTCTGAGTCTGAATCTGAGTCCTACAGCTCGATTACTATTATCCAGGTCACGCTTTCGAGCGCCTTCAGCCAAAGCGCTGTCAGCTAATTGGTTGCGGCGTCCCCAACAATGACCGCGGCAGCCAAACGGTATATGGGCGGGAAGATGTAATTGATCGCTTGCCAGCCGATCAGCAGGCCAATGATCGAGAACTGACTCAACTGCAGCCTTAGTTTCTCAAGTGCTCCGACGTTGCCGGTCACGAGGCCCAACACTCCGAAGCCGTCGAATGGCGGGAACGGCAACATGTTGAAAATTCCCAGCAGCAAATTCAACTCAAAGCAAATCTGGAGGAATTCGGAGACGGCCAACCATGCGCCGGGCTGCTCCAGGAGGCCTGTGGCGAATCCGACGCGCAGCAGCAGGCCGGAAACCAGCACAAGGAAAAAGTTCATGGCGGGCCCAGCCAGGGACATCAGAGCCGCGCGGCGCGGAAACGCCCGCTGCCATGCGGGGTTGTAAGGCGCGCTGGCCCAGCCGATCATGTTGCCCGTGGTCACTACCGCCAGAATCGGCAGCACCACCATGCCGAACGGTTCGCGGCGAATGTGAGGCAGCGGATTCAGCGAGACCTGGCCGCCTTCCGCGGCTGTGGGGTCGCCGCCCTTCAAGGCGACGTATGCGTGCGCGGCTTCGTGGCACGTGGTGGAGAACAGAAAAACGATGTATTGGAACAGGCCGCTCAGCAGTCTTTCAGGGTTCATCAGGAGCTTCCAGTCTACTGTCTGCGGGTAGAGGCGGATGATCTTCGGCGTCTGTGACAGTTGGAAAAGTGTCACAAGCGCCGAGCATTTCCGGCGGCTTCAGACCTACTCTGGACTTACGATGAGACCTATTCAACTACGAACCGTACTCGGAGCCGCTTTCGTCACTTTGATCTCTTTGCTTCCCCTGCGCGCTGCCGGACCAATTGAGGCCAACTGGCATCAGATCTGCCGGGTGTCGGAAGGCCGGGAACTTGTGTTAACCACAGCAACAGGGGATGCGGTGCGGGGTTACTGCTTCTCGGTAGATGTGGATGGACTTGGAGTGAGGACGAAGGGCGGCCAGGTGACGCGCATCGCACGGACAGCGGTGACGCGCATCGAGATGGAGAGTGCCGCAGGGCACCGGCTTCGCGCACTTGGCGGCGTCATGCATGACGGATTGAAGTTGGGCGTGAAAACGCTATTCTCCGAGTTCGCGCCGGTGGGCCTGGTGGTGTTGCCGGGAACGGTGGCGTGGGGAATCATCGCGACGCCATTCTGCGTGCTGGGCGATCTGGGAGAACGGGGGAGCGGCAGGCAGGAGATCAAGCTGATTTGAGGATGCGACTACAATTCGTTCATGATGAAATCGCGCAGGGACTTTCTCACGCGTACATCGCTTGGGCTGGCGGCGGCAGCCGGCGCGCGGCTCAGTGAGGCGCAGACGGCGGATTTACCGCCCGGCGCGCCTCCGGCATTCAATACCGGTCCGGTGGTGGGACCTGCGGTCACACCCCTGACCTTTGCCGAGGCCGAGAAACTGGTGCAGGTCTCGATGACTCAGCCGCAGCGCGAGATGGCCGCGGAAAGCTGGCGGACTTCTATGGCTCTTGTACGAACGGCGCGTGGGCCCGCGGCGGGGTCGAACTCGACGCCGCGCTCGAGCCGGCCTCCCAATGGAACCCGGTGCTTCCAGGGATGGAGCCACGCCCCGCGCAGAACAGAATGGTGCGAAGCCATCTGGACCCGGGACCGCTGCCGGCGAACGATGCGGATATCGCCTTCGCGCCCCTGACGCAGCTTTCGCGATGGATTGAAAATCGCCAGTTGTCTTCCGAGCGGCTCACAAATTTGTATCTGGAGCGGTTAGAGCGTTCCAACCCCCAGCTGCGCTGCGTCATTACGTTAACAAGGGAACACGCCCTGGCCGCCGCGCGGCAAGCTGACGGCGAGATCGCAGCGGGGCGCTGACCGGGGACCGCTGCACGGGATTCCGTGGGGCGCGAAGGATCTACTCGATACGCGCGGAATTGCGACGACATTTGGCGCGGAGCCTTTCCGGAATCGCGTGCCTCAAACAGACGCGGGTGGTGGTGAAACGCCTGGAGGAGGCCGGGGCCGTGTTGGTGACGAAGCTAAGCATGGGCGCTCTGGCTCTGAACGATATCTGGTTTGCCGGACAGACTAGGAACCCGTGGCTGCTGGAGGAGGGTTTCTCGGGATCGAGTGCGGGCCCCGGCGCGGCAACGGCGGCGGGCCTGGTGGGATTTGCGATCGGAAGCGAAGCGGGTGGAAGCATAGTCGGGCCGAGCATGCGCTGCGGAGTGACCGGACTGCGCCCCACGTATGGGCGCGTGCCGCGCACCGGCGCAATGACTCTGTGCTGGTCGCTCGATAAGCTGGGGCCGATGACCCGCGGCGTGGAGGACGCGGTTCTGGTGCTGAACGCAATTTCCAGGCCGGATTCGGGAGATTTAGCGAGTGTGCCGAGCAGGCTCGACTTCGACGCCGGCTCATCCGTCTCCGGTCTCAAGGTGGGTTATTTCCTGACCTGGATGAAGAGCGACCCCGCGACCGATGTGGACCGCGCGGCGCTGGAAACAGTGCACAAGGTGGGCATGATTCCGGTTGCAGTCGCCATACCCGACTGGCCGTATGATTCGCTCGATCTCATTTTGTTCGCCGAAGCGGCGGCGGCTTTTGAGGAGCTAACACTGAGCGGCCNNGTTTCGCGAGGCGCGCTTTTTGTCAGCGGTCGATTTCGTGCAGGCGGATCGGTTTCGCCGCAAGGTGGCTAGCGAAATGGCGCGGGTGTTTTCTGAAGTGGACCTTCTGCTGGTCCCTTCGCTGCACGATGAAATGCTGACCATCACGAACTTCACCGGGCATCCTTCGCTAACTCTGCGCGCGGGCTTCATCGAGGTGTCGGAAGCGCGGAGCGACTGGGCTCCCGATCCACGGAATCCTCTGCCGAAGTTCTCTCCGCCGCGGCGGGTGCCGCATGGCGTCACGCTGATCGGGAGGCTCTTCGACGAAGGTACACTGGGGCGCGCCGGGATTGCATTGGAGCGCGCGTTCGGGGTGAATGAGGAGCGCCCGCCCGGTTTTTGATCGCGAGAACCTGCACGCATAGCGGCGTCCGCGCGTCATCTCTGGCAAACCGCCATGCGACGCGTTTGTCTTGTCTCGATGTTCTTATCGATTTTGCCTCTGGTGGCGGATAGTCGTTCCAACGCGCCGCCCAAGACGCCGCCACCAACTCCGCGGGAGATCGCGTGGCGCGTTCTCTCCGGCGTCCACCTCGCCGCCGGCAAAGCGCAGGCGGCCGTGCAGCCTTACCTGATGCTGCATCTGGCCGAGAATACGGTGGAGTTCAACCGCAAGATGGCGCTCACCGAATTCCGGGACTCTTTTACGGACGCGCGGATCATGGAGACCACGTACCGCGCTCCGCTGCAGGCTCAGATTGTCAGTTCGGTTGCGCCCATCGACATTCCAACCGCGGTCGATCTGGTTCGCACGGTGCGCCCGAACCCCGCTCAACGTTTCGCGCGCGATAACTGGGACCGCTCGGTGCAGGCCATCAACTCCCAACTGATGGCGCACTACCGTCCCGATGAAGCGGTGGAACTGATTAAGCTGGTCTCGACTCCGGGGGTTTTTCCCAATCAGGCTGCCAGCAACCTGATCGGTACGCTCCCGCCGGCGGACGATCGCCGGCTCGGCGTGTTCGGTTACGCGGCCACCTGCTACCGGCAGTTTCCTTTCCCCGGCTTCACAACACTGGTGAACGACTACTGGCAGGTGATGCCTCGCACGCTGGTGGTGATGGCTGCGAATGCGGTGGCGGACGATGGGTCGCATGCCACGAAAACAGAACTCACGCAAATCCTTCCCATCCTTCGCGAGGTTGATCCGCCGCGGGCGGAGCGCCTTCTCAGCGAACATCCGGAGATCGAAGACCCTAATAAACAGAAGCCGCATAAGAAAACGTATCAGGAACAGGACGACGAACGGCAGCTTCGGAGTATTGCGGCGCAGGAGCTAACGAACCCGATGCGCGCCCTGCAATCCGCGCGATACATCCACGATGCCGACGCGCGAGAACAGATCATTCTCCAGATTGCGACTGACGTGCTGCAAAACGGCGGGAATCCGGATGTAGCGAGCCTGGCGCTGCAGATGCTGCTGCAACTTCCGGCAAAATCGCAGCGCGACCTGGCCGCGCAACTGGCGGAGCTCGCGGCATACTCGGGCAAATCCGACCAGGCTGAGCGGTTCGTCAACGCGGCATTCGATCTCGCCGGCAAGCTTCAGGAAGTCGACATGGATGCCAAGAGCGATTGCGGCGTCAACCCCGCTCCGCGAGACTGGTGGCCTTCGACCGCCGCATACCGCGCCGCCATGCACGCCGCCGTGGCAGTGTTTCATGAGAGCGGCGATCGCTACCTGCCGCGGTTCCAGCCGGATGCCGATCTGTATTTATTATTGAGCGTCGAGTTCGCTCGAGCGCTGCTCGGCGGCTCAACCACTTCCACTCCAGTGCTGAATTGCACGGATGCGGTTGCGATTGCACAGGAAGACGTACCGTCTTCTTAATTAAACCCCAACAAACAAGGAGGGAAAGCCACGCTCTAAAATCAGGGAAGCAGCCCGCTCCATGCCGATTCAGGACTACCGCCGCTTGTACGCCGAAGAAGTTCGAACGGCCGCACCGATTACCTCCCACGCGCTGCTCACCGCGTTTGAAAAAGTCCCCCGCGAGAAATTTCTGGGTCCGGGACCTTGGTTTGCCGGGTCCCGCGAACTGGAAACCAACGACGTGCGGGATCTCTATCACGATGTGACGGTAGCGATCGATCGGGAGCGCGGCATCAACAATGGACAGCCGAGCGCGCTGGCGCTCTGGATGGATGCTCTGGATCTTGCGCCTGGCGACCGGGTGTTTCATTTGGGGTGCGGGGTGGGGTACTACACGGCGATTCTGGCGGAGGTGGTCGGCGGAAGCGGTAGCGTAGCGGCCATAGAGATCGAGCCCGATCTGGCGGGGCGCGCAAGACAGAATCTGCTGGATTACCCGAATGTGACGGTGCACGAAGGAGATGGGGCGCTATTCGACCCAGGGGTATGCGACGCCATCTTCATCAACGCCGGAGTTACCCACCCGCAGGCTCGATGGCTGGAGCAACTCCCGGGTTATGGACGCATGGTGTTGCCGCTGACCACCCCGGTGCCAACAAAGCGGGGCGGCCGTGGAGGGCAAGGAGCGGTGATCAGGATCGTTCGCCAGCGCGGCTTTTCCGCGGAGTTCATTTCGTACGCTGTCATCTATTCATCCTCCAGCATGCGCGATCCGCTCTTGGAAGCACCTTTGGCGAAGGCACTTGAACGCAAGGCTCTTCCGCGGCTGCGCTCGGTGCTGTTAGAAAAGCACGAAGAGACAGATACTTGTCTGGTGCATGGCGCGGACGTTTGCCTGAGTAGCGCGCAGATTTGAGATGCAGGAACGCTCGCAAATGAGACGGGGCAAATGAGACGATTGCCACCTTACTTTCACTACTTGGATGATCTCGGGGGGTGACATTACCCTCCGAATCCATGTCAATACGTTAGAGGAAGGAACAAATGTATTTCCCTCGAATCCGGTGCAACACGTTTTTGCACGTCTTCGCCGCGCTGGTGCTGTCCAGCGCTCTCGCTACCGCGGCCATCCCCGGCCTTTGTAATACGGGTCTCGCGACCGGCTGCGCATCACTCATCGTTCCCGGCAATGGGACAACCACGGATGGAAACTGGCAGATCGCCAACCCGTCACCGACGGAGCCATCGTCGGCTCCTATCCCGAATCCCTGTGACCTGAATTGTCTGTTACTGGTCTTCGAACCCGCTTGGGTGGACACGCCTGACCCGAGTTGGGAGGCAGACCCGGTAACTTTCAGCGCAACTGCCTCGCAGTGGATCACCCCGCAGGTGGAGAATAACCTTGGCGGGCAATACATTTATGAGACCTCTTTCCCCGTGCCCACGGCGGACGCTCATGTCACCATCAGCGGCGAGCTATTGTCCGACAACGAAGTCTATGCCATCTACATCAGCAGCGGGACTTCCGAGTGCATTCCGGTGGCCGGGTATCCCTATGACAATGCGGCCGTGAACTCGCCCAGTAATTTTATTCCTCCGGCCACGGCATTCACGATTACCAAAGCTCCGGTTACCCCCGGCGGTACCGCGACGCTGTATTTCGTGGTTCGTAACCGCGGCGCAGGCGGCATCGACACCAGTCCGACGTCAACGGGCCTGCGGGTGAACTTCAGCTCGAAATCCGCTTTTTCGAAGTAGGCCGGATCGATCTAAAGCGAGGGCGGCTCATTCCAAATGGAGCGCCCTCCTCCTCGTAGAGACGGAATGACTACAATTCTGGAATGCCCTGGACGCATGGTGCCTTCTGGATTGGACCGCTGGTCATCACCGCGATTCTGGCTTCGCTGGTCGCGCTGGTTTGGGGGACGCGCCTTCGCCAGATCTACAACGCGCGGCTGGCGGAATCGCGGCGAGAGCGTTTGTTTCTTGCGTCGCTGGGATTCTTCACAGCCGTGCTGGTGGTGCGCGGAGTGACTGTCGCGATCCACAACAATATCGGCCCTTTCCATGACGTTTCGATGGGCGGGCGCCACATTCATCATCTCGTATGGGGGATTGTCCTGCTGCTGCTTTCGGGCTATGGCTGGTTGCTGGAGGTGGGTACTGGCGGGGATGGTTCGCTGCGATGGGTGGGGCGGTTGATGTCGATGGTATACGGGGTAGCCGCAGCGCTCACTTTGGACGAGTTTGCGCTGTGGCTGAACCTGCGGGACGTTTACTGGCAGCGCGAGGGCCGCGAGAGCTTTGAAGCAATGGCTCTATTCGGCGGCCTTTTGGCGATTGGCTTGTTCGGACATCCGTTCTTCCGCGGGATCGTCAACTGGAGACGCCGCGTTGGGCGCGGAGTGTCAGAGTATTAGTGCTCTTTGTGTTCTTCCGGCTTGGGAGCGGGCCGGGCTTCCTGATGCGGNNCCGGTGCGGGCCGGGCTTCCTGACGCGGGGCGGCCGCTGGTCGGGCTTCCTGACGCGGTGCTGGCGCGGGCCGGGCTTCCTGACGCGGCGCGGGGGTGGGTCGGGATTCCTGACGCGGCGCTGGCGTGGGTCGGGCTTCCTGACGCGCCTGCTGCGCTGGACGCGGAGCGGCAACTTCGGGACGCGCTTCCTGTCTGGCCTGTGGAACAGGCCGCGCCGCTACCGGAGCCGGGCGATTTTCCTGAACATTTTCATGAACGGCGGGACGAGCTTCGGATGCAGCCGGACGAGCTTCCGGCCGGTTCTGGGGCACAGTTCCGGGAACACTCGGACGCACGGCCTGAGCGCGCGTGTCTGTTATGGGCCGGGATGCAGCGGCAACCGCCCCGGCGGGAGGTCGAGCGGCAGGCGCGCGATAAGCAGTCGCCAGAGGACGGGCAAGTACAAGAGTTGCCGGAGCCGCACGGCCCGCGACTGCGAATTGACCGCGATTCGTGGCAGCCTGCTGAGCGTGCTGAACCTGCGCGGCAACGGGGCCTCCGCGGGGGTAGCGGACGGCAGCCAGCTCCTGGGGAGTGGGACGAGCGCTGAGTCCGCCTCGACCACCGTTGTAGCTGACGCGATTTCCCTGATTATTCTGTACGGGATAGTTGTAAACGTTGTGAACGTTCGTGATATTGACGTTGGTGACGGAGCGATTGTAATTCACGGTTCCGTTGTTCCAGTAAGCGCCGTAGTAGCCGCGTCCGGTGTATCCGAAGCCGTAATCGATGCCACCGTAGAAGCCAATGTGCGGGCCCCAATAGCCTGTATGCCAGATATACACATCGTCCTGATAACCCCAGTAAGGAGGAGTCCAGAGGGCATCGATCCAGGGCGCCATCACCCATGCGCCGGGCACCCAGTAGTAGCCCTCCGACGCATAGCTCCAGTAGCCGGGCGTCCAGATGTAATTGTCGCCGGGGCATTCCGGCTGGCTGTAATCGGGGAGCGGGGGTGGGGGCTGAGAGGCTTCCAGCGTCTGCGCGTAGGAGCCTTGATCGCTTCCGTTATCCGAGTAAGAATTCTGGTCGTAGCCACTGGACTGCGGTGCGGGTTGGTAAGCCTGCTGGGCTGGAGCTGTGCCTTGCGCCACCGGGGCATAAGCCGTTTGCGCGGCGGGCTGAGAGTTCGAAGGTTGGCCACCGGATCCGTCGGCCGGGGCGAGATTTCCATTCGCCGGGTCTCCAGCGGCGGCCTGCACCGAAGCTGCGTCCGGAGTTTTGTTGCAGGAACTTAAACCTACGGAGAGCAACGCGATTGCGAGCGAGAATTGTCCAAATCTGGCAGCTTTTATCATCACCGTGGAAGCAGGCACGTTGAGTGCCACTTCCACGATGTTTTCGGCTCGCTTTAGACCTCTTTGGTCTTCAGCCGATCTTTGTTTTCAGCGATAAACGTCTTGATTTCTTCAGCCATGCCGAGCAGCTTGCCCCATTGCTCCTGGTAGAGGGTTACCGGGAAGCGTCCTAGACCGTACACCGAAACCGCGCCTTTTTCACTCACCTTCATCGATGTGGGACTGCCCCGGCGCTGCGTTTTCAACGCTTCGTTTTCCGCGCGAAGCCTCTCGAGCTCTGTTTTCAAATCTTCTTCAGCCATGGCCTCTATCATCGCTCAGAGCTGAGAAGGGCTTAGAAGGCAAAGCGGAGACCAAACTCGAGACGCCGGTTATCCGCGCTTGAGCCGCCTGGGCCAAAGTTGGAGAGCTGATCGGACGTGCCGAAAAGGGGCGAGGTGATGGCGCCTATCGGATTCGCGTAATTAACGCTGTTAAACAAGTTGCGAGCCTGCGCGGTCAGCGTGAGGTTGTACTTGCGGCCGGTACCGGTGTCACCGAACATGCCACCGCCGCCGCGAGGACCACCACCACCACCGCCGGGCCCACGAAATCCTCCGCCTCCACCACCGGGGCCGCCGCCTGCCTGCCCGCCTGCTCTTGACGTGCGTTCGCCGAATCCCCACGTCTTCGAGACGCGCAGATTGATCGTAAACAGCGCTGGGCCGTTGCCGTAGTTCCGCGGAATCATCGGTGTGCCAGGGGCGGGCGCGATGTCAAAGTTGCCGTAGGGGGTGCAGACCACGTTGACAGTGCCGCATGGAAGCGTCGTGAAGCTGGGGCGCTCGGTAAACGTGTTGCTGTTGAGATAATCGCTGCCGTCGGTGATATTGAAGGGCTGGCTGGAGCGATACACGATGAAGGGACTGAAGCGAATGGAATAACGCATGGTGAGGGAACCGCCGATGAAAGCACGGTTCCGAGCATCAAACACCGCCCGGCCATAATCCTGCGCCAGGTCATACTGATTCCCGGGGAAAGTCCCGATTCCATCGGTGTTGCTATGCGCCACGTTCAGCGTGTACCAGGAGAACAGCGAAACCGCTGGAACAAAAGCGGTGTTGAAGCTGACGATCATCTGGTTCTGGTTGAAAATGCCGGCGGATTCGTACTGGTCGATATTCCCAGCCGCGACGCCATAGGGTTGCGGGTCGCCGGGCAAGAAGGGATCGGGCGCGTTGATATTTCTGGTGAGAAGCTGATGCAGGCCGTGAGTGTTCATATAATTCACGGCGATGCGCGAGTTTTTGGGAAGAGCGCGCTCCACGCCGATAGCGCTCTGGATCACATAAGGCGCTCGCAAGTTCCCGGCCACCTGATCAATCGTTTGCGGAGTGGCCGCGGCAGCCAGCATACTCGGGGTTGGCAAATGCGGGTAGGCATTGAGGATCGCCTGACCCGCGGCCGTAGTCCCGTTGATGACGTAGTCCTGCAGGGCGACGCCGTTGTAGAGCTCGGAATTGAGCGAGTAGTTGTACTGGAAGCGATCGTAGAAAATTCCCGAACCGCCGCGGATGACGGTCTTGCCCTGTTTGTTCCCCTTGCTGTCGGGCGACCACGCGAAGCCGAACCGGGGAGCGATATCTTTAAAGTCGCTGATTTCGTTTTGAATCTCGTAGCGGAGGCCGAAGTTGAGCGTCAGGTTCGGCCGGACGCGCCAGTCATCCTGGAAGAACAGGCCCGCATCCAGCTCCGCAATGGAAGCGACCGGATTGCCGGCTGTGATGGAGAACTGCGACGGCGACGCGAGACCTAACTGGGCCTGTTGGTACTGCACGAGAGAAGTCTCCCCGGGGCCGCCGGCGAAGGTCCAGGTGCCGTTAAAATTCGACGGGCTGTCGAGATAGTCCTGATAACTGCGAATGCGCAGGCCGAACTTAAAGACATTGGCACCCTCTGTGAGGGTGGTGTAGTTCTGAAGCTCCATGTTCGTCAGGTGGGACTTCGAATACGGAGTGGAACTGCCGTCGGTCACCTCAGCACCCGCGACGTTGACGGTGGTGCCGACGTCGGTAGCGTTACTGGCGCTGGTGTCGTAAAGCCAGCGGAACCTGGTCTCATTGATGGCCTTGGGGCTGAGGACCGCGGTCTCGGTGGCCTGGAACGAGTGTTCATAAGAGACACTGTCAGTGCCTTGCGTCGCGAGGGAAAACTGACCCACACCCCCGTCCATCGTGGAATTGCGTTGGAACGAATATTTCATCACCAGCGTGTTGGAATCGTTAAGAGCGTAATCGAGCCGCGGGCTGAACGTGGTGAGACTTTGCGGGGCCGGCACGGCTGCGCTGTAATTTTCAATCTGGTTAGTACTGGTATTCAGAATCTGGGTGCTGATGACGCCGGAATCGTGAATATCGCGCTGCTCGACGTCGAAGAAGAAAGATGTTTTCTTGCCGATGGGTCCGCTGAAATTGCCGCCATACTGCCGTGAGCTGAAGTTGGGCGAATAGTCGAGGAACGGGTTGCGGGCATTGAAGATGCCGTCGCTATCGTTGATAAAAGCCTGCCCGTGGAACTTATCGCTGCCGGGCTTGGTCAGGATCTCAATGCGGCCGTAACCCAGACGATCGTACTCCGAGGAAAAGGGATTCTGGTTGATCCGAATTTCGCGAATCGATTCCTTGGGAGGCAGCCTGCCGCCCGTGAATCCGTCGATGTAGATCTGGCCGCCATTCGGTCCGGCGGAGGGTCCCGCAAGCTGTTGAAGATCGGTGGCCAGGTCGTCCGGATCGTCGGGAAGAGCATCGATTTCCGCCTGCTTCAGCACTAACGCGCCGGCGTTCTGGGTTGGGTCCACACTCACCGTGCCCACCGAGTCCGCTTGTACGGTAACGCTTTGCGCCTGGCTTTGCAGTTGCAGTTGCGTGTTGAAGGTCGCCGCCTGACCGGAGGTGAGCGGGAGTTTGGTCTCGACTGAATTAAATCCGAAATGACTGATTCGCAAGGTGTAAGTGCCTGCCGGGATTCCGGGCACTTTAAAGCTGCCGTCGATCGAGGTCTCAGCGGTCTTCACGATGGCGCCGGCTTTCAGAACGGCGACGGCCGCGCCGGGAACGGACGCACCCGATGTGTCGGTCACAACACCGGAAACGGAACTGGCGGTCTGCGCGGAGAGCGTCACCGCCAGCAGGCAAATCAAAATCAGAAAAAAGATAGGGGAGTAGCGTGAGAGTTTTTGCATTCGATTATCAGATGTTTCCGGTTCGTAATTTCTATTGGGGCATCGCCATGTCGAGGTTCCACATTCCGCCGTCGGCGCCGGAGGAAGACCGGCGATTCGCACCACCAGCGGGCGCAGCCGCCAGAATGGGTTCCACGCCGGCCACGACCGCAATGGCCGTGGCATGGGAAGGATCGGCGCCCGCTGAGCTGGAGATCACCAGCGCGTCGCCGGGCTTTAGATCGGAGAGTTCAAAACGCGGAGCGCGCTCGAGCATTTGGTTGGGATCCATGTGACCTCCGCAGCCCGGACCGCCCTGCCCACCACCCTGCACCCCGCCCTGCCATTGCCCCGCTCCGGCGGGACGCTGAGGCATGGACGCATTCGACGCGTCAGGCGCGCCTCGCTGCCCAGTCGGCGGGCCTCCCTGCCCAGTCGGCAGGCCAGTTGGCCGACCACCCGCCGGCGAGGCCGCCCCACCACCGGATTGCAATCGCGCGATCATGCCCGCCATCCAGGGCGCCAGTTTGCGCAGGTTCGTATCGGCGTTTACCGCCACCGTTACCGGCTTCTTGGTAATCAGGTCGTTCAGCTTGATCTGGTTCGCCGCCGCATCCACCGAAATCACGGTGCCCGCAATATTGCGGAACGAACCGGAGACAATCTGTTCGGCGTGCATCTTGGTTCCATCCTCGGCTTTGTCGCCGAGAACGCGTAGGTTGTTGCCGACTGCGATGTCCGCAAAGTGGCTGGGCTGTGCGTCGGCAAACTTCACGCTATCCGGCGCATACCTGCGGAATGCAGTCTTGTCATCGGTCTCCACCAGCAGGGGCTTGGGGCCCGCCGCAGTCTGGAGCGTAATGGTGATGGTCTTCGCCGCCGGATCCACGGCGGTCACTTTGCCGGCAGCCCCGCGCTTCTGCCATTCCTCACGACTCTTGGCCTGTTGCTGGGCGACTTCAGTCCGTGACATGACGATGACCGAGACGGCGGGCGTTTGATCCTGGCCGTCAATCTTGCGGCTGCGCGCGTAAACCCGATCGCCCGTCACCAGGTCCTTCAACTCAATGCGGGTCGCCTTGCGCAAATCCTTTTCACCGGGGGGAACCAGCATGAACGAGGTATTCGCATCCAGGGGAACCTCGGCGTCTCCTCCGGCGTCTTGCTTTACGGTCATTTTCGAGCCGGAAGGGTCTATGGCGGTCACCTCCCCGATCACCTTGTTATAGGCCGCGGGCTTCGGGGCATCCTGGCCAAGCGCCACAAAGGCCAGCCCAAGAACGAGCGCGCAGGGGACCAGATTTGTGTGAAGATTTCGGGAACTGAAGTAAGACGGCGCTGACATTGTGTTTAATGGGGCGTTTTGGACGGCGGCAAGGTAACACCTTCGTTCAAAACTTTCTCTGAATGTCGAGCAAGGTCATACAGATAGCCCCGTTTGGCTACCGCCATTGGGCTCCGTTTGGGTCATCGTCTCTTCTGACGATTCCCGCCACCGCTGGTGTCGGTGGATGTGTACGATTTCAGACGTTGCCGTCGGATAAGAGTTTAATCGAGCAAACCGTGGATGCGCATCTGGACCAGTTGGTCCGTGGTGGGGTGCGCGAATCCGGCGTTCTGAACCTTCTTGACCATTTCCGGAGTCACTCCGTGAATTTGCATGCGGATCAATTCTTCCACAGGAATCCCCGAATAGCCTTCGGCTTTCAGATCGCGAATGAACTCCGCGCTAACGCCGTGTATCCGCATGTGGATTAAGTCTTCAACGGGGACGCGATGATATCCATACGCCTCGAGGGCATGAACGAATTCGATGCCGACGCCATGGATGCGCATATGGACCAGGTCTTCCGCGGAAAGCGACCGATACCCGGCATTCTGAAAATCGCGGATGTAGGCAATCGAGACGCCGTGAATCCGAAACTTGAGCAGGTCATCCAGAGATAAACCGTGGTACCCCAGACTCTCCAGATCGTGGACAAAGGTGCGAGAGATATCGAAGGCCGCCAATTCCATGAGGCGGTCCGGCTCAATGGTGTAGCCCAGGGACTTCATTCCGGCAATATATTGCGGATTGGGCGCAAACACGAATATTCCCGCTCCGTGATCGCCCGCAAACCGGCCATCGCAGGCGAACGTGCCGGCATCTCGCACGAATTCGAAATGCGTGGCGTTCCGGGCGAGCCCGTGGAAACTTTCGGCGGGGACGGGAAACGAATGCTCGTGATGCTCCTGGTGGAGCGTGAGCTGGATCTGGCCGTCGTTCTGGAAGTCGATCAGCCACTGCCCGGAGTTGGTATCGGTCGCCGCGAAGGCGCTGAGGAGAGAAGCGCCGCACACTACGAGGAGGGCGCAAAGAACGCGTCTGGTCATTTTCGATTTTCCTTTCGTTTTGGTTAAAGAGCTGGGTTAGAGGCCAGCGATCCGCATGCGAATGAGTTGCTCGGTGGATACGTTGGGGAAGCCATTGTGCTTCACCCGCTCGGCGAATTCGGCGTCAACGCCGTGAATTCTCATCTTGATCAGGTCGTCGGCCGACGGCTTGACGCCCAGCGCGGCCGTCATCTCTTTGGCATAGTCGGGAGCGACCCCGTGGATCTGCATCTTCACGAGATCCTTGAGCGTGAGGGACGGCGAAACCAGGGCGTGCATCGCATCGACATATTCCGGCGTCACGCCGTGAATGGCGAGTTCTTCGACGTCTTCGGGAGTGGCATCGGGATTTTCATGCACGGCGGCACGCGCCATTTCCGGCGACACGCCGTGATTGCGCAGATCGATCAGTTGTTCGATGGAAAGATGGCGGAGCCCGGAATGCATCATGGCCGTCAACCACTCGCCGTGATCGTCGCCGCGGTCGTCGGCCGAATCCGGCGGGTCGGGCGGGTCGGGAGGTTCCGGGGCTTGGGGTGCTTCTTCGGCTTCTTCGGCTTCTGCAACATTGAGGAGGTGACTGGCTTCGCGGGTCTCCGGAAAGGCCGAGCGTTTGTCGGACGAAACGGCGGCGGGCGCGGTGTGATTCGGCTCTGGCTGCGTGATGGCTTGATGATTATCGGCGGCGATCACAATCGCGGCCACTGCGAGAGCCAGCAGGAGCGCGGCCCATGCCGGCGGCCGGCTCGATGGTGTCTCGTTGAAGAGCAGTCGTCGAATGCGAGCGGAAACAGAGCCTCCCGTGGCCGCCACGGCGAATTCGGATGCGGCCTGGCGTCCGGCGAGTTCCATGAGGGCTCGCGCGTACCGCGCGGGATCGCCCGAAATTCCAACCGCCAGATCGTCACAGCAATGCTCGCGCTCTATTCGCATTTGGCGCGAAACCAACCAGACCAGAGGGTGATAGAACAAAATGGTCTCGATGGCCAACTGCAGCACATTCACCAGGTAATCGTGGCGACGGATATGCGCCAACTCATGCACCAGCAGCGCTTCGAGGTCATCCGGATTCGTTCCGGCGAGAGTGGCCGCCGGAATCAGAATCACCGGGCGGAGCCAGCCGATCACGAACGGCGAAATACCGGCCAGGGTGACACGCAGTGAAACCAGGCGCGCGACTCCGGCGCGCAGGGCGAGCGATTTCAAGCGCGCGACGAGATCAGGCGGTGCGGCCTGCCAGTCTGGCCGCGAGCGCATCAGCCACAGCCATCCACCCGCACGCCGCAACGCCAATGCCAGGACGCCGAACAACCAGATCGCACAGACGCTGGGGAATGCGGATTCGCAGCGCTCGCGCCAGTCGGATTGCGGAATGGCGGCTGGAGCGTGCCACTTGAAAGTGCTGAACACGGAGACCGCGGGCGCCGCCGCGGTGCTCTCCGGCCAAGCCAGCAGCGCAAATGTCACCGCCGGAGTGATGACGAGCAAGAGCAGCGTGACCGCGCAGAGGCCGTAGCGTGCGCCAGCCGTCCACCTGCGGGCGAGCAGCCACGCCAGCCCGAAAAGAATCGCAATCAGCGCTCCCTGCCAGAGCGAGCCGATCAATGTCCAACCGAGAACGTCAATCAGATGGGTATCCATCACTTGCCTCCCTGCTTCTGTTCCTTTTCGTAGCGCGCGAGCATTTCGCGCATTTCGTTGATCTCAGCCGGCGAAGTGGGTTTGGCAGCCAGCGCCTGCATCATCAGATCGGCGGCGGACCCGGAAAAAACCCGATCGAGCATATGCCCGACGATGGCCCGCTGGGTCTTCTCCCGCGCCACTCTCGGCTTGTAGACGTGCGCGCGTTCGGCTTCGTCCCGCTCCAGCAGACCTTTTTCCGTCATGATCTGCATGAGCTTGAGAATGGTGGTGTAACCGGTGAGGCCGGGCCTGGCGGCGGAGATCACCTCATGCACGTCGCGGACCGTAGCGGGGCCTCGATCCCACAGAACGCGAAGGATCTCAAGCTCGGAATTGGTGGGACGGGGACTGGGGGCGGTTGACATCTAAAAAGACGATACTACGAATCAATTCGTAGTGTCAAGAAAAAGGTGCTCAACTACTCACGCGAGACGCTGGCCGCGATCACGACTCTCACCACCCCGTTTCCCAAATCCAGCCGCTCAATCTTGTGGCTCAATCCGAACCAAACCCCAGTCTTCGCCTCCGGAAAGCTCGGGATCACAAACTGGGAAAGCAGAAAATCCAGCGTGCGCCCTTCCACTGCAACGCCTGAAATCTCCACCCTCTCCACGTCTACGCGCGCACGTCCATGCGCCGACTGTATCCGCACGCGAACGCGCAATGGCCGCTGCCCTTCGAGCAACTTCCGCAAGATCCATCCGGGCTGCGGACCCACCTGCGGCAAACGCAGAAAATCGATCATCGCGAACGCCTCGGCGTGACCTGGGGTTATCGTCAACTTCGGATCATGCACGGCTCCAGGCGCAATCACTTCCGCTTGCACGCGCGCGTAGGCCGCCAGTTCCGAAGCAGTCAGCGAGACACGGCTTCCGGCGGGGGCGCGATCCTGCTCAATCAATGCGAACTTCGCAAGCGCGGCGTCAACCGCTGTCGCCGCGGTCGCCGCGCTGAGCACCGTGCAGATCAGGAGAACAAAGGAATACGTGCGGGCAGCCATTCTCGCAGACCCTTCCATTTGCGTGCCAACAACTCAGCCAGATTCAGCAGGATCGCCAAGGCCAGCAACCCGGGCCAAAGCCGCAAAGTGGCGAGATTCGTGCGTCCGCCCGAATCGAAGACCTGGGAGGGCTCGGGATTATAGCGGCCGCCGGTAGCCGCGGAAAGCTGCCGGAGGAGCTGTTCGTTCACTCCGAAATCATTCAGCTCGGCTTCGTTCCGGTAAAACCCAATCTCAGGAAACGCGCGGGATTCTTCGAGTGGCCGGACGCGAAACAAACCCTGCGCCGAACCAATTCTCACCCGCGCCCGATATTCGTTCTTCGCCAGACGCGTCACCTGCGCGGCCTTGCGAAACTGTCCCGGACCCAGAGCGAAAATGTCGGGAGTCTTCGCCGGCTCCGCGACATGCGCAGCCAGGCGGTAGTTGATGACCAGTTCCTCAGTGGCCGGGTCGTACTCGGCCGTCGCTTCGCTGGGGGGCGCATGGGGCAGCAGATCGCGAATCACATTGGTCCAGAAGCGGTCAAAGTCTTTCCATGTCAGCCACGAGTTGGCCCAACGGTTCTTCGCATCCGACGTAAACACAGCGGAACGGCCGAGCCCATATTGCCATCGCACCAACAATGGATCTTTCTCCATCTTCAGAATCTCATCGGCATCGGGACGCGCCTCGAACCGCACATAGCCGTCCAGCGCGGGCGCAGCAGCCATATCGACTCCGTCCAAGAGATCGGACTTGGCGACCACTTCGGGCTTCAGCGCCTTCTCCACCGCGGTGGTTCCGGTATGCTCCCGAACATCCTTCAAGAGGATCTGCTCCAGCCCAGCCGGCTCAATCAGGAAATAGCTCTTCCCTTTCGAATTGGAGGCGATCTTTTCCAGATACGCGCGATTCACGTCTTGCCCTAGTCCAACCGTGGAAATCGTCACATGCTCCGCGGAAGCATCCCGCGCGAGGGTCAAACTATCGCCCTCTTCTGAAATTCCATCGGTCAGCAGAACAATATGCTTGTAAACCGCATTCACCGGTTTGATCTTGTTGAAAGCCTCAGCCAGGGCCGGAGCGATCTGGGTACCGCCGTCAGGAGTAATGCCGCTAATCAGGCGCTCGATTTGGGAGCGGTCTTCCGCTTTGCGCAATGGCACCGCCCACTGGAACGAGTTATCGAAGATCAGAACAGCCACCCAATCCTCAGGCTTCAGATTTTCCACCACGCCGATGGAAGCGAGGCGCGCCAGGTCCATCTTCTTGCCTTCCATGGACGAAGACTTATCGATGATGAGAATCACGCAGGTTCCCTGGGGCGATTGCGGCGGGGCGAGTTTGGCTGGGAGCGCGCGCGCCAGGGGCGTTTCCGGTGCGCCCTTGGGGTCCACGTAAACGTTCTTTTCACCGGCGATCCAGAGCAAGCCCCCGCCCTGCTGTTCAAACGCTTCGAGGCGCGTCTGTTCCGGCGATGCGATGCTTTCCATGTTCCAGTTGTTATAGATGACGAGCTGGTAAGAGGAAAGATCGGCGGGAAGGGCATGCGAACCGTGCTCGACATCGAACTGGTTCGCGGCCAGGATCTGGATGAGGTGCGCATCCGCGGCGGCCGGGTCATCCGACATGACCAGAACGCGCGGGCGCCGCACCGTCATCGCATACTCGAACGGCGCGCCGTCGGATTGATTGGTTTTGATGGTACCTGAAAGTTCAACGGCGCCGGTCGTGTTCAAGTCGGCCCGCAGGGTAACGTGATTTTCGCCGGGGACCAGAGACAGCGGCTGGGAGCCGAGCTTGCGCCCTTCCGCTTGAAATTCCGCCGCGGCGCTGGTGGCTTCCGGAGAGGTGAGGGTCAATTCCACAGGGAAGCGCTCTCCGCTGAACACCTGTTCCGGCGCGGAGACGGATTCCACCCGCAACGCGGGCCGCGTGCGGCCCGCCAAGGGAAAAGTATCAATGGCGACGCCGAGTTGCTCCGCCTGCCAGGCCGCGCGCGTCACGCTGCCCAGGTTCTCATTGCCGTCCGTGATCAGCGCCACACGGCGCACCGCGTCCGCCGGCAAAGCCGAAACGGAGTCTCGAATGGCGCCCTCAAGATTGGTGGCGCGGCCCGCATCCCCGGTCGAATGTTCGAGCTTGCCGGTGCGCGCTTCGGACGGCGTCAGGCTGCGCGTGCTTCTCGCAAAAGGAAACACGGTCACCAGGTTCGACCCACGGGCTCTCTCAATGGCGCCCGCAGTTTTGGAAGCAGCCGCCAAGTCATCCGAGGTGACGCTCAAAGACGTATCGGCCAGCACTGCGACGGCAACCTTCGGATCCGCATAAGTGATCACAGGCTGGGAGAGCGCCACGATCACGGCGGCAATTCCAGCCGCCTTCAAGACCAGTAAAATCGGGCGAGGGGAATTGCGCCAGGCCAACACAATCCAAGCCGCCGGAAGCACCAGCAGAAGCAGCAGCGCCGGGTTCGCGAAGGTCATGAAACCCTCCTCAACGGGACGGGCGCAGGCACGGCTTTCAGGCGCGCACGCCGCAGCCGTGCATAAAGCATCCATTCGGCAGCCAGACACGCTGCGCCTAAAATAGCCAGCCAGGGCCAAACCTCACGCGGCGCATCCGACCCGTTCGACGCACCATGCGGCAAGCCGCGAATCACACCGACCGGCGGATACCACCGCGTATCCCACATTTCCGGAAGCGTGAGCGCGTAATCCTGTTCGCGCCCAGGAGTGATGACGCGAATACTCTGCCGGCTCCCGCTGAAAAAATGAAGCGTGTGGTGATCCACAGTGAACGGAACCGGCGTTCCATCCGCGCGCTTCACTTCCGCGGGCCCGTCGTCTGGAAACGGCGCCAGAGCGGAACCGGCGGCCTGCAGGGTGACGCCGCTGTGTTGGAACGCTTGCGGGTTGATCCAGCGCAGAATGTTCGCGAACACCAGAGGAATCGCAAGCTGGTAGCGCGTCCCCGCTGCGCCGGGATCGAAGCCGATCACCACGGTCTTCTGCTTGCCGGGGCGAGCGACAATCACGGGCCCGTCATCCACGGAGGCAACCGCGATATCGCCTGGATTCGTGGCGAAGATCGATGCTGCGCCCAACTTCACATCGCGCGCGCGAAGCCCTGCGCCGAGCCCGTCCTCCGGCGTCCATCGAATGCCTTGAGGATCGCGGACCGTCTTCACAACACGCACCGGAGAATCGGCTGCGGGCGGGTCGATCCAGATGGTATCTACGTTGTGATTGTCACCCTTATATTGTTCCGGCGCGCGAAATTGCGCCTCCACCAGGGCGTTCGCCGTGAGCAAAGGCCGAACCACTTCAGGGTGCGCGGTATAGACGACTATCTGCAAGCGAGGCAACGCTGGAATCAGAATCTCGGCGCGGTCGTCATCCGGAAAAGCATCGCCCGGCGTGATTCGCGCTTCCAGCAACCCGGCTTGCCTGGCATGCACGGTGAACGCCGATTCCTGCTCCGCGCCCGGCGCCATGGTGAGCACCCTCATGCCCACCGGCGCGTGATCGAACCCCACCGTGAGATTGACGGTATGCGCTCGAAGACCGTAGTTCCGCGTGGTGACCAGCACGTCCCAAGCCCCGTTCTCAGCGGGCGACCGCGCGATGCTGGCGCTCCGCAGGCCAACGTTTTCGATTTGATCCGGGACGTTGATCCATCGTAAGCCTTTCCCGTCGATAACTGCGGCGTCTTGGGTATTTCGAACGCGGCCGCTGCCTGCATAAGCCACTTCGCCACCGGCGTGCTGCATGGATTGCGCGCGCCTCGCAAATTGAATCGCGCCGGTGAGATCGAGCGCTGTGGCTCCTGGTTCAGAAGCCGCAATGGCAGCGCGCACGCGGCTGCGATCGGATTCAAAAGCCGTGGCTGGAGTGGCCAGGGCATCGGCGCGCACCAGCATGACGCGATCGCCCGCCGGCACAGCCGACAGCCACTCGGCGGCTCGCCGGCGAGCCGTATCGATGAGAGGACGCCCCCCTAAAGGACGGGCGGACATCCACGCCGACGTATCGAGAATGAGCACATCGTATCCAGGCCGGGAGAAGGGATTACCAATTCGCGGCTGCGCAATGGCCAGCAGCAAAAGCAGAATTCCGGCCAATTGCAGCAGCAGCGATAAAGGCTGCCGGATCATGCGCCGCCGCGAAGTTTGCACCGGCTGATTCGCCTGCGTCCAGAAGCGGAGGGTCGAAACCACCTGTCTGCGGCGTGACCTGTCCAGCAGGTACAGCGCTACGGTAAACGCGGAAACCGCGCCTGCGGCGATCAGCCACTCTCCCCACCCCAGGTTCAGAAAGAACATCAGGCCACGCCCCGGGCACGAATCATGTCGTCAAACAGCACATCTTCCAGAAGCCTTGAGGTTGAGACGCTCACGTAGCGTCCCGCGTTGCGTAAAGCAAGCTGCTTCAGCGCGGCAGAGTATTCATCGAACTGGCGGGTATACTCCGCACGCGCGGCGTCGTCAAACTCAACACGCATTTCCTGGCCGGATTCCGCATCCACTAACTCCAGTTCCCCGGCCCAGGGAGGAACACGATCGTCGTCCTTCCAGATCTGGATCAGGGAAAGCTCGTGGCCAAAGTCGGCCAGATACTGGAGAGCCCGTTCGCAACCCTGATCGTCCAGGAAATCGGAAATGATAATCAGCAGGCCGCGCTGCGGGCGCGAGCTCATGTATTCCTTGGCGATTTCGTAGAAGTCGGTCTTGCCGCCCGCCTGCAAGCGCTCCAGATAGGTGGCGACTGGACTGAAGCGATGGCGCCCACCCCCGCAACGTTTGGCTTCCCCGAGCCGCGCGGAGAACGGCACGATCGTCAGCGTGTCGAGGCGCACCAGGCCCACGTAAGCGAGCGCGCCAGCCAACTTCCGCGCGTAATCGAATTTGACGCCATCGCCTAACCCCATCGACGCGCTGGAATCCAGAAGCACCTGCACCGGAACGCGTGGCTCAATCTGAAACATCTTGAGGAAGAGCTTTTCCAGCCGGAGATAGGCGCGCCAGTTGACGGCGCGAAGGTCGTCCCCCTGATGAAAATTGCGATGATCCAGAAACTCCTGGCCGCCACCGGCAAAACGCGAGGGATTGTGGCCGCCCACCAGCCCGGCGAAAGACTTCTGCCAGTAGATGGTGAGCCGCTCCAGCTTTTCGAGGAACTGGCGGTCAAGGAGCGGTTCGGGCATTAGTCATCGCTCATGGCCTACGCTCATTACCTATACTCATCACCTACGCGATGGCCGCCCGCGCCGTGACGCCCTTGATAATGGCGCCCAGCAGCGTCTCAGGCGTCTCGCCATCCGCGTGAGCATCGAAGTTCAAAATAATGCGATGCCGCAGAACCGCCGGCGCGACGGCCTGAACGTCATCGGTGCTCAGATGATAACGCCCGTGCATGAGCGCCAGCACGCGCCCGCATTCCACCAGAGCCTGCGCGCCGCGCGGCGAACTCCCATACCTTATATACTTGCGCGCCACGTCCGCGGATTCGGGCTGCTCCGGCTGCGTCGCCATCACGAGCTGAATTCCATATTCCCGAACATGCGGCGCCACCAGCACCTGCCGCGCCACGCTGCGCACTTGCAAAATTGAATCCCGGTCGAGAACGGCCTCCACCTGCGCCTCTTCCCGCTGAATGGTTCGTTCCACAATGCGCGTCAGATCTTCCCTCGAAGGATAGGTGACGAGGATCTTCATCAGAAAGCGGTCGAGCTGCGCTTCGGGCAGTGGATAAGTGCCTTCCATCTCGATCGGATTCTGCGTGGCCATCACCAGAAACGGCAATTCCAGTTCATGCGTGGTGTTGCCGCTGGTGACGGTGTGCTCCTGCATAGCCTCCAGCAGAGCCGACTGCGTCTTCGGTGTCGCTCGATTGATCTCGTCAGCCAGCACGAGGTTGGCGAAGATTGGCCCCGGCTGGAAGCGCAGAAACTTGTGCCCGCGATCGTCGGATTCCGCCACCATGCTGCCCACAATGTCACCGGGCATCAGGTCTGGCGTGAACTGAATCCGCGAATACTTCAGGTGCAGGGCCCGAGAAAGGGTTCGTAACAGGGTTGTTTTGCCCAGCCCCGGGACGCCTTCCAGCAGAACGTGACCCCCGGCAATCAGGCAGATCAGCACGCCCTCGACAACGCTATCCTGCCCGACGATCACTTTGGCGATCTCCGCGCGCACTTCGCGGAGCTGCGCAACCGCCTTCTCCAGAGCCTCTTCCGAACCCGAACCCATCTCTACAAGTTACCGCGAAGCGCGCGCGCCCTTTCAGGGCGCCTGAAATTCCATCATCAGCATTCAGTTCGCCAGTTGACCCCGGGGCGCGTACGGCCCAACAACTAATTGCATAAAGCTCGATCGAGGCTGTGGCACTCGAGCGCATTCAGGACCAGGACTACCCGGCCGTCGCCCATGATGGCTGCGCCCTGAAACTCTTTGCATTGCGCCAGGCCGCCCGTCAGCGGTTTCACCAGCACCTCCACTTCAGTGAGAAACCTATCGACCACAAGGCCATATTTCATCGTGCCTGCTTCGACGATTGCGACCGAAAGCTCCGGCGTTTTCACCGGGGTAAGCCCCAACATTTCAGCAAGGCCGAATATGGTGTAAATTGTGCCTCGCACCTGCGCGAGGGTGAGTCCACGATATACGTGAGCATCTTCGAGAGGCAGCTTCACCATGTCCCGTATGTTACTGAGCGGGAGGATATACTCCTCGGTTCCCGCCTGCAGCAAGATCCCCTTTGAAATCATGAGACTGGTAGGGAGCTTCATCAGGAGGGTGGTGCCTTTGCCTGGCTTTGAATGAATCTCGATTGTGCCCTGCAGGTTTCGGACGTTGCTGCGGACGACATCCATCCCGACTCCGCGGCCAGAAACGTCGGTGACCTTGGCCGCGGTGGTCAACCCAGGTAGGAACACCAACTGGAACGCAGCTTCGTCGCTCATACCGGCAACGGCTTCCGGTGTCAGCAAACCCTTCTCGACGGCTTTCCGCTTGAGAGCGGCGGCGTCGAGCCCCTTGCCGTCGTCGGTGATCTCAAGCGCGACGCCACCCGCCTCGTGGTAGGCCTTCAACGTCAATTGCCCAGCCGGGTCCTTCCCTTTAGCCCGGCGTTCTTCCGGCAGTTCAATCCCATGGTCGACGGAATTGCGGATCACGTGAACCAGCGGATCGCCAATCTGTTCGAGGATTGTCTTGTCCAGTTCGATTCCTTCTCCATCGATGACGAGCCGAACCTCCTTGCCGAGAGATCGCGCGAGATCTCGCACCAGGCGGGGGAATCTCTGGAAAACCGTTTTGACCGGGAGCATTCGAATCGACATGACGCTCGTCTGGAGTTCGTCTGCGATGCGGGAAATGTTCGATCCAGCCTCCTTCAGGTCCTTCACCACTCCCGCGCTCTCTGCGCCCTCGTTCAATTTCTGTACGAGCAGCGGGAATGTCCCGCGCGCGACCAGAAGTTCACCAACGATCCTCATCAGGCGATCCAATTTATCCTGTTCGATTCGAATCGTTGAAGGCGAGGCGGTGACTCCCGTTTGTTCGGCAGGCGCTTTCGCTTGAGGTCTCGCAACACACTCAGGCTCTGGAGCCGGGGTGCTCTCGCCAGCCGGTGAAACGCGGTCGAGAACGGAACAAGCCGCGCGAAAGGCCCTTGCAAGGGCTCGGTGATCTTCACTTCCCAGTATTCCGCCGGTTCTCATCGCGGAATCCAGGATTCGGAGCTGTTCCGCCACCGGTTCTTCCAGCTGGGTGCAATTCCGGTACTGGGCAGCCGTCGATAGCGTCTTCAGTCCGCGGAGATAGGTTTCCAGCACCGGTCCCGTAGGCCCGCTTTCAGCATCCAGGCGTCTGAGGCAACCTTCGATCATTTCGAGGCATTGTGACGTGGTGTTCTGAAATGCGGCGTCTCGTCCATCCCCGGGCGGGTTACTTTTCGGAATGTGGGCCTCGATTCCCAAACGGTCGAGCAACTCCGGCGATACGGGTCCGCCGGCGCCGTTGTGCGTGAGGTTCCCCAACAGCGTTCGGATTGCGTCGCACGTCTCCAGCGCGGTTTGGACGGTTTCGTCCGGGACCTGTCCTGCGCCGATTTCTCTGAACGGATCGAGATGGGACTCCAATCCGTGAGCGACCCGGAAGAGCAATTGCAGTGGATGACTGTCGACAAGGTCGCCGCTCCTGGCGTGGCCCAACAACACACCGGCATTGCCTTTGATGCTGTGGATGCTGCGGAAAAGAGAATCGAGGTTGTCCTGCGACTCGCGGTTCTCCTCCAACGCAAGGGCGTCGGCTTCAATCCGCTCCAGGTGGTCTTCGCACTCTGCCTTAAATAGACCGAAGGCTTCCGGTGGTACGGAGCCGAGAAGGGCAACGGTCCCGCCCTGGTCCTCCAGCAGCCGGATACGTATTTCACATTCGTCCTCTACGAAGACGAATACTTCCTGGATGGAAGCCTGATCCCGGTCAGAGACCAGAAGAATACTCCACCAGAGATAGCAATGATCCGCCTCAAGTGAAGATAACGGCGGCACCTGGTCCGTATGGGCCGTGACATGCGCCGACCCCAGATCACGCAGATCGTCGAGCAAAGTGACGGGGTCCGCCCCGGAATAGAACACCTCGCGGTTCGGCTTTATGACGATCTCAAAGGCTGCGCGGCTCCGGGCTTTCGGCTTCAGTTCCACCGGTTGCTCGGCGACCCGGTTCCCGTTCTTTGGCAATAGTTGTGCGAACGCCTCAGTGACTTCGGCCTCGCCGCTCACCATCGCTCCGTCCGACTCCTCCTCGACGATCAGCCGGATCACATCGCAGGCCTTCAGCCCGCAATCGATCAATTCCGGCGTGACTGCGAGCCGGCGGTCGCGCGCCAGATCGAAGGCCTCCTCCATCGTGTGAGCGAATCCGGCAAGGTGCCTGAATCCCGCTGTTGCGCCCGATCCTTTGATCGTGTGAATGGCGCGGAACACCCGGTTCACCAGCGTAGAATCTCCCGCCTCCGTCTCCAGTGCAAGGAGCGCATCGTCGAGCTCAATCAGCAGGTCCCGCGCCTCCGCCCTGAAGACGCCCCGCATCTGCTCCATAACGTCTACTGACATAGTTCTCTACCTGTTTCCGGTTTCGCCTGGCCAGCGGCCTTAGCGCATCACCTTTTTCACCACCGCCAGGAGCTGGTCCGGGGTGAAGGGTTTGACAATCCAGGCGGTTGCGCCCGCTGCCTTGCCCTGCTGTTTCTTGTCTGCATGCGATTCCGTGGTCAACAGAACGATGGGGACGAACTTATAATCGGGCATGGCCCGAAGCTGGCGCGTGAATTCGAGACCGTCCATCTTCGGCATATTGATGTCACTTAAGACAAGGTGAAGATCCTGGCCCTTTAGCTTGGACAACGCATCCGCTCCATCCACCGCTTCTACAACTTCGTAGCCGCCGCTTCGCAGAACAAAGCTGACCATTTGGCGAAGACTCGCCGAATCATCCACCGTCATGATCGTTTTCACAAATCCTCTCTTGCCCCGAGTAACTCGCGCCTCATGCCGCAGCGCTCCACAGCGCGAATAAAAGCATCCGACGGATTGTCGAAGGAAAGCTCTGAGACCGTCTTGCTCAGTGAATAGAGTAATTGAAGGATGCAGGTGTCAAGCCCATCCAGGCGCGCCGTGTCTACGATCACGGGTGTCCCGTCTTCCAGCCTTTCCCCCAATTGAGAAGCGAGATCCTGGGCATGCCGGATGGTCACTTCTCCTTCGAGCTTCAGAATTTGCTTGCCCTCCGTGCCCGCGATTGAAAATGGCATTCGTTTCGTCCTCTCTCGGGCTACTCAATTGGCGGGCAAAATCATACGAATGTTCTCGACCATCATTTCCGGAGTGCTGGGTTTGACGATGTAGAGATTAGCGCCGGCATCGAATCCTTTCATTTTGTTTTTGGCTTCGCTTTCCGTAGACACGATGATGATCGGCAGGCCGCTGTACTGCGCCTCGGCGCGAACCCGCCGAATGAACTCGTAGCCATCCATATTGCTCATGTTGATGTCGGTGAGAACCAGGTCGCAGGGATTCGTGTATAGCTTTTCCAGTCCGTCATTGCCGTCCACGGCAGTGATTACCTGGTAGTGAGCCTGCTCCAATATGTAGGAGTGATAATTCCTCACGAACTCCGAGTCGTCCACAATGAGGATCGTTTTCTTTATTTCCACAGCGCTATTCCTTGCGATAAACCAAATGATTTTCAAAACGCTTCAACTTGAACGCCGTCGTCACGCGCCCGACCGATTCGGAGTGCCCCAGGAAGATGTAGCCTCCTGGATTGAGTGCCGCGTAGAACTGATCGACAACCGACTTGCGTGAGAGATCGTCAAAATAGATCAATACGTTGCGGCAAAAGATGAAATCGAAGCCGCGCATTGCCCGCATCGCCATCCGGTCGTGCAGGTTCAAATGGACGGGCTGAACCAGGGCCGCTGTTCTCTTGCGGACCACATACTCTTCACCATTTCCAGTGAGATATTTATCCTTGTATTCGTCGGGAACGTCGTTAACCGAACGTTGTCCATAGCGTCCCGCCCTGACTTTCGCCAGCATGTTCTCGTCGATATCGGTCGCGACGATCTCACAGTCCCAGGACTGAGCCTGCGGGAAAACTTCCTGAAGGATCATGGCCAGGGTATACGCTTCTTCTCCCGATGAACATCCGGCGGACCAGATTCTTAATCTCTTCTCTCCGCGCGCCTGCTTAGCCGATAGCACCTCCGGCAAGCAATGGTTGGCGAAGGCCTGTAACTGATCGTACTCGCGGAACATGTAGGTTTCGTTGGTTGTGATCAGATTGGCCAGCGCCTGCATCTCCTGGCCTTCCGGGTCGGCGTAGGCGACCAGGAACAGATAATCCTGGGCCTTGTCCAGGCCCAAGGCCGCCATGCGCCTGGCAACTCGCGTTTTCAGAAAGTAGATCTTCTTGTCATCGAAATACAACCCCAGCTTCTGGTAGATGTGCTGGCTCAGCTTCTGAAATTGTTCGACCGAAAGGTCCGCCATGATAGTTCGTTAGCAGCCGAGGGCCTGCAAAACCTCCTCATCGGATTCATCGAACGCGCGAGCCGCCAGAACGGACTTCAATCCGGGTTGTTCGGTTCTGCAAAGGGATTCCGCCGCTGCAAGGCGGACCAACCGCTCGCCACTCGACAGGCAGGAGACGAGGAACGCGGAGACATCCTCGTGATCGGCCCAAAGGCCCAGCGTCTGCACTGCCTGATAGCGGCAAAGAGGTGGATCGCCATTCTCAATCAAGGCTCGTAAGGCCGACAACAGCTTCTTGTCGGGACCGGCTGACGGGCAACGCGAATAGATTGCTTTCAATGCGTTCAGCATTGCGGGACGAAGGTGATGCCCGCGTACCAGCAATAGATTCCCAACCTCGGCGAATTCCCGCGCCGTTCCAAGTGCGCCAATCGCCTTCAGACAGGCCGCAAGCAGGAAGTCCGGTAGCGCCTCCAAGTCCGGAAGAATCCGGCGGATAGCATCGAGCGAAGACGCTTCGCCAATCCCAACCAGAGCCTCCAGACAGGCGCCGGTGAGCATAGGATGCGAGTCCGCCTGGAGCAGGCCCTCAATGCGGGTCCGAAACTCTTTCGCGCGAATTCTGCCCAGGTTCTCGACGGCCGTGATGACCACATTCTGGTCCGGATCCGAGAGCGCAGCCGTATAGATTTCTCTGGCGTCATCGGTCTGCACGCCGCCCAGCGCGTCCAAAACGAGTTTCCGCAAGTCTTTATTGCCATCTCGCATCACCGCATTCAGGAAAGGAATCGACCGGGGGACTTTGCCGCGCAATACAACCACCGCCTGGTTGCGGATCTGGGGATCGTCGCTATTGAGCAGATGAACGGAACCTTCGATCGCCGGCTCTCCATCCATTCTGGTCAACGCTTGAAAGATGGCCTCCCGTACTGCCATCGAAGACTCGCGCGGTAATCGTTCCAGCAGGTGCGGAACAGCCTCAGGGACATTCAGGTACCCGAGATCTTCCGCGGCGTACGCGCGTTCCGTTTCGTCCAGGCATCCTAACTTTTCTATGCACTCAGTAAGGCTGGTCATTGTTTCGTCCTTCGAACGGCCCTCAGAATTTCACCCGGAATCTGGTGGCTCGGGGCCACCACGCAGGCGCCGCCTCTTTCGACCGCCTCGCGAGGCATGCCGTAAACCACGGCCGTTTGCTCGCTCTCGGCGATGGTGTATCCGCCCGCGTGCCTGATCGCGACCATCTGGTCCGCGCCGTCGTCTCCGATGCCGGTCATCAGGACGCCAACAGTGTCGCTGCCGTAGATATTCAAGACCGACTCCATCATGACGCCTACCGAGGGTACGAATAGCGTCGCCGGTGTGGTTGGGGTACGGATCACTACCTCGCCCGAAATTTTGCGGTGCAGGCACAGATGCATTCCGCCCGGCGCCACATAGCAGACGCTCGGTTGCACGGGCATTCCCGAACGACCTTCCACAACTTTGAGCGCGCAGTGGTCGTCGAGGCGCTTGGCAAAGGACGCAATAAACGCCGGGGGCATATGCTGAACCAGGAAGATGCTGGCGGGCACATCGGCCGGGATGAAGGGGAGTACATCCTGCAAGGTCGCCGGTCCACCGGTTGAAATTCCAATCGCTACCGCGCTTTTCCGCGTGACATCCTCGAACGTGGCGCGCAGCGGGGTCCGAGGCTGGCGGCGCTCACGGCTTCGTTGCAGCCGGTTGACGATGCCCCTTGATGCCGCGGCTTTGAGTTTGTTGACGAGTTCTTCCGCCACGGCGCCCATGTTGGATGAGACCGTGCCATCCGGTTTGGCAACAAAATCGAAGGCGCCCAGTTCCAGGCACTCGAAGGTAGTCGCCGCGCCGCGCTGAGTGAGCGACGAGACCATCACGACAGGACAGATCTTCTCCTGCAGGATCATCTGAAGCGCGGTGATTCCGTCCAGCTTCGGCATATTGATGTCCATCGAAACGACATCGGGCCGCAGTTCCCTGGCCTTCGCCAGCGCATCCTCCCCATCGCGAGCGAGGCCTACCAGATCGAGGTCGGCTGATTCCACGACAATTCGTTTGAGGGTCTGCCGCATTAAAGCGGAATCGTCCGCTATCAGTACACGTATTCTGCCCATTTGTTGTTCTAATAAAATCCGGGAACGGACCGAACCGGTCCCGGTTTTGGTTGGAGCTACTTCGTTACTTGGGAAAGAAGAGCATATTCCTGCCGGGAGAGAATTCTCTCCACGTCAAGCAGCACGATCATCCGTTTGCCGGAATCCACCTTCCCAATCCCGGAAATGAACTGTTGATCGATTCCCGAACCGATTGCATCCGGTGGTGGGGCGATGTCCTTCTTGGCGAGATTCAGAACCTCCCGTACGGAGTCCACCACCAGTCCCGTTTTGGTGCCGCCGAGATCCACGATGATGATGCGCGTGCGGTCGTCGGGCTGCTTGACTGCGAGTTCAAAGCGCTTCCGCGTATCCAGCACTGGGATTACCTCGCCGCGCAGATTCGTGATGCCCTCGATGAATTTTGCGGCCTTAGGCACCTTGGTGATGTTGGAAAGACGGTCGATTTCCTGGATCTGCGAGATTGGGACACCGTATTCCTCGGGTCCCAGCATAAAGGTCACGAGCTGTACTTCGCTGAGCTCCTGCTTGCCCGAACCAGAGCTTCCTAAGTCACCGTGTTTCTTCGTCTCCACGGTCTGGATCGAGGAGCTCTGAACATCCTTCAGCTTCTGATCTTTCATCAGATTGGCCACGTCCAGCAACATGATCAAGCGCGAACCGTCGTCCAGTTTGGCCACTCCCGACAGCTCCATTCCGCCGGTGGAGGTGATCCGAGGGGGCGGTTCCATCAGGCTCTTGGGTACGTTTAGCACCTCATGAACGTGATCCACAACCAGCCCGAGAACGAAGCCCTCGGCATCCACCACGATGATGCGCTGGTCTTCCTGGATGTTTTCCGCTATCTGTTGCTCAAACCGGTGCAACGCCACTACCGTTTCCCGCGCCCCGGAGAGTGCCTCCTCCGCGCAAGCGCCGGCCGCGTCGCGATCGCCGCGCTCTTCGTTCCTGGCCCGAGCCTGAAGCTGATTGATCACTTTTTCATTTGCCGCTCGCGCCTTGGCTAACGCCTCCATCAGCAACTGGCTGGAACTGTTGGTGTCGGTGATCCACTTTCGGAGGTTTTCAGTGATTGAACTCTCCACTTTCGAATGTGACCCGCCGGCGAAAGCCGCCTCTGTCAGGTCAATCCAGCGTTCATACTCCTCGCGAAGGGGCCGGCAGCTATCGGCGAACTCGTCGGCGAGAGAACGCTGCTGGAGCAATCGCCGCAGATCGATGACCGGGAGGATTTGACCGCGAACGGTGAGTACTCCCAGCACGTAGTCGGGAACATCTGGAACCTGGTTGGGAGTCTGCACGCGCAGAATCTCACGGACATGTTCCATGTGGAAGGCGAATTCCTCTTTTGCGATGCGAAAGGTGACCATTTTCTGCACTTCCGCATCGGCGTTCGTGGATTTGTCCGGCGACTTGCCGGATTCCGCCTTCGAGCCCGAAGCCGCGCCGCTTCCTGACTCCGGCTTGCTGGAAACGCCGATTTCGCAGACCTGGGCGGCATTCAGGGCCATTACGATGCGCTGCCCTTTGTCGAGTTTCACAACTCCTTCGAGGTAGTCCGACGTTGTTCCGCGAATCGCCGCCGGCGGGGGTTCGATCTCGCTGCGGAGCACGCGGGTCACCTGTTTCACGCGATCCACGCGCAGGCCGGTCTTGACGCCGTCGATGTCGACAACCAATACCCGGGTGCGATCCGTCTCCTGCGCCCGTTCCATACCGAAACGCGTGCGCATATCGATGACCGGGAGGACGACGCCGCGCAAATTGGCGATGCCGTCCACGTAGGCGGGTGTGCGGGGGACTTTCGCCATCTTGGGAAGGCGAATGATTTCCTGGACCGACATGATATCGAAGCCAAATTCCTCGTCCTTCAATAGGAACGTGACCAGTTGGCTTTCGTCTTTCAGGCCGGCGGATTGTTGTAGAGTTTCTGTTTGCATAACGATTCTCCCTCAATGAAAACGCCTCTACCGGCTACCCGTTTTGCAATTCATCGGCCTGTGACGCGATATCTTCAATGGCCTGGGCGATCTCCTGAGCGGCCTTCAACCCTTGTTCAGAGGCGCTGGCTGCTTCGGTGGATGCGCGCCCGGTTTCCTCGGCGGCGGCGGCGATCTGCTGGCTGGCCTTACCGGCCTGTTCAAGGCCAGCGGCAGCCTCACCGGAACCCTTTGCGATTTCCCGGATGTCCGCTACGACGACATCGGATTCTTTCGCAATGCGATCGAGGTTCGCGGTTGAAATTCTGGCGCGTTCCACTTCGGCTCTCCCTTTGGTCCCTGCCTGGTCGATGTCACCGGCAACCTTGCTGATCTGCGTCTGGACATTCTTGACCAGGTCTTTGATCTTGTCCGCGTTTTCGCTGCTTTCGTTGGCCAGGGACCGAATATCGCCGGCAACGACCGAGAAGCCCCGGCCGTATTCTCCGGCTCGCGCGGCTTCGACGTTGCCGTTCACCGCAAGCATCTTGGTCTGGACAGTCACCATTACGATGGCATCGACAATTTTGTCGATCCGTCGCGTCCGTTCCTCAAGCTCAAGGATGTTCCTGGCGGATTCGCCGGCCGAATCGGCGCTCTTACCGACGTTGACAATCAACGTATCCACGTTCAACTTGTTGCTCGCTAGAAGCTTTTGTGTGGCCAGAGCTTTCTCAATACTCAATTCCGCGCGGTCTCCCATCACTTTTGCCGCATGCCGCAGTTGAGCGCCTAGAGCGTTAGAAGCTTCGGCAGCCTTGGCCTGAGCGCCGGCTGCCTTGTTGATCTGTTCGATTGCGGTCGAGATTTGCTGAGAAGACGCTTTCAACTCTTCCGCATTGGTGGAGAGCTCTTCGGCGGTAGCAGCCAGTTCTTCAGCGGACTTCTGGGCGTTGGTTGAGGTTTTCAATGTCTCCGCCATTTCAGCCAGCGAGCGCGCGGCATCGCTCATCTCGGAGTAGGCTTTAGACTGCTCCTGTGTTGATTTCTGCGCTTCCTCGCACGCGGTTGTCGCTTCCTCCGCGGCCGCGGCGATCTCCTCGGCGCCCCTCAGGTAACTCTTGGCGCCGGCCAGAGACTCTGTTGCATTCTTCTGGACCTCCGCGCAATTTACCTGGATCTCTTCAAAATCGGCGACAATCTTCAGAAGATCCTGCGTGATGACCTTGGCCTTCTCCACCTCCTCGCGACCCTTCTTGCCCGCCGCTTCCGTGTCCCCGGCAACCACCTTGACCTGATTCTGGATTTCGTTAACGACTTCCTGGATGCCGCGCGCACTCTTCTCACTGATCTCAGCGAGATTGCGCACTTCGTCGGCCACCACGGCGAATCCCTTCCCATGTTCCCCAGCCCGGGCAGCTTCGATTGCCGCGTTCAGCGCCAGCAGGTTGGTCTGATCGGCGATCCGCGTCACGGCATGGACAATTTTGCCGATTTCCTCGGATTGGCGCTCCAACTCGGCGATCATTTTTGCCGACTCGATGTTCGCATCCGCAGCGTCTCCGACGCCTTTGATCAGGGCCTCAATATCCGCGGTGGTCGACCGGGCCAGCGTTTGCATCTCGTTCACCTTTCGCAGGGAAACTTCCGCGCGGGCGTTGGCATTGTCCGAGGCCTTCTCGATTTGGTTAATCGCGGCGCGGGACTCCTCTGCCGCGGCCGATGACTGGTCCGCACCCGCCGCGATGGTATGCATGGTCTTTTCGAGTTCTTCCACCGCGCCGGTAGCCTCGGCGATGGCGCTCGATACCTGATCGGTAGCGGTGGCCAGTTTCTCCGCCACGGCTTGCGCGCGGGCCACGGTCCGAGCGCGCGCCTTCTCTTCCGCCAGTTTCTTGGCGGCGATTCGGCTTTGGCCGATATCTTCGCCGTACCCGTTCTGGTCTGCGGTTTTCAGCGGGGTTGGTGTCGCCGAGCGCTTTTGCGGTCCAAGGCGGTTCATAGCCAAACGGCTCGGCACCGGGGGGGCGCCGTTGGCGTGGGTCTCTGTGTTCTGCTTTATCATTTATGTTTTCCCTATCTCCGGAGATGTTTCGTTTCAATCCGACAGGTCGGTCAGCTTGAGCTCTGTAGGGTTATCGGCACGAGTGGGAATTTAATTACAGGACTTCCGTGCCCTCTTTTTGATCCTCGGGCACGATTCGGGGCGGAAGCGGGGATGCCCGAGATTTCCTTCATGCAATCCCAGACTCCGCCTCCTGCGCTCCGGGTAATTCGATCGCGGCGTCCATGAGACGTCCCCAATCGGCTCACCGTCTGCGTCACGGCCTAGTGATGAAGGAAATCATCTAAGCATGCGGCGGTAAATCCCTTGCACGCTAGCACGGGTAATCGGGGATACTTCGGGTATTCCGGCTCCTCAAAAGACCTGAGGCACAGGATAAATACCGAGCCACGGTCGTTCCGGATCTCGCGTTTGAAAGCGCACAGCGGGCAGAGGCCTTTGTCGGTGATCACGTAAACCCTTGTTACAATAGGAGTTTATCCCGTGACTAATCCAGTAGAGCGCTTGAAAGCGTTTCACGACGCCATCGCTACCCGCATCCTTGTGCTCGATGGCGCCATGGGTACGATGCTGCAGGACGCCAATCTGAGTGCCGACGATTTCGGCGGACCTTCGCTCGAAGGCTGTAACGAGAACCTGGTGGTTACGCGGCCCGACGTTATCCTTAAGATCCACCGCGCGTATCTGAGCGCGGGTTCGGATATTATCGAGACCAATTCGTTCGGCTCATCACCCATCGTTCTCGCCGAGTATGGCATTACGGACCAAGCCTACCATCTGAACCTGGAAGCGGCGCGCCTCGCGCGGCAGGCCGTGGACGAATTTCATACTCCGGCCAAACCTCGTTTTGTGGCCGGATCGATCGGACCCACCACTAAGGTAATCAGCCTACAGGGAGGCATCACGTTCCCTGAGTTAGTCGCCGGATTCTATGAGCAGGCGCGCGGCCTCGCCGATGGGGGAGTGGATGCATTCCTCGTAGAAACAAGTAACGACACGTGTACCATCAAAGCCGCCATTTTAGCCGTCAAACGCGTCGAGCGGCAGACCGGCCGCAGCCTGCCCATCATGATCTCCGGCACGATCGAGGCGACGGGTTCCATGCTCGCCGGACAAGCCGCCGAAGCGCTGATCGCATCCATCGAACACGCCGACCTGTTCTCGATTGGGCTGAACTGCGCCACCGGCCCGGAGTTCATGACAGACCACATCCGCACCATCAGCGAGATGTCCCCGGTGGCCGTGTCGTGCTATCCCAACGCGGGTTTGCCGAACCCCGACGGCACATATCCGGAGACGCCGCAGTCGCTCGCCGATCAACTGGAGCGGTTCGCCAGGCACGGGTGGCTGAATATAGTCGGTGGATGCTGCGGGACCACGGATGAGCATATTCGCGCCATCGCGAAGATGGCGGAACGCTACCAGCCGCGGGTGATTCCGGGCCGGCGTCATCGCGCGTATTACTCGGGCGTCGACCTGGTGGAAGCCGACGAGAGCAGCCGTCCGCTGATTGTCGGCGAGCGCACGAACGTCATTGGATCGCGTGCCTTCAAGAAGCTGATCGCGGATGAAAAGTGGGAAGAAGCCGTCGAGATCGCGCGCAGGCAGGTGAAAAACGGCGCGCACATTGTGGATGTCTGCCTGCAGAGCACAGATCGGGAAGAGATCGATGACATTCCCCCGTTTTATGACAAGTTGATCCGCATCGTTCGCGCGCCGATTATGATCGACACCACCGATCCGAAGGCGATTGAACTGGCGCTCACTTACTGCCAGGGCAAGAGCATCATCAATTCCATCAACCTGGAAGATGGCGAAGAGAAGTTTGAACGTGTCTGTCCGGCGGCTCGCGATTTCGGCGCGGCGCTGGTGGTGGGTACCATTGATGAGGATAAACTCCAGGCGCAGGCGTTTACCAGGGAGCGTAAGCTGGCCGTGGCGCAGCGTTCGGTCGACTTACTCACCAGCAAGTACGGAATTGCGCCCGAAGATATCATCATCGATCCGCTGGTTTTCCCCTGCGCAACCGGAGATGCCAACTATGTGGGCGGGGCGGTGGAAACCATTGAAGCGCTCCGGCTGATCAAGCAGCATATCCCCTATGTGAAGACGATTCTCGGGGTCTCCAACATTTCTTTCGGCCTTCCGCCCGCGGCGCGTGAAGTAGTCAATTCGGTGTTCCTCTACTATGCGACAAAAGCCGGACTCGACCTTGCCATCGTCAACGCTGAGAAGTTGGAGCGCTTCGCCTCGATTCCCGAGCAGGAACGTCATTTGGCGGAGCACTTACTCTTCAACACACCTCCGGACGCATTGACCGCGCCTAACGACTGGCGTGAGCAAACGCCTGAACAGCGCACCGCCATCAATCAGATCCACATCGCGGCAATAACAGAGTTCTTTCGGGGGGCACAAGGCAGGCAAAAAGCGAAGTCGGCCGACCTGCCGCTTGATGAGCGCCTGGCGAATTACATTATCGACGGTACAAAGGAAGGTCTCATCGTCGATCTTGATCTGAAACGAGCGGAAGGCGCCGCCCCCCTCGACATCATCAACGGCCCGCTGATGGCGGGTATGTCCGAAGTGGGCCGCCTGTTCAATAACAATGAGTTGATTGTGGCGGAAGTGCTGCAATCCGCGGAAGCCATGAAGGCCGCAGTCGGCCATCTTGAGCAGTTCATGGAGAAAGCCGACACCAGCGCGCGCGGTAAAATTGTGCTCGCGACGGTGAAGGGCGACGTACATGATATCGGCAAGAACCTGGTGGAGATTATCCTTTCAAATAACGGTTATCAGGTGATCAACCTGGGGATCAAGATTCCCTCCGAGCGGATCATTGAGGCCGTTCGGGAACATCAGCCGGATAGCATCGGCCTTTCTGGATTGCTGGTAAAAAGCGCGCAGCAGATGGTGGTTACAGGGGAAGATTTGCGGAACGCCGGCATCCGCATCCCCCTACTGGTTGGCGGCGCGGCGCTATCGGAAACCTTCACCCGAACTAAAATTGCGCCGTCCTATGGCCAACCCACCATCTATTCCAAGGACGCCATGACCGGGCTGCGCATCATGAACGAGATCATGAGTGTGGAAGGGCGGGAAGCTTTTCTCGACAAGCATCGGCCGAGTGACATTGCCGCTGTTATCGACGAGGCGCCCGTTGTCGTCGAGGTTCCGGTTAGTCATGAACGGAGCGCCAAAGTCCGGGTAGAGATACCGATCCCTACTGCTCCGTATCTTGACCGGCGAGCGCGGCGTATTGAAAACCTGAACGAAGTCTGGAGTTACATCAATCCGTTCATGTTGTTCGGCCGGCACTTAGGCTACAAAGGGAACTTCGAGAAAGACCTGGCTCAGCGCGACAAGAAAGCTCTGGATCTGGCCTTTCTTGTCGACGAACTCAAGAAGGAAGCCGCGGCGTTCATGCAGGTGAAAGCCGTCTGGCAGTTCTTCGAAGCCGAGCGCGACGGCAACTCCATCATCTTATTTGAGCCGGGTCACGCGCAGCCGGCGCATCAGTTCGACTTCGGCCGGCAATCGCGGCCCGACGGCCTTTGCCTGAGCGACTACATCCTGCCTCGCGCACAGACCAAACGCGATCACCTGGCCATGTTCGTCGTTACCGCGGGCGCCGGCATTCGCGAAAAGTCTGAAGAATTCAAGGCGGGCGGCGAATATTTCCGGGCTCATGGATTACAGGCCCTCGCCATCGAAACCGCCGAAGGATGCGCCGAGTGGCTACACCGGCGCATCCGCGAGGAATGGGGATTTCCCGATCCTCCAGAAATGACGATGCAGCAGCGCTTCACGTCTCGCTATCGAGGAAAGCGTTACAGCTTCGGCTATCCCGCGTGCCCGAATCTGGATGACCAGCAGGGCATGTGGAAGCTATTGAAACCGGAAGATATCGGCGTGGAACTCACCGAAGGCATGATGATGGAGCCCGAAGCCAGTGTAAGTGCGCTGGTATTCCATCATCCCGACTGCGTCTATTTCACTGCCGGGGACGTTGCGACAGGCACCGCGGAAGCGGCCGACTAACTAACCCGGAATCTGTTTCCACTCTCTCAACTCCCGGGCCCACTTAGTGAACATCGAGACGATTGTTACGGTAGCTGCGCCTCCGGCCACCACGCTTCCAACCGCTCCAAACCAGGCCGCCGTCCAGCCCGACTCAACCGCGCCCAACTGATTCGAGCAGCTAATGAAGATGTTATTGATTGCCATCACGCGGCCCCGAACCCGGTCCGGCGTCCGCATCTGCACTAACGAGTTCCGCAGCACCACACTAACGTTGTCAAAGGCGCCCGTTAGCAATAGCATCGCGAATGAGAGCCAGAGCGAACGCGACAATCCAAACAGAATGCTGGCGACGCCGAAGCCGCATACCGCGAAGAGTAATGCGCTTCCCGCGTTCTTGATTCTGGGCGAATGCGCCAGAAGCAGCGCCATCCCGACCGCCCCCACGGCAGGGGCCGCGCGGAGCAGGCCAAGGCCACGAGCGCCCGAATGCAGAATATCCACAGCATAAATGGGAAGCAGGGCGGTGGCCCCTCCGAACAGAACGGCGAAGAGATCGAGCGATAGCGCGGAAAGAATCAGCTTATCCGACCAAACGAAGCGAACGCCCTCCAACAGGTCTTGGGTCGTAGGAATCAGAGTTGACACGACCGGTGCGCCGCGATGGCGAATTCCATAGAAACAACCGAGCGTCATCAGCGCGCACCCCAGTTGTACGAGATAGACCGCGCGGCTCCCCGTCGCGGCAATCAACAAGCCGGCGAGCGCGGGACCGCTCACGCTGGCGATCTCCTGCGCGCTGCTATTCCAGGTGATCGCGCGGGTCAGCACACCTTCGGGCACGGTGTGCGAAAGAATCGCCTGCCGCGCCGGACCCTGGAATGCCCTGGCCATCGCGTTCACGAAAAGGCACGCGTAGATTAACGCCACCGACGACCGCGAGAACGAAAGCGCCGCGGCGGAGGCCAGCATCGGGATCTGCATCAGGACCAAAATGTGCCGACGGTCGTAGCGATCGGCCATGTGGCCGGCAAACAGGGCGAAAACTAGAAACGGAGCCACCTGCACCAATCCGACATTCCCCAGCGCAAGCGCGGACCGGGTCTGGATATAGAGATCCCAACTGACGGCGACCGACAGCATCTGCGAACCAAAACTTGCGAGAAAACTGCCTGTCAGGAGAAATCGATAATCACGTGAGCGGAACGGGGCGTAGGGATCCAACTTCCAGCATCGCGCAGAAGCGTTGAGCGAATTGAAAGACATCCCGGAACGAATTGTAGAGCGGCACGGGCGCGACCCGCAGAATATCCGGCTCGCGCCAGTCGCAGATCACGCCTTTCTCAGCCAGACGGTCGCAAATTGATCGGCCGCCGGCGGGCATGCGGATCGAAAGCTGGGCGCCGCGGCGCGCTGGGTCGCGCGGCGTGACGATATCGACGCGGCCGTGGAGCAGAGTTTCAAGGTAACCGGTGAGCGCCTCGCTTTTCGCGCGCAGACGATCCATACGGGCTTCTTCAAAAAGATCCAGCGAAGCGCGCACGGCAGCCAGCGAAAGGATTGACGGGTTACTCAGTTGCCAACCCTCTGCGCCAGGCATGGGATGGAAATCCGGCTCCATTCGAAAGCGAGATTCCTCCTCATGCCCCCACCATCCGGCGAACCGCGGAATCTGCCCGGGACGCGCATGGCGCTCATGCACGAAACAACCGCCCAGTGAACCAGGCCCGGAATTGAGATACTTGTAAGTACACCAAACGGCAAAATCAGGACCCCAATCGTGCAGCTTCAAGGGGACGTTGCCCGCGGCATGCGCGAGGTCAAACCCAACTACACAGCCTTTGTCATGGCCCGCCCTGGTAATCGCTTCGAGATGATAGAACTCGCCTGTTGAATAATTGACCCCGCCCGGAAGGACAAGAGCAATCGAGTCACCCTCCGACTCAATCGCGTTCACGATCTCGGCCCCCGAAACCTCCATCAGCGACGTCTTCGGGTCAAAGCCATGATAAAGAATCTGGGATCGCACCGCGTACTGATCGGATGGAAAGGCTCCCTTCTCAATCAGGATCTTCGAGCGCGGGGCAATGGGCCGGTAGAACGACACCATCATCAGGTGAAGGTTGACAGTGAGGGAGTTCATGACCACCACCTCTGACGGAAGTGCTCCCACCACGTGCGCCATCTTCCCTGTCGCCAGTCTGTGATAGGGCATCCACGGGTTGCGCGCATGGAAGTGACCTTCCACCCCAAGCTTCTCCCAGTCTTCCAGCTCCTGTTCCACGTAAGTTCGCACGCTGGTGGGCTGCAGACCAAGTGAGTGCCCGCAAAGATAGATCACATCCTTGGGAAGATGGAAACGTTCGCGGAAGCCACCTAACTCATCCTGCGCATCCATCTCCTGCGCGATCATCTCCTGGGCGTTCATGCGAACTCCAGCGGCGTCAATGGCTCAATCAACTTCGCGGCCTTTGAGAAGTCGATGTCTTCCACCTGGCCGATGCCGCCGCAGAGTTCGGTCAGGATGCCATCCTGAACGATCCCCCGCGAGAGCGCCACGGAATATGGCACGCGGTGGAACGTTACCATCGCATACTTCGGAACAAACCGGCCGGGAAATCTCGCTTCGAGCGCAAGCTCTACCTTCTTTCTAAGAAGGAAAGCCGGATCGGCCACGCGGTCGCGCATCTCAACGAAGTTTTCCAAAGCCAGATCGGCAATCGCATCCGTATTGGGCTTGCGCGCCTGCTCAAGCGTACTGAAGACTAGCGGCCAGTTCGCATCGTATTGATCCACGATTGCGAGCAGCACAGTAACATCCTCGAATGAGCAGTTCAAGCCCTGTCCGAAAAACGGGACGATGGCATGGGCGGCATCGCCCAGTAACAAGAAGCGTCCTTCCGCATGCCAGGGTGAGCATTTGATGGTGACCATGGACCCAAGCGGACTCGCGGCATAGTTCTCCACCAGATGAGGCATCATCGCCAGGGCATCGGGAAACTGCGCTTGGAAAAACGGCTTGATTTCGTCGCGCAAGCCGATCTGCTGGAAGCTGACGCTTCCTTCAAAAGGCAGAAACAAAATACATGCGAAAGTCTCATCGATATTCGGGAGAGCAATCAACATGTAACTGCCGCGCGGCCAGATATGAAGGGCGTTCCTATCCATGCCGGAACCGGCCGGGATGGTTAGCTCTTTGTATCCATAGTCCGGAAATGCCTGGGAGAAATTCAGGCGTGTATGCCGCAGCATCTCTGAGCGAAGGGCGGAATTTGCGCCGTCAACACCGATCACTACCGTCGTTTCGAGGTTGGTCTCTTCCCCGGTGCGCTCGTTCCGAAAGCGCAGCCTTCCTGTCGGCAGATCGGCCCCTACCATCCGGCTATCGAAATGAATCCTCACGCCGCGCGCCTGGGCGGCGTCCAGCAAGGCGATGTTCAAATCCGCGCGCGACAACGAAGAGATGAATTCCGTTTCGTCTTTTCCATAGGGTTGGAACGAGAGGTCGCCGGATTGCGCGTGCATCATCCGCCCGCGCATCGGAACGGTCAATTCAGAAACAGCATGCCAAAGCCCCGCCTGCTGCAGCGCATGAATGCCGCGCGCGGAAACAGCCAGGTTAATAGAACGACCGGCGCTTTGAGCGACGCGCCGCAAATCGGGACGACGTTCGTGAATTTCGACCTCAAAACCCCGTTCGACGAGTCCGATCGCCAGCAGCGGGCCGGCCAGTCCGGCTCCTATGATAGTGACCTTTTTACTCGGCAAGCATCATCCTTGCCTCCCATAATTCGGGAAAGAATTTCTTGTCAAGGGTATGCTTCAAGTAAGAAGCGCCGCTGCTGCCGCCGGTTCCGATGCGCACGCCAATGGTGCGCTCCACCATCTGTATGTGGCGCAAACGCCAACTTACCGTGAGCTCGTCAAACTCAGTTAATCGTTCACAGACATCGATCCAATCCCGGTAGTGGTTTTCATCCGCGTAGAGAGCGCGAATCGATTGGGCCTTGGCGGAAAAGCGCTCTTCAGCCGAAGCATCGGGGGATAAAGCAGGCGCCAGACCGAGTGCTCCGACCGATTCAAAAAGCACATCATGCAGCGAGGGTTCCCGCAGACGCCGCTCCAGGCGGGCATGCGCCTCGCGCGTCGGTTCATGATAGCGAAGCATCTTCTCATCCTTCAGCCCGCAGAGGAACTCAATTTCCCGGAACTGCTCAGACTGAAATCCGCTGGCCGGTTTCAACGCGCCGCGAAAAGCCAGGAAGTGGGTCGGGAGCATTGTTTCGAGGATGGTGAACTGCTCCACCAGAACGCGCATGATCTCCGTGCAGCGGCGCAGAAGGCGCGCAGCTTCGTAAACCTGAGACGCCTGCAGGCTCGCAATCACGGCATCCAGCTCATGCAATATCTGCTTAAACCAGAGCTCGTAAGTCTGATGGATGATGATAAACAGTAACTCGTCGTGATGCTCTGGTGAAGACTCCGGGTGCTGCAGGGAAATCACTTCTGGAACATGAAGATACGAGCTATAAGTCAATCCCGGCGGAACAGGCAGCTCACCGGGCAAGTTGAGAAACCGCCGCGCATCGACATCCAAAATTCCTTGCTTCGTCACCTCGGGCAGGTTACTATTGCGCACCAACTCACCTACCCGCGCTTCACCGAGGGGGAACGGATAATCCGATCCGAGGACGACGCGCCCGGGCCCCATCACCTCCACCAGGAAGCCGAGCGCCCGCTGGTCAAAAACGGCGGAATCCACGTAGAAGCGATCCAGATAATGGCTCGGCGGAAACTCAGACTTACCGCGCGCCGTCCCGTGATGGCGCCAGGCGTTCTCCAGACGTCCCAGCAGATAAGGGAAACTTCCTCCGCCATGCGCAAAACAGATGCGCAGGTTCTTTGGAATGCGATCGAACGCGCCACTGAGGATCAGCGAGACGATCCCAAGTTGCGTCTCCGCCGGCATGCCAACCGTCCACTGAGTCATGTACTCACTCATCCGCCCCGGAGCCATCATGTCCCAGGGATGTACGAGCACGGCTGCGCCCTCATTCGCGCAATGCTGCAGGAAAGTAACAATACCAGCATCATCGAGATTCCGGTCGCCCACGTGATTTCCGACTTGGACCCCAAGGTGGCCGGCCCGCATCGCCCGCGACAGTTCCGCACACGCCAGGTCGGTATCCTGCAACGGAACCTGACAAAGAGCTTTCAGCCGGCCCTCCCTGTGGCTGCACAGTTCGAGCGCCGCGTCATTGAAAAACCGTGCGAACTCCAGCGCCTCGTGAGCCGGTCGAGAGTAACCAAACAAAACCGGAGTCGCCGAAATCACCTGCATGTCGATTCCGTCGCGGTCCATATCCTCGATCCGAAGAGCCGCATCCCAACACCGGGAGTCGATTTTACGAAACTCGCGATTACCCAGAAAGATCGTGGCCTTCCCCGGTGACGTGTGCTGGATTCGAGGCCAATGTTCCAGATCCGGCCATTGCTCCGGGAAGAAGTGCGTGTGAATGTCGACGACTTGCATCAACTTCTGCCGGGGTGAACTGCGCCGCAGTTCTTACACGTACGCAAGGATTCACTGGAGTAGAACTGATCAAACAGCGGCGGAAGATCTTTCACAATGCTCTTCAATCGCACCTCCGCCCGGTGGATGAGGTGATGACAGGCCGGGCAGAACCATTCAAATCCGTCGATCTCTCCATCCGGCCGCGGCATCTCGACGACTAACCCAACGGTGCCCGGGTTCAGGCGCTGCGGGGAATGCCGCACATGCTTGGGCAGAAGAAAAATTTCGCCTTCGCGGATCGGAATCTCCCTGGGGGGCTTGCCAGGCTCCTCCATGATGCGCAGGAAAATGTCGCCTTTGAGCTGGTAGAAGAACTCCTCCGTGGGGTCGTCATGATAGTCGCGCCGGTTGTTCGGGCCACCGACCACGGTGATCATCATCTCGCCATCTTCCCAAACCTGCGCGTTGCCGACGGGAGGTTTCAACTTATCTTTGTTCTCATCGATCCAACCTTGAAAGTTGAAAGCGGTCAGGTTCTTGATTGAGGCCATCTTGTTACTCCTTATCGGGCGGGTTTGTAGGCCACGCCTTTCATTTCTATTAGCAATTGCGGATGGGGTAACTGGTGGACCGCGACGGTGGTTCTCACCGGACCATCGGCGTCAAAGTAGTTGCCGTAAATCTCGTTGTAGCCCGCAAAGTCATCCATGCTGATGAGAAATGCGTTCAGCTCGACCAGGTCACTCAACGAAGTACCCGCGGCGGCTAGAATGGAGCGGATATTTTCGATCACGGCCGCGGTCTGAACTCGAATATCGCCCTCGCCCGCGATGGTATCGTCGGGTCTCCGGGAACTGATTCCAGATAGAAAGATGAAATCGCCGGCGCGCTTCGCATGCGGGAATTTGCCGCGCGGCCTGGCCAGGTTTTCTACAACGATGCCGGTCATAATTTCACGCAGATGTTATTCAATTCCGAGTAGAAATTCAGCGAATGCATTCCACCCTCGCGGCCGATGCCTGAGATTCCAGCCCCGCCGAATGGGGTCCGCAGGTCGCGCAAAAACCAGCAGTTGACCCAGGCAATGCCGGCTTTCATCTGCTGCGCGACACGGTGTCCCCGCTTCAGATTCGATGTCCACACCGACGCCGCCAGCCCGTACTTCGTATCATTCGCCATCCGGATCGCTTCCTCTTCATCCTGGAACGGCGCAATGTGGCACACCGGCCCGAAGATTTCCTCCTTCACGCAACGCGCATCTTCGGCAAGACCGGTAAGAAGCGTCGGCTGCACGTAACATCCCTGGTCGCGCGCGTCGCCAAACCGCGGGATTCCGCCTCCCGTAACAACCGTCGCGCCTTCCGCGCGGGCCAGGTCGTAGTAACTCAGCACCTTCGACCGATGCTCCTTTGAGATCAGCGGGCCCAGTGTAGTGGCAGTATCCATCGGCCAACCCGGAATCAGCGCAGCGGCGCGCCGCTTGAGAGCTTCTACAAAGCTCGCAAAGATTGACTGTTCCACATAGACGCGCTCCGCACACAAACACACCTGGCCGGTGTTTAGAAAAACGGCTTCCGCCAACCCATCCGCGGTCTCTTCAAAGTCGCAGTCCGCGAAAACGATCGCGGCATTCTTCCCGCCAAGCTCGAACGAGACAGGCTTCACGGTGGGCGCAGCAGCCGCCATGATCGCGGCCCCCGTGCTGGATTCTCCCGTAAACGTAATGGCATCGATTCCCGCGTGGGTGGAAAGAAACTCGCCAGCCGATCCTACTCCGAAACCATGCACCACGTTGTAGACGCCATCCGGAATACCGGCCTCCTTCATGACGCCCGCGAGCAGGGTCGCCGTGGCCGGCGTTTCTTCCGACGGCTTCACCACAACGGCGTTGCCGCACGCGAGCGCCGGAGCCACTTTCCACGTAAGAAGCAGCAGCGGCAGATTCCACGGCGTGATGATTCCCACTACGCCCAGTGGCTTGCGCACAGCGTAGTTCAAGACGGTTTCAGTATGGAACGCTTCGATTCCGGCTGTCTTGATCAAGTCGGCGAACACTCTGAAATTGGCGGCCGCGCGCGGAATGTCGAGGCGCGACGCAAGAGCAACCGGCTTACCGGTATCGGCGACTTCGGCCGCCACGAAACAATCCGAACGTGCTTCGATCGCGGAGGCGACCCGATAAAGCGCGGTCGCGCGATCGCGAACCGGCATCGCTCCCCACTCACCGTTCACGGCAATGCGGGCAGCAGCCACAGCCTCATCGACGAATCCGCGATCGGCCGCGCACACTTGCGCGATCACGCTGCCATCGGCGGGGTTCACGTCGTCAAAGGTGACAGCGCCGCGGCGTTCCACACCATTGATAATGCTAGGAAAGCTCTGTATGTCCAACAAGACGGATGATAACAGGCGGCGGCTGATCGCCCTGGTCAGCACAGAGGGGTGGGAGCGCATCGGCGCCCGAGAGTGGACCCTGCTGCGCGAGGCCCTCCCGCAAGCCGCCGAGTCGTGGCTTCGCAAGACCCTTGTGGAGTTGGGAGTAAAGCTGGACCAACCGTGGCGGGGCGTGGATGTGAGTTCTCTGCAGCGGCTGGAGGAAACGCTCATCGCCACTGCGGATCTCTACGCGCGTGAGCCCGCCGCAGCCCGCAAGATGGTGATCGCCGCGAAAGACAAAACCCGTTTCGCCGCCCGCAACCAGAAGGCTGCGGCCGAGAAACGGGCTCTGAAACTAGAGATGGTTCACTGGATGCTGGTATGGCTGGGCGACCCAGCGATGTTCGCAACCTGGGTGGGCCTGCGCAAAAGCCAACTTAATCCAGAGAAACCGATTCAACCTTGAGCGTATCGCCATCGGCGCTGCCGACCACAGTGGCCTTCAAGTCGCTTTCCTTCTTCGTGTCCTTCAGAAGGGCCAACGCCTTGGTATTTCCGGCTTCATCGAACTTGAGGAACTTGCCATCGGCAGTCATAATGCCGTAGCCGCCCTTGGCGCAGCCAATCGCGCACTTGGTTGTATGGGCAGCCAGGTCGTCCTTGTGACTGCACATTGTGTCGACGAGCGTGCCGTTAAAAGAAGCGGCAAAAGCGGAGGCGGAAAACAGCAGCGAAATCGCGAAGAATTTCTTCATGCGCTTAGCATATACCAACCACGTCACGAGTCTATGTGATATTTCGCACGGATCGCCCTGAACGGTAAAGTAAAAGGAGCCTGTGGAAGAAGAGGTAGTCGGCAAAATCTACGATGGCCGTTTAATGCGCCGCCTGCTGGGCTACATGCGGCCCTACGGCGGCAAGATCGCTTTGTCCGTTGTTTTCCTCTTCATTTATTCGTCGCTGCAGGTCTGCGGACCCTTGCTGACGAAGGTCGCGATCGATCATTACCTGGCGCCGAACGGAAGACATTCGCTCCTCGATCCCTGGCTCCCTGCCGATCCGCTGAACGGCATTACCCGGATCGCGCTCGTTTACCTTGGCGTGCTCACCCTGAGCTTTTTTGCGTCCTTTGGGGAGACCTGGCTCATGCAGGTGACCGGGCAGTACGCCATGTTCGATCTGCGTAAGGAACTGATGGGGCATCTGCAAAAGCTTGACATCAGCTTCTTCGACCGGAACCCGGTAGGCCGCCTGGTGACGCGCGTCACCACCGATGTTGACGTGCTCAACGACCTCTTTTCATCGGGCCTGGTGGCTCTGCTGGGAGACCTGCTCACGCTCACCTTCATCACGCTGGTGATGTTCCAGTTGAGTCCCGGACTTACCACGCTGATGCTGGCGGTGATGCCGCTGGTGATTCTCGCCACCGTGCGATTCCGGCGCTCGGTATCCGCCAGTTACCGCAAAATTCGCGTGGCCATCGCTCGCATCAACGCCTACCTGCAGGAACACATCGTCGGCATCGTGGTGCTGCAGTTGTTTAATCGCGAACGGAAAAGCAACGAGGAGTTTGAGCGGATCAACCGCGCGCACATGGAAGCCTATAAGGACGCCATCATCACTTACGGGTGGTTCTATCCGGTAATCGAATTCTGTGCGTATCTGGCTATCGCCGGAATTCTGACTTACGGCGGATTCCGGGTGAAGTCCGGCGCGCTTTCGCTCGGCGTGGTAGTCGCATTCCTGCAATACGGTCTGCGTTTCTTCCGGCCGATACAGGACTTGAGCGAGAAGTACAACATTCTGCAAGGCGCGATGGCGGCGTCTGAGCGCGTATTCAATCTGCTGGATACGCCCGTACATCTCGCAGTGCCTTCGCATCCCACGGAAGTGCCGGTTTCGAGCCGCATCGAATTCGATCAGGTGTGGTTCGCATACGAGGATGAAGATTGGGTGATACGGGATTTAAGCTTTACCATCGAGCCGGGCGAGACCATCGCGATTGTGGGCCACACCGGTGCGGGGAAAACGACGCTGGTGAGCCTGCTTCTGCGGTTCTATGATGTGAGCCGCGGGGCCATTCGCGTGGGCGGCGTGGACATCCGTGAGATGGACCCACGCAAACTGCGCGCGCAATTCGGCGTGGTGCTGCAAGATCCCTACCTGTTCACCGGAACCATCGGCGAAAACATCCGGCTGGGTGACGAGGAAATGTTGATGGAGCGCATGATCGAAGCGGCGCAGCAGGTGAACGTGATGGAACTGGTGGAGAGTCTTCCCGAGCGCTTCGATCAACCCTTGCAGGAGCGCGGAAATTCCCTTTCGACCGGGCAGAAGCAGCTCATCAGCTTCGCCAGAGCCCTGGCGCGGCAGCCGCGTTTCCTGATTTTAGACGAAGCCACGTCCAGCGTGGATACCGAAACCGAGTTCCGCGTCCGGGAAGCACTGAGCACGATGGTGAAAGGCCGCACGTCGATCATCATCGCGCACCGGTTGAGCACCATCCAGCGCGCAGACCGCATCTTAGTGATGCACAAAGCAACGCTGCGCGAGAGCGGCACGCATCAACAGTTGCTGGCACAACGCGGCATTTACTATAAGCTCTATCAACTGCAGTATAAGGATCAGGAGTTAGCGGCGTAAGCGTCGTCCGGGCGCCCTTATCAGTCTGGAACCGGCCCATCGAATGGGTCGATGAACTGTTCGCGGGTGATCATTCCACTTGCGGCCGGGTCGAATCCTTCGGGAAATACGGTCGAAGCGTCGTACAGCGCCCTGGCTAAAATTGTGCCTGCTAGGAGCGCTTCCCGTAAGTTTGCCCCCTCCAGTCGAACAGAAGTACCAATGCCGCTCACTCCGAGGTTTGCGTTGGAAAGATTCGCATCCTGCAGATCCGCGTCCTCGAGGTCAGCACCGCAAAGGCATGCACCGCTTAGGTCAGCTCGAAGCGGTTCAGGTCGCACCAACAATTGCTTGCCCAGCGCGGCATTTACCACAAGCTGTATCAATTACAAGATAGGGATCAGGAGTTTGCCGCGTAGACGGGCCCTCGGCCGAACGGCACCAAGCCGCAGTGATCTAATGTTCTTCACCGGGCTGTCCGACAGGAGGTACGCACCTACCTTTAGGGTCCGTAAACATGTACTTGATGTTCCGCGGGCGCTTTCTAACATAGAAGTGCGCCGACCCTTGCGAAGTAAACCCGCGCTTCGCTGTGTCCACGAGATGCTCCGGCGCGGCGCCATCCAGACTCCAAAGGTGCCACAAGCCCTCCTCTATATCCAGCCCAGCATTCCGGGCCGCCTCTCTGATGCGCTCGCAATCCGTCACTTAGGCCTCTGTTTCTGAAACTGGAGGTCAGACTTTCTTTGATCCTCTGGCGTCGGGCCATTTGGCTTCAAAAACACAATCTTATACCTCGTAACGGTGTCGAAGATGACAAAACCGTCAGTCTTCCAATCCGTGTCAAAGGTCTTCGGAGCGAGGATCGTGCATTCGGCCTGCTGGCCCGCTGGGACGAATATCTAGTCTTCGAGCTTGAACATTGCGCTGCGTATCAGGACGCCCTTCTCAAGCAGAAAGATTCTGTCGTCCGCGGGTATAGTGTAATCTGCTGCCGTCCTATTACTGACCACGTACTCGAGAGCGACCGCTTCCTTTTCATAGGAGCGATTCACCGTGAAGCCGCCCTGCCTAAAAGCAGCAACAATCCTGTTCTCCCTCCAAGGTCTTGGCTGACTCGAATACCAAGCGTAACTCCCAACCGGCAGGGTAGCCACGGTGGCGGCGGTAGCGCCGAACGCCGCACCGATGCACAGCCACTTCTTCAGAGCGTTCACAGAATTCAAACTTTACCACGTATTCTTCCTTATAATCGCGGACGGTTGGCAACTTGCGAAGAGGGACTCGCTCGCAGACGGTCTGGCTCTGCTACAAGTTAGAGTAAGCGTCATCCAGCAACTCAATGACATGCATCACCCGCTGCTTACCGCCCGAGCGGCGGACGCCGGCTTCGAGTTGGAGCATGCAACCGGGGTTTGCCGTCGCGATCACATCCGGCTGCACTGACTCGACGTTGGCCATCTTCTCATCCAGAATTCGCATCGCCATTTCCGTTTGCAGCACGTTATAGATACCGGCGCTGCCGCAGCAAACGTCCGCCATCGGCATCTCGCGAAACTCAATGCCGGGAATCTGCGCGAGCAACTGGCGGGGTGCCTTCCTGATCTTCTGGCCGTGCGCCAGGTGGCAGGAATCCTGATAGGTCACGCGCATCTTCATCGCACCCATTTCACGATTCAGTTCGATGCCGGCCAGAAACTCCGTGGCGTCTTTCATCAGCGCCACAAATCGCTCGGCCTTGCGGGCATACAAATGGTCATGCCCCAACAAGTGCCCATACTCCTTCAAAGTGGACCCGCACCCCGCCGCATTGCTGATCACAGCGTCAAAGCCGCCATCCAGAATCGCATCGATATTTCGCCGGGCCAGCGGACGTGCGCTTTCGGGCAATCCCGAATGCACGTGCAGTGCGCCGCAGCAAGTCTGTCCGGCCGGGATCACCACTTCGCATCCGTTCCGCTGCAACACCCTTACCGTGGCCTCATTCAAGCGCGCAAAAGAAACGCTTCCAATGCAGCCCGCCAGCATCGCCACGCGATAGCGCCGCTCGCCGTGCGCGGGGTAGGTTTTGCCGATCTGTCCAAAGAAAAAGGGCGCTTCGGCGCGCGGCGTCAACGCTTCCAAATCCTCCAAACCGAACAGGCTCAGCACGTGTGTAGCGCGAACCAGGCTTTGTAATCCGGTGGCCTGATAGAGCCAGAGCGCCGAACCGGCGATGGTCAACAGCGCAGGCGAGGGAAGCAGCCGGTCGAAAATGAAGCCGCGCAGAACACGAACGGGCCAGCTTCGCTGCGTCTTCGATTCAATTTCAGCGCGCGCGGCTTCAATCAGCCGGCCGTATTCCACACCGGACGGACATGCGGTCTCACAGGCGCGGCACGCGAGACAAAGATCCAGATGCTCGCGATACTCGTCGCTGATCGCCGCGCCCTCGGATACCTGAACCATTTGATAGATCCGTCCACGCGGGGAATCCATCTCCACGGCCAACTGGCGGTACGTGGGACAGGCCTGCAAGCAAAGGCCGCAGTGCACGCAGCGGTCGAGATCCTCAGTTTGAGGTGAATCAGAGACGACGGTAAAGACGGCCACGGTTGAGTAAGAGATCTGGGTCGAACATGCGCTTGACCTTCTCCATGATCGCAAAGTCTGTACCGGGCGCCGGCCAGAGGTCGAGTTGATTCCGCGCGGCTTCGGGCGCGAATTCGATAATCGCCCTGGCGCCGGCGGATGCGGCTTGCGGCAGCCAGGCCGCGGCCGACGCCGACCGGATGAAGAATGCGTAGATTACGCCGGTGCCGGCGCGCGCGATCGCGGGTACGCCCAAAGTCTCCATGATCGCGCCAACCTGGTCGAGCGTACAGGAGATGCGTACCACCGCGCCATCGCGATACTTCGCCAAAAAGCGCGGCGTCAGGTTTTGAATATCCTGCCAGAAGCCGGCACTGCCCGTGCGCGCGTCTCCCAAAGCAACCATTTCTCTTTCGCAGCGCTCCAGCAAAGCCTCATTCCCGCCGAAGCGTAGCGCCAGCGTCCAGATCGCGGGTGAATCGGAGAGCCCCTCTTGCACGGCCATGGCTGGGTTCAAAAGGTCGATCGCCGCCGGCTGCAATGGTCCGCGAATCAGTTTGTCCCGTGCTTGAATCGCCGCGGCGCAATTTGAGAACGCGATGGCGAAAGTCCTCTCGCCCGGCGGCAATGGGAACACCTTGAAATTCACCGAGGTGACCACGGCCAGCGTTCCGAAAGATCCAATCATCAACTTGCCCATATCCAGCCCGGCGACGTTCTTCACCACCATGCCGCCGGTGTCCACCAACCGGCCATTCATCATGGCGAATTGCATGCCGATCACACAGTCCCGAGC
>PLFE01000208.1 GCA_003136675.1 Bryobacterales bacterium
TTTGTGGTGGAGACCTTTTGGACCCCTCCGCTGATTCTGAAAGGCTTACCTGCTGCCGAACTCCCCAACTGCGAAAGACAGGCTAAACGTCCGCCTCTATGCATTCGACGGCAGTAAGGTAAAGTCGTTGTGGAGCCGTGGTGCGCTCGTCGCCGGCTCGGTGCGGGTGGAAGGGGACGCTATAACGCTTGAGTACGAAGAAGAATATCACTCCACCGCACCACGCGTTGTCGAGAGGCACTTTCTGGCGCCGTCGGGGGTCTTGTAGCCAGTCGAAAAAGGCAATCGTAAGAAGCTTCCTGGTCGCGGCCGGAGCGGTATTGTTCGCCCTTCAACCCTTGTCAGCGTCCGATGCCGAGGCGTACCAGAAGATCACCGACCGGATCTACTTCCACGACGCACCCGGCCAAACGTTGGAAAGCATGCTTTGGTCGTCACCGGCGAAGTATGACGCGGCAACCGAAGAGCTGCGTAGAATGATCACCGACACCGCACTGGCCGCGGTGGCCGCCGATCGCGCCTCCTCCAAAAGCGTGGCAAAGGCTATCCGGGATCTGCAGGGAAAGTTCACTCTTAATGCTTGCGATGACGGGAGTAATATCCCCTTGGCCGATTTGCGCGAGGGTCGCCGGCTTCAGGACCCTGTTCCTCGCCGTATCCATCATGCGAGGCGGTATGGGCATTCCCAACAATCTTTCTCTGCTGCAGTATTACTCGGACAAGGGCGGGTCATGGAAACTGGTTTCTGAGGAGAGCGGCTTGTATGACGGATCGGTCTTCTCCCTGGCGACCCTTGAGCCCACCTTCCGGACGAGGCAAGGTACCTCAGTTGGGGGATGGTGATCGGCTCCACCCGCGCGGCTCGCAAAATCCGAGGGTACGCGTTCGACGGCGCGTCTGTGCGGACCTTCTACTCGAGGGATAACCTGTGGGGCGGGCAGGTTTCTGTTCGCGGGAATCATGTCACCTCGTGTATCAGGAGAAGTCCGAACCCTTCGCGCCGGAGCGCTTCATTCGCGAGGATCTCGAGGCTGGGGCGGCCGGCATTCGAGAGGTGTCGCGCGAGTACTNNGGCTCGGACTCGAAGCTCTCGTTAGGACAAAATATCGACGCGCCTTATCGGCAGATCGCTCGGCAGTGCAGGCTGGTACGGGAGCGCGTCGCGGAGTTACCCCAACCGGCCACTACAGCGATTTGCGCCTTCGCTGCCCTGCGGCTGATGGCCGAGCATGCGAGCTGGCCGCAGGAAGAGCAGAACACATTTGTGTTAGCCTGGGGGCCCGTTCTGCAACTCATCTTGCAGGCACTCATCGCTCCAAGTGCGCAGACGAGGACGCGGCTTCCGCTTCAATCTACGCGCTGGAGTCCTACTGCCGGCNNGCTCTTCTATTGGTGGACGCGGCTGCCTTTAGGGCCGACCGCTCCTTGGCCGATCTGATGTCTCATGAAGCTAAAGAAAGAGAGGCGAAATTTCAGCAAGAGGAAATCGACCGGCCTAACGACGGATTCTCCCTTCTCGAGCGCGAAGGCGTGACCACAACATCGATCGAGGGCTTGGGGCGAACATTCAGCGTTCCGGCGCGATGAGGGCCGACGGCAAAGACGCTCCGCCGGGCTGGCGGCATCGGGCGAAGGAAGGTATCGCTTTGGCGCCGACCCCACCAAGTCCACTTACGGGGTCCGCGGGCACGCGTTCGACGGCGCATCTGTGCGGACGCTCTACTCGAGGGATAACTCGGACAAGTACAAATGCCTCTGGAGAACCGGGGTCCAGCCAATCGATAGGCAGCGTACACGCCCTACTTTACAAACAACGGCGCCACGGAAACCATCGTCAGCCCAATCAGAAACGTCACAAACATAATCGCCAGCAGCGTCTTCACCCGGGAATCGCTGCCGGCGAATTCTTTCCAATACAGCAATCCCCACAGAACGGAAACCATGGTCGCGCCCTGGCCCAATCCGTAGCTCACCGCCGGACCCACGCGGGCTTCGCCTTGCGCGCTGGCGGCTACGAAGTTCGAAACCGTGCCGACAATCCAGATCATCCCGCCGATAATCCCCAGCGAATGCTGCCGCACCGTGCCGGTGAAATAGTCGAACGGCGATACCGGCTTCCCATGCACCGGTAAATTCATAAAAAACAGACTAAAGACGAAGGTCGAGAGCAGCACGCCCAGCGCGAAGATGAGGCCGATGGCATAAGGTCCCAGGCCGGCCTCGTTCCCCGGTTCCCGATATACGCCAAGCTGAACGATGGGGAAGAACGAACCCATCAGCACACCGCTCACCAGGCTCAGCAAAATGCCATTCAGGTTCACGCTCTTTTTGGTGCTGCGCGTGGTGCCGGCGCGAATCGCCTGCGTCAGCTTTTGCATGGAATACGCCTGGTAGGCCAGCGCGTCCACTATGATCGCGATCACCACCACCCCCGCGCCGCCGAACACCAGCAGCGGATTGCCACCGGGGTCGATCACGTAATTGAGAACCACGCCGATCACCAGAGCTAACCCGATGGCGATGGGGAAGGCTACGGAAAGTCCGGCGACCGAGATGGCGGCGACCAGAAGCATGTTGGCCAGATTGAAAACCACGCCGCCCAGGAAGCCGTAAAGGTCCTGATGCTTGCCGGCCTTCATGATGTCATCGATGGTGGCAAACCCGTCGTAGCCCATGGTGCCGAAGGTGAAGGCCAGAACGATAGCGCCCAGGAACACGCCGAAGGCATAGTCGAAGTAGAAGAGCTCGAAGCGCCACTTCCCGCTCAGCTTCTGGGTGTTGGCCCATGAGCCCCAGCAGATCATGCTCAACAGCATGAGCATCAAGGTTACGAAATAAGTGGAAGGCAGAACCATGCTTCGAGAACTATACCAGCTTGTCGTAAGCGCTTAAAGTCAGAAATTCGCTGAAGTGGCTGCTGGCCACAAAATGCTCGAACAAAGCCGCCGCGGTGGGCATGGCGTGCGCGCGTAGGCGGATGGCGCTGCGCAGCATGTCCTGCGTCACCGGTACGCCGTCATCCCGTTTGGCGCCGTGGTGCGCCCATTGCCAGAGCTGCGCGCGGCAAATTTCCGCCGTGGCCACATCTTCCATCAGATGAAAAATAGGGACTGCGCCCGAGCCGTTCAGCCATGCGTTCAGGTATTCCAGGCCCACATCGATATTGAGCTGGATGCCCATTTCCGTAACGGTCCCGGAAGGCACTTGCAGCAGGTCTTCCTGGGTGACATGCACATCTCCGCGCTTCACGCCGATCTGGTTCAGCCCCGGCATGTGCTCGTCGAACACCCCTTTGGCAATCGCCACCAGGCCAGGATGCGCCACCCACGTCCCGTCATGTCCGGCGCGCACCTCGCGCAGCTTATCCTGACGAACCTTTTCGAGAGCGCGCTCATTCTCGCCGGCATCGCTCTTGATGGGGATCTGCGCCGCCATGCCACCCATGGCGTGAATGCCGCGCTTATGGCAGGTCTGGATCAACAGGTTCACATAGCTGGCTAGAAAATGCCGGTCCATCGTGACTTGTGAACGGTCGGGCATCACGCGGTCGCGGAACTTTCGAAACTTCTTGATGTAGCTGAAAATGTAATCCCAGCGGCCGCAGTTCAAGCCTGCCGAGTGCTCTCGCAGCTCATACAGAATCTCGTCCATCTCAAAAGCGGCCGTGATGGTTTCAATCAGAACCGTGGCGCGGATGGCGCCGCGCGGCACGCCGCAGGTTTCCTGGGCGAACAGAAAGACATCGTTCCACAGCCGCGCTTCTAAATGATTTTCCAGCTTCGGGAGATAAAAATACGGCGCGGTACCGCGGGAGAGCAACTCCGCGTTGTTGTGATAGAAGTAGAGACCGAAGTCAAACAGCGACGCGGAGATCGGCTCTCCGTCCACCTCGAAATGGCGCTCCTGCAGGTGCCAGCCTCGCGGGCGAACCATCAGGACGGCGGGGTTTTCTCCCACTTCGTAGCGCTTACCCTCGGGGCTTGTGTAGGTGATGGTCTCGCGCACGGCGTCCATCAGGTTGATCTGGCCCTCGATCATGTTCCTCCAAGTGGGCGAGTTGGCGTCTTCGAAATCCGCCATGAACACGTTCGCGCCGGAGTTGAGCGCGTTGATGATCATCTTGCGGTCGGTGGGGCCGGTGATCTCGACGCGGCGGTCTTCCAGGTCCGCCGGAATTGGCGCCACCACCCACGAGTCTTCACGCGTCTGCGCACTGGCAGCCAGGAAGTTTGGAAAATCCCCCTCGTCGATTTCCTGCTGCCGCAAAACGCGGCGATGCAGCATCGCGCGGCGGGACGATTCAAAGCGGCGCGACAGCGCTTCCAGGAATTCGCGCGCGCCCGGCGTGAGAACTTTTTCCGGCGACAAAATTAGTTCCGCCCGCACATGCCGGGATTGCCGCACATGCCCGAGGGACAGGAAGGCATTTCGGACGCCGCGGAAGAAGGTCCGCTCGCATGCGCCGCGAACGTGGAATATTGCTGGCTCAGGTGCTGTTCCCCGCAATCGGGACAGCTCAACGCGCTCACGTCATCGGAGCGCCGCAGCAGCTTCTCAAACTGAGTCCCGCAGGAATCGCATTTGTATTCAAAGATTGGCATATAAAAAGACCGGTATGTTATTTGACCAGTACTGCACAGATTCTATCAATCAACTCCCGGCGCTCTGTCGCGTCCGCTATCGCGTTGTTCAGGAAAATAGAGAAGGTCAGCACTTTCTCGTGCTTGGTCTCGGCATAACCGGATAACGCGCTCACGTGCGCCAGCGTGCCGGTCTTCGCACGAATACGGCCCTTGGTTCGCCGGTCGTCGAAACGGTGCTCGAGCGATCCGTCGACACCCGAAATCGGAAGCATGCTGAACCACTGTTCCGAATGCGCGGAATGCGCCATGAAGCGCAGCAGCGCCACCACGGCGTCGGGCGTGACCAGAGTCGAGCGCGACAAACCCGAGCCATCATAGAAACGATATTCATCCGGCTTGATTCCAACCTGCGACAGGAAATTGCCCAGCGCCTCCAAGCCCGCGCTCCGCGAGCCTGCCACATCCGATAAAAGCAAATCGGCGTGCAGGTTCTGGCTGATTTTATCGGTCAGCCGGAGATCTTCAATCAACGGCAGCGACCAATGGCTCGCGAGCAATTCGCCGGCCGGGGCGGGCGGGGAGGCGACGAGCGCCGCGGCGTCGCGATGCAGCGCACGAATTGATCCGCTCACCGCAATGCCCCGCCTCACCAGCGCGTCTTTCAAAGCCAGGGCCGCGAACAGAGCCGGGTCGCCAACCGACCATTCCTCGGAGTAACCCTCGCCATCGGCCTTCACGGTTCCACGAACCTGAAGCGCGGAACGATTCGTTTCGATCTTATCTTCGACGCCCGTCGTAACCTGCGCGTCCAGGTGAAACAGCGGCAGGTCCGGATCGAGCGCCACTTTTCCGGACGGCGTGATCCGCAAATGAACAATATTGTCGTTGACAACGAGGGCGCTTGACGCGGGACCGTCGCCATCCACGGTGTCTTCGATCGTCCAGCTTGTCGCGTAGGGTTCATACACGAACGCGGTGTCATCGCCGACGATGTCCCCCTCCACCTCTTGAACACCGTGAGCGGCAATCTGGGCCGCCAGGTCGTCGATCACGGCCAGCGCGGGACCAGGGGTACTGCCAGGCAGGTACGGCAGGACGCGGCCCGAGAGATTCGCGTCGCCGGTTCCCACCAGCACCACATCTTTGCCGCGCATTTCGACGCGCGTTTCAAAACGCTTATCCGGCCCCAGGCGCTCCAGCGCCAGCGCCGACGAAAACAGCTTGGTATTCGATGCGGGCGTAAACAGGTGGCCGGAGTTGATCGACACCACCGTGCGGCCTTTCTCATCCACCACAACCACGCCGGCAAACCCAGTCCGCGCGATGGCGGATTTCGCCAGAATGCGCTTGATCTCCGAATCCAGGTTGCGCGCCGAAACAGCATTGGCCGCGCCAAAAACCAGCAGCACCGCCACTACGATTCTCATTCGCCGGTCACCTTTGCATTCATCCATATCAGACACAAGAGCAGCACCACCATGCAGGTTCCTACGGCCGGGAGCGTCATAACCACCCACAGCCCGGTCCAGTCCGCCAGTTCCCCGATCATCCATGGCGCCAGCATGCCGCCCACCAGCCCGATCGAAAAAATCCCGTTGAAAAATCCTGGATGGTAGTAATGGAAGCGCCGCCCAATCCATTCCGCCGTGATGGGATAAATGGCCGCAAAGCTGAATCCCAGGAGGATGACACAAACGATGGCGCCGAAGCGGCTTCCTGTTGCCGCGAGCACCGTGCAGGCGAAAAGGGACGTGGCCGCGCTGGTAGCCAGCAGGCGCCAGTTATTGATGCGCGGCAGCAGATAGTAGATCAGCATCCGGCCCACCGTCAGCGCCGCGAAATGCAGCGCGAGATATTCCAGCGCCACGGCCGGGCTCATTCCAAACCGGTGCACCAGAAACAGCGGCAGCCATCCGGCGATCGTCCACTCGTTTCCAAACTGGAAGAAGAGCAGGAAAGAGAACAGAACCGCCGCCCCGCTTTGAAACTGCTTCACTATTTTCGGGTGAGATGCAAAGACGGGGGCGGGATACGCGTGGCGCGAATAGACGATCGCGAAAACCGCGGGTAACACCGCCAGCCCAAGCAGTATCCATTCCACCGGCCACGTGAAAAAAGTACGTGATACCAGCAAGACGGCGATAATGGACCCGCTGCCGAAAAACACGCCCGCGAGAGTCAGCACCATCGCGGGGCCGGATTCCCAGGCACGCACAATGGCGCGGAAAAGCCCGGAGTGCAGGCTGCCCGCCGCGATGCCGAGAACGAAAATTCCCGCGAGCCGCCAAAGCGGGCGGTCCGGTAGAAGCGCCAATGCCACCAGGGCCAGGCTGCTGGCGCCGCACCCCGTCACCAGAAGCGTGCGCGCGCCAATCCCCGGCAGCCAGCGCGGCAAGGCCAGCCCGCACAAAACCATCCCGCCCACCATCGCCAGGAAATGCCGGCCCACGAATCCGTAGTCCGTGGAAAGGTCGTACCCCCACGCGGGAAGCAGCGCCGGCAGCAGGGCGAACAGGAACCCCGACACCAGAAAACCTGCCAGTGCGCGCGTTTCAATGGATTGCGGCCGGGACACTCTGTTCATGGTAAATCGAATCCCCGCAACCGGACCACAACATGTTGGGTACTGCGTTAATACTATTCAGCTTTTTGTGGCCGTTGGGTGAGAACGTTTTCAAATAGTGTTGACAAACCCTCTTCTCAGGCGTATTTTTGAATTATCACTGAAGAAGGAGGTGGTCCTAAACTACATGATAAATAGTTGTAAGCCGCGCGAGGTGGCCGACTGCTGATCCGCTGGCTCAGGCACGCGTTCCTGGTTTTCAGTGCACCAAATTTCATTACCAAGCCGCGTTCCTGAATGTCGGTCGCTTTGCTCGGTTGCAAGTAAACTGCCTCAGATTCTTCTCTAGGCACCATGTCCCCGGTCACTCGTGAGAGCTGGCCGGGGATTTGTGTTTTTGTGATAAACTTAAGTTTCCCTGTTATGAAAGCTGCCATTCACCCTGCCTATAACGAAGTGAACGTGGTTTGCGCCTGCGGGCATAAATTCGTCACTCGTTCCACGCACAAAGGCGACATCCGCGTGGAAATCTGTTCCAGTTGTCATCCGTTTTTCACCGGCAAGCAGAAGCTGATCGACACCGCCGGACGCGTCGACAAGTTCGAACGCAAGTACGCCAGCCAGCGCGCTGAAAAGAAAAGCAAACTCGCCCAGTAAAGCGGGTCCGGTGCGAGACTTTCCGATCGTTTGCGTGGGTGGTTCGGCGGGCGGTCTCGACGCCTATACCCGCTTACTCAAACACCTTCCGGCAGACATGGGTGTGGCCATCGTGATCGTCAATCACGTGCGAACCGTTGCCACACTTCTCCACGAAATTCTGCCGCGTTACACCGAGATGCCAGTCGAGCTGATCACGGAACGGCTGCTCATCCAGCCCAATCGTGTATTTATCATTCCGGAAAATTGCGATTTGCACGCCCTTGGCGGAGAGTTCCGTCTCAAGCCAATCTCGAAGCCGCGGGGTTGGCCGGATGTGATTACGGTCTTCCTTCGATCCCTGACGCAGCACTGGGCCGGCAAACTCATCGCGGTCATCGTCTCTGGCTATGACGGTGATGGCGCAGCCGCGCTGTGCGGCATCAAAGAAGTTGGGGGCGTTACCATCGCACAGAAGCTCGATACCGCGGGCCAGCCCGATATGCCAAAGAGCGCCATCGCGAGTGGATGCATCGATTTCGTGCTATCCCCCGAGGATATCGCCCACGAAATTCTTCGCATCGCGCACGCGGCGGCAAACTGAATCCCTCCGGCGAATCGGCGACGTACGTTTTCGAACAGCATCAACGGTATACTGTGTTCTACAGTACAGACCTGAATTGGTGCCTCCTTGCGTCGCCGAGAACTTCTTTCCCGCTCTCTGTCGCTATTCGCCGGTCCCTTACTCGCATCCGCCTCCGCTTCGCGACGGTATTCTTCGCGCGTGGTCGATCTGGTCGCCGAGTCGAATGTCATCGACATGCTCGGCCTGCTTACCCTGAACTGGTCTCTGCTCGATCAATGGCATCAGGTCCCGGGCGCTTTCACCGGCGACAACTTTCAGAGACTCCGCGGTTCCGGGATCGACGTTTTTCATCCCGCGGTCGCGTTCGAAACCGGTCAGTCGTATGAAATCACGCGGGCCTGGTTCGCCAAGTGGAACCGGCTGATCACGGAGCATCCGAATTACTTCGTGCGCGTGGATGGCTCAAACGATCTCGCGCGCGCCAGGCAGGATGGCAAGATCGGCATCATCCTCGGGATGCAGGACGCGAATCATCTCCGCGGCGTGGACGACGTGGATGAGTTCTACCGGATGGGCCAGAGGCTGACGCAACTCACTTATAACGGCGAAAACCAGCTCGGCGGCGGATGTAAGCTTCAGCAGGACCGCGGTCTGACCGCGTTCGGCGGGCAGGTGGTCGCCAGAATGAATTCCGTCGGAATGGCCATCGACGTGTCGCATTGCGGCCAGCGAACGAGCCTCGATGCGATTTCGGCGTCGAAAAAACCTGTCCTGATCACACACTCAAACTGTCGCGCGCTGGCGCCGGGCGTCCCGCGTTGCAAGTCCGATGAGGTGATTCGAGCCGCCGCGCGCAGCGGCGGCGTTCTGGGAATCACCTCCGTGCGGCGGTTTGTCAGCACCAAAGATCCTGTCACCCTCGAAGACGTGCTGGACCATTTCGATCACGCGGCGAGGCTGGTAGGCGTCGAACACGTGGGCGTCGGAAGCGATTTTGACCTGGATGCCCATCCCGCCTACGACATCCCGGGCTTGAACAACGCCAACCGGATTTACGAATTGACCGACGGCCTTCTGCGGCGCGGGTACACGAGTACGCACCTTTCACTGATTCTGGGCGGAAACTTTCAGCGGGCTCTTCAGCAAATCTGGACTTAGCGCAGACGTTACCCCACGATCCGGAAATCGTCAAACGGCTGAGCTTCCATCTCCTCCACGTTCAGCCCTCGTACTTCCGCCCAACGCGGCCCCTGCCGGACAATGGACTCGATCTCCGAAATCGATTCTTCCCAACCCACCACGCACACCAGCACGGAACCGTCCGCCAGATTCTTCGCGTATCCCGTCAGGCTCAACCGGCGCGCTTCGCGTTGCACAAAGTCACGGAAGCCAACGCCTTGCACACGCCCTTGAACCGTGAAGCGTCGGCCCAGCAGCACCTTCGCGGACTTCACTCCCCTACGTTCCCCCTCCGGCCGGGACTTCTCCATCCAGCAGTTGCTGGACCTTTAAGGAAAGTTCCTCGATGTGGAAAGGCTTCGAGATCAACTCATAGCCCGGGTCCTTGACGTAGCGGCGAACCACCTGCCTGTCCTCGAACGCCGAGATGAACAGGATCTTCAGTGTCGGAAACTGTTCACGAAGCTGCTCGGCAATCATGGGACCACTCAGCCCCGGCATCACGACGTCGGTCAGCAGCAAATCCGGAGCGCTCGACATCTTGCGCACCTTCTCAATCGCTCTTTCGCCGTTCGAAGCCGTGACCACTTTATGGCCAGCCCTGGTCAGTACGGTCTCCACCAGCCGGAGGATATCGGGTTCATCATCCACTACGAGGACGGTCTTCACTTTGTCTAAAATTATCACGCAGAGGCTGTCGCGTGGGCGTTTATTTGTTCTGTTCCGTACCCTCTAACATCTGGATGAGCTGCAGTTCGTCGATCACGGGAACCTTCAACTGGCGCGCTCGCTCCAGCTTCGAACCCGGCTCGCTTCCCGCCACGACATAACTCGTTTTCTTGCTGACCGAACTGGTCACGGTACCCCCCAGGTTTTGGATGCGGCTGGCGGCTTCTTCCCGCTTCAACGCTTCCAGGCTTCCCGTCAGCACGAAAACCAACCCGGCGAGTGAGCCTTTTCCGTCGGACTTCGGCTTGTCGTATTCCAGCTTCAGGCCAATCGCGCGCAGTTTCTCCACCAGGTCGCGATTGTGCGCTTCCTTAAAGAATTCCAGAATGCTATCGGCGATCTTAGGACCTACCTCGCCCGCCTTCTGCAGCTCTTCGTCGGTCGCCGCCATGATTCGCGCCAGGCTTCCAAACTCTTCGCTCAGAAACTGGGAGGTGCGCTCGCCCACAAAGCGAATGCCCAGCGCGGAGATGACGCGGGGCAGCGGCATCTTTTTCGAGTTCGCAATGTTACGAACCAGATTCGCCGCGGATTTCGGACCCATCCGTTCCAGGGTGAGCAGATTTTCAACCGTCAATGCATAAAGATCGGCCACGCTCCTCACCAGGCCCGATTCGACCAATTGATCCACCACGGCATCGCCCAGCCCGTCGATGTTCATCACCCCGCGCGAAGAAAAGTGCAGAATCGACTCTTTCACGCGAGCCGGGCAACAAGTGTTGATGCAGCGCGAAGCCGATTCGCCGGGCTCCCGAACCACTTTCCCGCCGCAAACCGGACACACGGCGGGCATGCGGAACGCCCGGCGATATGAGCCCTGCGTCTTCACGCGAACCACTTTCGGGATCACGTCTCCGCTGCGCTCCACCACCACGATATCGCCGATCCTCAAACCCAGCCGTTCAATTTCATCTTCGTTATGCAGCGTCGCGCGCGACACCGTCACGCCGCCGATACTCACCGGCTTCAAATGCGCCACCGGCGTCAGTGCGCCGGTGCGGCCCACCTGCACCGAAATATCTTCCACCTCGCTTTCGGCCTGCCTGGCGGCGTACTTGAAAGCGATGGCCCATCGCGGCGACTTCGCCGTGAAACCAAGACGCTGCTGCTGCGTAACCGAATCGATCTTGATCACCACGCCATCGATTTCATAGGGCAATGTCTCGCGCCGGTCTTCCCAGCCGCGGCAGAACGCCAGCACTTCGACGACGTTCGCGCACAGACTCCGGTGCGCGTTCACCTTGAAGTGGTGCTTTGCAAGCCACTCCAGCGCGCCCCATTGGGAGTCGAACACGAACTTGCCGCCCGAGAGCAGGTAATAAGGATAGAAATCCAGCCGCCGCGAAGCGGTGACGGAAGGCTCCAGAAGTCGCAGCGAGCCGGCGGCCGCATTCCGCGGGTTGGCGAAACGGTTCAATCCCTGGTCTTCGCGCGTGCCGTTCAGCCGTTCAAATGCCGAGCGGTTCATCACCGTTTCCCCGCGCACCTCGAAATCCGTCAGCTCGCTCTCCACGCTCAGCGGCAGGGAACGGATGGTCCGCGCGTTCTCGGTAACATCCTCGCCGATCACGCCGTCGCCGCGCGTCACCGCTTGCATGAATCTGCCTTCGCGGTAAAGGGCGGCCATGGAAAGGCCGTCCATCTTCAGTTCCGCGACATAGTGATAGGGTTCGTCACCCAGCAGATCACGGATGCGCTTGTCGAAAGCCATCAGCTCCGCCTCATTCAGAGCGTTATCGAGGCTCAGCATGGGGGAACTGTGCGTCACTTTGAGGAAACCCTCACGGGCTTTACCGCCCACGCGCTGGGTGGGTGAATCTTCGGTCGAGAGTTCGGGATGCGCGGCCTCCAGCCGCTGCAGGTCGCGCATCAGGCGATCGTATTCCGCATCGCTGATCACCGGCTGGTCCAGCACGTAATACAGGTATTCGTGACGGCGAAGCTCGTCGCGTAGCCGTGCCAGTTCGCGACTCACCTCGGGGTCAGGCATAAAACCAATATAATGTTCCAAGACAGGACACAGGCCATTCCCCAGTACTCCCGCGCGCTACTCATCTTCAATCCGAAAGCGGGCCGTCTCAGGCAAGAGAGCGCCCGCAAACTGCAGGAAGCTGCGGCCGAGGTAGGACGAATCGCTTCAAACGTCATACTAACAGAAACCACCGGTCCCAAGACCGCCGGGGACATCGTTCGCCGGGCCATCGAAGAAGGTGCGGATCTGATTGTTGCGGCGGGCGGTGACGGAACAATAAGCGAAGTGGTCAGCGGGATGGCAAATTCTCAAGTGCCGTTGGGGATTCTGCCCGCGGGAACTGCCAACGTGCTCGCTCGCGAAGCGGGGCTGCGCACCCGGCTCATCGGCGCAGCGCGCCAGTTGGCCAAGTGCCGCCCCGTGCGCGTTCCGCTGGGGCGCGTTGAAGTGCTTTCCGGCGAAGTAACGTTCTTCCTGCTGATGGCGGGAGCCGGTTTTGATGCGCAAATCATTCGCGATCTGGATCCCGCATCGAAGAGCCGCCTGGGCAAACTGGCGTATTTTCTGGGGGGGCTCCAGCATATGGGTAAACCCCTCAACGAACTCGAAGTAGCGGTGAATGGCCATCGCCAGCGCTGCTCGTTCGCTCTGGTGACGAAGGTGCGGAATTATGGAGGCGACTTCGAGATCGCCGCGCGCGTCAGCCTGCGCGATCCCGAATTCGAAGTGGTTTCCTTCGAGGGCAGCGATTCGATGTTGTATCTGCGCTATCTGTTTGGAGTGGTCACCAGACAGTTGGCCCATACGCCGGGGGTGCGATTCTCACGAGCGTGTGAGGTGATGCTGCAGCCCTTGGATGATACCCCTGTCTATGTTCATGCGGATGGCGAGTTGATCGGATGCCTTCCCGCGAAAGTAACGATGGAACCGGATGCGCTGACCTTGCTACTGCCCCAGTTTCCGAGGGTGCCGCTCGAGATGATGCCGAGGGAAAGTAAACGGCTCGATTAGACATTGACTCTATTGGCCCAAGCGGTATTTTTTGGTTTTCCCGCACTGTTCCTGCTGGCGTGGGTGTTGCGTTGGCGATACCGCATCTGGCTTGCTTGCTTCCTGAGTGCGCTTGCGGTGCTTGCGGGCGCGGCCCTTTGGTTGAGCGGAGAGCGCGACCGGAAAGCCGAGCCGGCCTACGCGCAGTCGGTACTCCGGGAATGGCGCGCGCGCCCCTGGCCCGCGGACCCGCGTGAGGTGGCGCGCCTGATCCCGGTGTTTCACGCCGCGGGGGGCACTGCGGATGAACGCACTCTCCGTCGGATGCACCGGCTCAGCGTTGAGAAGGCGGTGGCGCAGGATCCGCCTTTGTCTTTTCCCACAGTTGGCGACGCGCTGGCGTGGCGGCAATCCCTGGACAATCCCAAAACGAACGACCCCGAAGCGCGCCGGCAGGAACTGAAGGAAATTGACGCTGTGGGCGACCGCGCGGTTCGGAACCTGCTGGACGTGAAATTCGCCGGCGCGCCGGGGGAATGGCCACAGGAATTACAGGCTGAGTCGCCCCTGCTGCCCGGCTCCCGCCCGCTGGGCGGTGGTTTATGGATCGGCCCAAAGGGGAACCGCGCCGGAGACAGCGCGCTGCAGTTTCCCATCCGGATCACCCGCCGCGGCGAAGGGCGGATTGAAGACGTCGACCTCTTTCTCATCGCCTATGATCCCTCGGAAGGTGATCCGCCCCGCGCCCGCCGTCAGGTGCATGAAAGGTTCATGTGCAGAGTGAAGCTGCACGACTTTGCGCAAGGAGAAAGCCGCCTTTTCAAGTGCGAAGTCAAGATTGCACAGGAGAACTCGCCTGGGGCCCGGCGGAAGATCGAGGATGCGGGACGGTTCCGCGCCGGTGCCCTTGCCATCTGGCCGAGCATCTTCGGATGGCTGGAATACGAGCCGATGAAGGCGTCCGCCGAACCAGCCGATCCCGACGCCGTCCGCCGCATGGAGGAGCTAAAAGCCAGCGATCGGCAGAGTATCTTGTGGACCGCAAAGCTGCGGGGCGAACTCATCGTCTGGCTCCAACTGGTGGGCGTTGTGACGCTCGGTTTCGTGATCCCCGGGCTGCGAGGCCGCGCCGTCTCAATTTTTGGAATCCTCGGCCTGGCGGTCGCTGGACTCGGTGTTGGTTTGGCGATTTCCTGGCACTACGTCAACCCGCACAATGCCTCCTTAGGGTGGGAACCGATCCTGGCGATCCTCGGCGCTGTCATTGGCGATATCCTTTTGATCGGCGGGGTCACACTCGCCGACGTCGTCTTCTGGCGCGACCGAAGCAAAGCGAAGATCGGAGGGCCGCGATCGAATCGTACGATAATAACTTGAGGAATAACTGCAAGTGACAACCGCAACCGACGTGCCGCTTAGTGAATACCTGTCGACCAGCTATCGTCCGGACTGCGATTACCTGGACGGTGAACTATTGGAGCGAAACGTGGGCGAATTAGACCATAGCCGCCTGCAAGGGCTGCTTTTCCGCTATCTCTCTAACCGGGAGAAGCAATGGGGAATTTTCGTTCTGGTCGAGCAGCGTGTTCAGGTCAAGGCATCCCGTTTTCGGGTACCGGACGTTCTGGTAATGTCGGGGCGCCCGAATGAGCAAATCATAAGAACGCCGCCGTTCCTCTGCATTGAGATCCTCTCCCCCAGCGATCGCGTCACCGAAATGCAAGACCGGATTGACGACTATCTCAATTTCGGCGTGCGCTATGTTTGGCTGATTCACCCCAGCACGAAGCGCGCGTTCATTTATTCGCCAGGCCACGTCGAAGAAGTGAGTGACGGCGTCCTCAGAACGTACCGCCCCGATATCTCCATCCCATTCTCCGAGCTCGAAGCGCTGTAAGCGCGAAGCTACGGTTTGAAACGCGACGACAAATAATCCAGCAACGCCTCTCGCTTCTCGGGCTGCACAGGCGCACCCCAGTTCGTCATCTTGTTCACTTCCTTGTCCCACTGGGCGCGCGTGAGCCGCTGCTGCCGCATCATATGTTCATCGTGGCAACTCATGCAGGTTGCCGCGTAACCGTTGGGCGCCTCGGCCTTCGCCACTTCCGGCGCCGGAGCAGCCACCGGCTCTTTGCGCGATATCAGAACCGGCCGCGCCTGAGCCACATTCCACAAATAACCACTGGGGTTCCATTGCTCCTCCAGCGGCTGCGTTTCCCCGTTTGCGTTGCTGGCACGCGACATCAGCGTATGCGGGCCTTCCCTGGCGTCCCAGCCATACAACCATTTTCGAAATCCGTATTTCGTCGGTTCACCCAGCAGCTTGGCGAGTGCCCACGTACTGCCCGCGTCCGTTGAAACTTCCACCTTGCTAACGGGGCTGGCATTCGACCACGCTACGCCCGCCACCGCGATGTGGCCCGGTTTGGCCCACTCGCCCGGGTGCGCGATTACCGACTTCACATTCAGATCGGTCACCGGAACCATGTCCTTCGCGTCCACGGCCGTGCCCGGCGCCACCGGCCTGTTGGGATGCCGGTACGCCGTCTTCATCCAAAAACCCTCGAATTCGTGATCCAGCACTTCAATATGCTGCAGCCATTTCACCCAGGAATCACTGGCCCAGCCCGGCGCAATCAGGCGCAACGGAAAGCCATGCGCCGCGGTCAGCGGCGCGCCATTCATCTCATACGCCAGCATGGTGTCGGGGTCCAGCGCCTTCGCTACTGGAATGGTTCGCTGGAAATCCGGCATCTTGCCCAGCGGCACGTCGGCGCCATCCAGCAGAAGGTTCGTTGCGCCCGCCTTCAAACCAACCTTGTCCAACACATCGCGCAGCCGCACGCCCGTCCATTTCGCGTTCCCCACCGCGCCGAAGCGCCACTGCGAACCAGCCACGCGCGGCGCATAAAAACTTCGCCCGTTGCCAGCGCACTCCAGCACGCTCACCAGTTCCATGCGCGGCATCTGCCTGAGTTCTTCGAACTTCAACCGGATCGGCTTTTCCACCAGCCCATCGATCGAAAGGGTCCAATCCGCCAGCTTCACTTCAGGAATTAAGGTGTGGCTGCGAATGAAGAAGCTCGGAACCGGAGTGAACTCGTCAATGAAGTCATCGACCGGCATCTCCAGGTCCAGCGGTTGAGGTGACAGCGTGATCATCCCGGTGCTCGCGGAGCGTGCGTTGCCTGGAAGCAGCGCGGCGGCAGCACTCGAAAACAGCAGGCGGCGTCGCGAAATTGTCATCCATAAGATGGTACCTCTGAGATACAGGACCGAGAGAAGTAATACTGAGAGTCGGACGAATCCCCTACCACCCAGCTTTAAACGGATGTACAATCTTGCACAGCGACCTTTCGTCTTCATTGGGGTTCTACAGATTGTTTGAGGATATGCAGTATGGTTTCAACACGTCTCGCACTCAGGGTTCTACCGCTGCTCGTGATCTGCGCGTTGCCGTCGATCACCCAAAGCCCCAGTTCTACAACCTTCGTCAATTTTGAAGCGGCGTTCACCTCGCCCATTCGCCTGTCCGCGGATGGCACGCGCCTCTACACCGTTAACAATCCAAACGCCACGCTCTCCGTTTTCAATGTGAGCGGGACCGCTGCGACAAGCCCGCAATTGATCGCCCAGATTCCTGTCGGCATCGAGCCCGTGTCCGTCAATCCCCGCACGGACGATGAAGTCTGGGTGGTGAATCAGGAGTCCGACAGTGTCAGCGTCGTCTCTGTTTCCAAGGGCATCGTCACCGACACGATTCAGGCGAAGGATGAACCGGCCGACGTCGTGTTCGCGGGAAGCTACGCCTTCGTCAGCGCCGCGCGGAACAACCAGATCTACGTATTCAACGCCTCAACCCATGCTCTGGTGCAAACCATTCCCGTTTTCGGCGACGCGCCCCGCGCCATGGCCGTGAGTGCGGATGGCACTACCGTGTATGCGGCCATGGCTCTCTCGGGGAACCAGACCACCGCCATCCCATTCCAGGTTGCGCCGCCCCCGCCGCCGCCGGTGAACCCGGCTTTGCCTCCCGCCCCGCAGCAGGATGTGATTGTTACTTACAACGACCCGGCCTGGTCCGCCTACGTGACCTACACCATGCCGGACAACGATGTCGTGGCCATCAACAGTTCCACGCTGGCGATCGATAAGTACTATTCGGGCGTGGGCACCATCAATCAGGCCATTGCCGTGCAGCCTTCCACCGGCAATCTCTTTGTCGCCAACATGGACGCCCTCAACCTGATTCGCTTTGAAACGAACCTGAACGGGCATTTCGTGAATAACCGTATCACCGAGATCACGCCCTCCAGCGGGACCACAGTCGCCTACGACCTGAATGCCGGCTTCACCTACACGGATATGCCGAACTCCAGCGAACTCTCGCTGGCTCTGGCCGAACCCACCAGCATTGTTTTCGATTCAACCGGCCAGAACATGTACGTGGCGGCCTTCGGAACCGATCGCGTTGCCGAGGTTTCCACCGCCGGCGCCGTCCTTGCGCGCATCGAGATCGATCCGAACGCCACCGGCGCGAACCTCGATACCGCGAATAAGCGCGGCCCGCGCGGACTGGCTATCAATACCGCCGCAAACGTCCTCTACGTCATGAACCGGATCTCGAACACCATCTCCATCGTCAACACTTCCACCAATACAGTTCTCAGCGAAATCCCCACCGGCACAAAAGACCCCACGCCATCCATCATCAAACAGGGCCGCGGATTTCTGTATGATGCGAAACTCTCCGGCAGCGGCACGGGCTCCTGCGGGTCCTGCCACATCGACGGCGAGGCCGACAAGCTGGCGTGGGATCTGGGCGACCCCACCGGCACCATGCAGACCGTCTCCGGCTCAACGGTCCAGGACGGTGGCACCGTGACTTTGCATCCTATGAAAGGGCCCATGGTGACCATGGTTCTGCGAGGGCTGCTCAACGAAGAACCCTACCACTGGCGTGGCGACCACGCCAACTTCGCCGCCTTCAACTCGGCATTCCAGAGCCTCCTGGGGAGTAATCAGCTTTCCACGGACCAGATGACCGCATATACCAACTTCATCAACACCATCGTCTATATGCCAAACCCGAACGAGAACCTCGACCGCAGCCTGCAGACCAGTCTGGCAGTCCACGGGTCAACACTTCTCGGTAACCCGGTGAATGGCCAGAATCTCTTCCAAACCATTTTGGCCGGCACCAATTCCACCTGCAACGACTGCCACCGGTCCTCGAATGGTCTCGGATCCAGTCTGAAGATTCAGGTAACCCAGGACGAGCCCCAGGTGATCAAAGTGCCGCAACTGCGGATCACCTATCAGAAGCAGTTATTCACGAATACAGGCGGACCCACCATCGACGGCTTTGGAATCACCACCGAAGGCGACATCGACAGCCTTCCCTACTTCTTCTCAGTCGCTTCTGTTTTTCCGGGCCTGGTCGGGAAGACGCAGGACCAGATCGACATCGCCGCTTACAACCTGTCGTTCGATACCGGCATGGCCCCGTCCGTCGGCTACGCGCTCACCTTGAACGCCACCAGCCTGGGCAACTCGCAAATCGTCACCAATTGGGGGACCCTCGAAAGTCAGTCCGCGGTTCCGAACTGCGACCTGGTTGCCAACGGTACCGTGAAAGGCGCGGTCGATGGGTTGGTCTACAATCCAACGAAGGCCCAATACGTCTCCGTCACCGCCGGGTTGGGTCCATTCACCCACGCTCAGTTGGTCTCGTTGATACAGGACGGCGACACCCTCACCGTGATGGGCGTGCCGCACGGGTCTTCCGGGCTCTACGCCGCCGCCCGCCGCTAGAGGGTTCCCATGCGCATCCCACATTTGGCTCTCATCCTGTCGCTTTCTCTTCCAGCCGCCCGCCTGGCCGCCGTCACCTATACGGTTCAGATCCTGGCTTATCCCGGCGCCACCCAGACCTATGCACAGGCCGTCAACGCGGCGGGCGACGTGGTTGGCTTTTATACCGACGATACCGGGACCTCCCACGGGCTCACGTGGACTGGCGGCGCCTTCACCGTCGTCGACATCCCCGATGCCAGCGGTACCTGGCTGACCGGCATCAACAAGAGCGACGTTATCTGCGGCTACTATCACAAGACCAGCGGCTCCTCCTCCGGCGTCACGCTGGGCTTCCAGCAGACCGGAACAAAGGTAGTCTCGTTCGGGCTAAATGCCAGTACGCGCGCCACCTTCCCCGGCGGGATCAACACCGCCGGGCAAATCTCCGGTTACGACGAGACCGGTTCCCTGGCGGCCGGCGTGTTTGGCGGCTTCATCCTGAGCGCCGCGACTGGCGGAACCGCCACCACCGTGGATGTGTCCGGGCAGGCCGGCACTTGGGTAGGAGCCATCAACAGCAGTGAGGACGTGGTCGGATTCTCGGGAGCGGATCTGGACCCCACCACCCCCGTCTCAGCTTTCGAATACAGCGCCTCCAAGGCGACGTTTGAAACCTTCAACATGCCCAACATGGTGCAAACCCGTTTTTACGGCATCAACGATTTAGGCGCCGTTGTCGGCTACGCATTCGATTCCAGCCAGGTCACCCACAGCTTCCTGTTTAAGGCTGGCGCCTACGAAACGTTCACCATCCCCGGATACACGGTAGCGATTCCCCAGGGAATCAATAACTCCGGCGTGATCGTAGGCTACGCCGTCACAACGGAGAATACCGTCGTCGGCTTCGTCGCCACGCCGTAGGTCAGCGGCCGCCGCTTAGCCCATCAGGCCGCGGCGTATTATATCGATCTGACCGAGGTGCCAATTCAGGTGCCCATAGAGGTGCGTGAGAAATCTCCTCGAAGAAGAACCCGCCACCGCCGAGTCGGCGTTCGTTTCGGACCTCCCACCCACGAATTTATATTTTCCCTGCTTTCAGCTACTTGCAACCTCTTCACTACTTCGTCATTGATCTGTAATAGCAAATTGCAATATACTAATCACGTATTGCAATAACGTCATGAAGCTCGGTGAAAAATTACGCTACCTCCGCGAAATGGAGGGTACTCTTCGCGGCATCGGCCGCGCCCTCACCCAGCAGGAGGTCGCCCGCGAGATCGAAAAGCGCCTCAAGAAGAAGATCTCGCAGTCCTATCTCTCGCAAATCGAATCCGGCGCGCGCCCGCACCTCACCAACACTACGCGCATGCTGCTGGCGCGGTTTTTCAACGTGCATCCGGGTTATTTGGTGGACGATCCCGAAGGCTTCCAGACCGAACTTGCCTCCGACGTTGGCGCTCTCGAAGATAAGTTCGATCTTTGGCTCATCAGCGGCGCGGAGCGATTTCGGAATGACCCTGCGACCAGCAGCGCGCTCGTCGCGCTGGCGAAGCATCCCAATTCGCGCCGGTGTTTGCTGCTGCTCAACGCGATCCTCGAAAATCCGGGGCTCGCCGAGCGGCTCTTGCAGGTCCTGAAGCCCGAAGCTTCAGGGGAAAGGAAGGAAAACTGATCATGGGTTTGTCTGAAATCGCTTGGTCTGAAGTTTTTGTCTTGTGCCTGGCCGTGGGCTTTGCGCTGAGTTTGGTATCGCTGCTCTCGGGAGCGATCCATCTGCCGCACTTTCATTTCCACTGGCACGGCGGCGTGGGTCACGCGGGCGGACACGGCGCCAGCCGTGGTGGCTCGGCGTTCAACCTGTTTACGTTCGCCGCGTTTCTGATGTGGTTCGGCGGGTCGGGATATCTTCTGGAACGCCTCACCGCGCTGGTTCTCATCCCGGTGCTCGCCATTGCAACGCCGCTCGGATTCGTTGGCGCGGCCATGGTCTATTGGTTTCTCTCACGCGTCATGGCCTCCAGCGAGAAGCCGCTTGACCCGGCTGATTACGACATGACCGGCGCGCTCGGCCGCCTCTCCACCACCCTGCGGCCTGGTGGAACAGGAGAGATGATTTTCGCCCAGGAAGGTGTCCGCCGCGGAGTGGCCGTGCGCTCCGAATCGGGCGAACCCATCGAGCAGGGCGCGGAAGTAGTTGTTACCCGCTACGAAGGCGGCATCGCCTACGTGCGCACGTGGGAAGAGATGCAGAAGTTATAGGAGCGAAGTATATGACAAGTACAGTGAATTTGATTGTGGAAGTAGTCGGGTTGGTCCTGATCGGGATGTTCCTCATCGGGATCACCTTCGCCAGATTGTTCCGTAAAGCAGGGCCGCATGAGGCGCTGATCGTTTACGGCATGCGTGGAACGCGCGTGATCAAGGGCCGCGGCACCATCATCGTCCCGATGATCGAAATCGCCAAGCAGATTTCGCTCGAACTGATGTCGTTCGATGTCGCCCCGCAGCAGGATCTTTATACCAAGCAGGGCGTGGCCGTCACTGTGGAAGCGGTCGCCCAGATCAAGATCAAGTCCGATCCGGAAAGCATCCAGACCGCCGCGGAACAGTTACTCACCAAAAGTGAAGACGAGCGGCAGGCTCTGATCCGCTTGGTGATGGAAGGGCATCTGCGCGGTATCATCGGCCAGCTTACCGTGGAGGAGATCGTCAAGGAGCCCGAAATGGTGGGCGACCGGTTTCGCTCCACCTGCGCGGCGGACATGAGCAAGATGGGCCTCGAGGTTGTCTCGTTCACCATCAAGGAAGTTCGCGACAAGAACGAGTACATCTCGAACATGGGCAAACCGGATATCGCCCGCATCAAGCGCGATGCCGAAATTGCCACGGCTGAAGCGGAACGCGACACGGCCATTCGCCGCGCCGAAGCCCAGCGCGCCTCCGCTGTCGCCAAGTCGCTGGCCGATCAGGAACGCGTGCTCGCGGAAACTCTCTCGCTGGGCAAGCAGGCCGAAAGTCAACGGGACCTCGACGTCAAACGCGCGGAATTTCAGGAGACCGTGAACCGCCAGAAAGCGCAAGCCGACAAGGCTTACGAAATCCAGCAGAACATCATGCAGCAGCAGGTGATCGCGGAAACGGTGAAGATTCGCCAGGTGGAAAAAGAGCAGGAGATCAAGGTGCAGGATGCGGAAATCCAGCGCCGCGAACGCGAGTTGATCGCTACCGTGTTGAAGCCCGCGGAAGTGGAGCGCCGCCGCATCGAAACCCTGGCTCTGGCCGAGAAGCAGCGCAACATCTCGGAAGCCGAAGGCCAGGCCATCGCCGTCCGCACGCAGGGTGAGGCCGAAGCTGAGATCACCTTTAAGAAGGGTGAAGCGGAAGCCAAGGCCATGAACGTGAAAGCCGAAGCCTATCAGGAATGGAACCAGGCCGCGGTAGCCGATAAATTGATCAGCATGATGCCGGAGATCGTGAAGGCCATGGCCGCGCCGCTGGCCAACGTCGACAAGATCACCATCGTCTCCACCGGCAACGGCGATGGCGCGGGTATGAGTAAGATCACCGGAGACATGGCGGCCATGGCCGCGCAGATCCCGGCGCTGTTTGAAACTCTCTCCGGAATGAAGATGAGCGACCTGCTGGGCAAGGTGCAGGCCATCGGTAAGGCTGAGAAAGGAAAGGAATAGACATGGCTCTTCTGGAACGTGTGGCATCGCTGTTGCGAGCCAATCTGAATGACATGATCGAGCGCGCCGAGGACCCCTTGAAGATGATGAATCAAGTGGTCCTCGACATGGAGAATCAACTGCTGCAAGTGAAAACTCAGGTGGCCATCGCCATTGCCGATCATCACTTGCTCGAGAAAAAGCGCGCCGAAAATCTGGCCAAGGAAGCGGACTGGGTGCGCAAGGCCGAGATGGCCGTCGGCCGCGAGGATGAAGAACTGGCGCGGGCCGCGCTCGCGCGATCGCTCGCCAGCCGCGAGATGGCGAACAGCTTTGATGAGCAACTGGCCGATCAGCGGGCCCAAGTGGAGAACCTGAAATCGGCGCTGCACAAGCTGGAATCAAAACTGGGTGAAGCCCGCACGCAGTCCGACTTATTGAAAGCCCAGCACCGTCGCGCGCGCGCCGCGAACAAGGCGGCCGACGCTCAGATTTCCACGCCGGCCGGTTTGGACCGCGTGCGCGAGAAGGTGGAGCGCGACGCTTCGATTGGCATCGCCCGGAACGAGCCGCTGACCGGCGAAGACGTCGAGGAGCGTTTCGCGAAACTCGAGAAACAGGAGGAGATTGACCGGCTTCTTGCCGATCTGAAGTCCAAACGCAGCGCATGAAAAAATCCCGTAACATCCAACTGGCGGCTCTTTCTATTCTTGGGATGGCGGCCTGCTCATCGAAACAGGCCGCGCCCGATCCGTGCCGGCCGGAGACGTACAACGACATCGCGTGCCAGGATGCCGTCAAGAATCAAGGCTATTACTCCCATGGCGTTTTTGTTTACGGCAATTACACGGAGCCTTATTTGAGTTACTACCAGCGCTACCAGGCGTTCACGGCGCACGGCGGCGTTCCGCACTCCGAGCCGCTGGACGCTTATACGTCGCGCGGCGGTTTCGGCGATAGCGCGCATGGAGCCGGGGCCTGACATGCGCCGTTTATCCGTCACGCCGCGCGCCGACGCCGAACAAAAGCTGGACGCCATCGGGCTGGCTTGGGCCTACGAGAGTGACTGCTGGAACGAATCGTTCTGTTACGAGTTCACCGAGGCGCAGATCATCGAGATCGAAACCGCCACCAACGAGCTTCACGCCATGTGCCTCCAGGCCGCCCGGTACATCGTCGATCACAAACTCTATCGCTCGCTCGGTATCCGCGAAGACGCCGTACCGCTGATCGAGCGCTCGTGGAACTCGAAAGACCCGTCGCTCTACGGGCGCTTCGACTTACTCTACAACGGCGTCGATCCGCCCAAAATGCTGGAATACAACGCCGATACGCCGACCGCGTTGGTCGAGGCGTCCGTCGCGCAATGGCAATGGCTGGCAGATCTGTATCCCCATGCTGATCAATTCAACTCACTCCACGAATCCCTGGTCGATCGCTGGAAACAGATCGCGCCTTCGCTCCCGCAAGGCCGCGTCGATTTCTGCTCGCTCGATAACTTCGAGGACGGCGTCACCGCGGGCTATCTGCTCGAAACAGCCCGGCAGGCCGGGCTCGCCGTGAATACCTATCCGGTTGCCGAGATCGGCTGGAACCGGAACGGCTTCTTCGTCGATCCAGCCAATCAACCCATTACCGCGATGTTCAAACTCTATCCCTGGGAATGGATGGTGCGCGAAGAATTCGGCAAGCACCTGTTTCCATCGACCACCAAATGGATCGAGCCGCCATGGAAAATGTTGCTCTCAAACAAAGGCATTCTGGCCATCTTGTGGAAACTGTTCCCGAATAGTCCTTACCTGGTCGAAGCCCGCCTCGATGCCCCGCCATTCCATTTCGGGTGGGTGCGCAAGCCCTTGCTTTCCCGCGAGGGCGGCAACATCAGCGTCCATGGCGGCCCGCCCACAGAAGGCCCCTACGGCGTCGAAGGCTTTGTCTGGCAGCGCTTCGTAGAGCCGCCTGTTTTTGACGGCAGGTATCCGGTCGTGGGGAGTTGGATCGTCGGCGGCGCTGCGCACGGAATGGGAATTCGCGAAAGTACAACCCCCGTGACGGACAATCGAAGCCCGTTCATCCCGCACTACTTTATTTAGAAAAGTCGGTTTGTTCGCCTCAATCCTGGCTATTCAGCAGAACCATCTTGCCTTCCACCGAACCCGTCGCCAGCAGCTCGATCGCTTGCCGGGCTTCCAGCAACGGGAAGGTTCGGGTCACCAGCGGGTCAATCGCTTCCTCTCCGAGTAGTTCGAAGATCTCCGGAAGATCCTCGCGAAATGGAATCGGGTCCCTGCGGTACAGCGCGGTGATGCCGTAGAACTTGCCGTGGCGGCCCCGCAAACGCGCGCCCAACAGCAGGCTTGCGAACATGGTCAGCTTGGAAAGAATTCCCGGTGCGTCCATGAAACCGAATCCCACCACCATCCCGCCGCGCCGGCACGCGCCAATGCACAACGAGACGTTTGCGCCGCCGATCGCATCGAACACATAGTCCACCCCATGCGGCTCCCGTTCGCGCGTAAGCCGGTCAAGCGGCCCTGCCCGATAGTCGATTGGCGTTGCCCCGAGCGAGCGCACGATCTCGTGCTTGCCCGCGGACGCGGCGCCATACACTTTCACCCCGGCCAATCGCAGGAGCTGCAATGCCGCCGTACCCACCCCGCCGGCCGCTCCGGTGACCAGCGCGGTCTCGCCTTCCCGCACCTTCGCCATGCGATGAATCATTTGCCACGCGGTCACGTAGTTCAAAATCACGGCGGCCGCCTCGCAGTCGGAAACGTCATCCGGGATGGGAACAAAGTGTTCCGCCTCCCGGACCAGTAGTTCGGCAAATCCCCCATAAACCGTCAGCGCGGCCACGCGCTGGCCACGCTCGAAATCGCGGACCCCGGCGCCGACCGCCTCTACCACACCCGCCACCTCATATCCCGGCACAAAAGGAATCTTCGGAGCGAACGGATAACCGCCGCCCAGCATGGCGATATCGGTCGAGCCCATCCCAGCCGCTGTCACCCGAACGCGCAGTTGTCCCGGCCCGGGGTCCGTAACGGGTAATTCAACCACCTGAAGAACTTCCGGCCCGCCTTTTTTCGTCAACATCACCGCGCCGTAAGTCGCCATGGCTTACATCCTTTCATCCGAAAAAGTCACGTAAGGAAACACCTCCGGGATGTGTGAGTCATAGTGCCCATGGCGGTTCCAGGTCCAACCCGCGCAGGGGTCCAGCATCTCGCCATTCTTTCCAATCTTCTGGAAGCGGGAACAGTCGATGCGCCACACATCCCCCGGCTTCGGCGGCAGCGACCGCCCGTCCGCCAACAACTCCAAACTCCGCCAGGGAACGGCGATTTCAGCCGCCCATCCGCCGTCGCCCACATGCACCGTGTGCCGCAGCCCCGGCATATCCCAATCCAGAAATCCCCAGCGTTCTCCGCGTTCGTGAACATGGCCGCCTACGCCGTCAAGCACCATCGTGCGTTGCGAGTTCGGGTCGAACTCGGGACGCCCCCAGTATGGTCCGCCGGGGCGGTGAACATCTTTCCAGATCCAGAAAACCTCATAGATCACGTTCAACGCATTGATCTCGAATTCGTAGTAGGCATTCTCCCCGGCAATGAAGATCTCCAGGTCGTTTTCTTCATAAAGCTTCGAATCGCGCTCGGTCATCGTGGCCCACACCCGGGTCTCTTCGGCGGTGAAAGAGAAGTAGAGAAATTCGTCATCCCACTGCAAAGCGACGCGCGTATCGAACCATGCGGGCTCGCCGGTTACGATATCCACAAAGGCGCTCGACGGCTCCGGTGTCTGGCCCTTACGCCTGCAAACATAATGCGCCCCTTCAATCGTCGGCATGGAAATCCCGTCCCTTTCGCTCGCGCCCCGCCAGCGTGACGATAATACCGCCCGCGAACACTGTGACGGCCGTCAAAGCCATGGCGTTCGGATACGCCGTGTGTTCCGCCAGAACAGCTTCCAGCACCACCACACTGCTGGCCAGCAGCACGCCGCACTGATACGCGAAGCCCGGCAGAAACCCGCGCACCGAAGCGGGCGCCAGTTCGGAGAGATGCGCGGGAATCACGCCCCACGCGCCCTGCATGAAGAACTGAATCAGGAACGCCCCTGCGATCAGCAGCGCCGCATTCGTAGAATACGCCCAGAGCGGCACCATCAAAATGGCTAACCCCAGAGCGATTGCGATCGCGAGGCGTCGGCCGATCTTGTCCGACAGATAACCCACCAGCACGCCCCCGCTGATCGCGCCCACCATCGAGATCGCCGAAATCACCGAGCGCTTGTCCGAGCCAAAATGCAGGTAACGTTCCAGGAACGTGGGGTACATATCCTGCGTCCCATGAGACGCCAGGTTCATGAACGTCATCAGCAAAGTCAGATAGCCGAACAGTTTAGCCTGTGACCCGATCGCTTTCCACAAGCTGCCCCAGTTGGGCTTCTTCTTTTCCTCCCAAACCGTAGACTCTTTCACATTCGTACGAACGAACAAAGCCAGCAGCGCGGGTAGCCCGCCCAGGAAGAAGAGAGGCCGCCACCCCCACCGCTTGAACAGGAACAAAAAGCAGAGCGCGGCCACCAGGTTGCCGCACGCATAACCCTGCTGCAGGATTCCGCTCAGCACTCCGCGCAAACGGGCGGGAACTTTTTCCATTGCGAGCGACGCCCCCACGCCCCATTCGCCGCCCATCCCGATTCCGAAAAGCGCCCGCAGCACCAGGAACACCCCGAAATTCGGCGCGAAACCCGTCGCGACCTCCACCACCGAATAAAAGATCAGGTCGATCATCAGCGGAAGCCGGCGTCCATACCGGTCGGCGAGCAGTCCGAACAGGAACGCACCCACGGGACGGAAGGCCAGCGTCACGGTAATGGAGAGCGCAATCTCCTTGTCGGTCTTGTGGAAATCATGGGCGATGGCGGTGAGGCAAAACACCACCAGGAAGAAGTCGAACGCGTCGAGCATCCAGCCGAGGAAGCTGGCAAGCACGGCTGAAAAATGATCCGTCTGCGAGGACACTGAGACTTCAATAGTACTCAGGCCCGAAACGCCGCTGACTGGTTGGAGGGAGAATTGGGGATTTTAGAGGTTAGCCGAGGGGTTCACGTACGAGGGTGATTGAGGGATGTCAGCGTCCGTTTCGAGCCTGCGATTGCGTTTCACCCTCTGCCTAGAAGCAATTTCTTCGCCAAACCGAAAGCCCTGTGCCTGCAACGATCTTTTCCGGGGAGAAGCAATACGAAACACGGACGCGTTCCGAATCGGGAAGACACCTCCTACCGCTTCGGCCTCGGATCGTCTTCGGCAATGCCGGATAGTTCCCGCAACGTCATTTCCTCGGCAATCAACTCAGCCGCGCGGGCTTCCACCTTCTTGCGTTGGGCGGGGTTCGGTTCCTTCATTTTGTCCTGCAGAGTGATTGGCATGGCGATATACCCTTCTTCTTATTTTGCGCTACGGCACAGCCGCAGGCGCAGTCGAAATGTGGCCCTTGAAAGCTTCAGTCAGCGAAATATTATGATTCACCAGCACCTGTCCAGTTGACCGCTCCAACTCAACCCTCGCCTTCGCATACGTATCCTGCGCCTGGATCTCGGCCGACACCGCCGCCGCCAGGTCGCGCTCATCCGAAATCACGTTGAAAACCGTCGAAGCTCCCAGCTTCAGCTTCTTGCGCTCGGCGTCCAGCGTCTGTTCGGTCAGAATGCGCGCCTTTGCGGCGGCTTCGTAGATGGCCCGCGCCTGCTCCACGCCGATCAGCGCATTCTGCACATCCAGCCGGACCTGGTTCTGCTGCCCTTGCAGTCCCGCCTGCTGCTGCCTCACCGTAATCTGGTCGAGAATATATTGCGCCTGCGCGCTGCGGTTCCGCAGAGGAATGGTCAGGTTCAACCCCACCGCATAGTTCGGAAAATCGCGCCGGAAAAGTTGTCCCAGCAAAGATCCGTAACCGCCAATGAAGAACGGATCGGGAGTGCCACGCGTGGCAACTCCGCCGCCTGGGGCCACAATCGCATTGGGCGTTCCGGATAAACCGTTATTGCCCAGGCTCCCAAATAAATTCAGCGTCGGCAGTAGTGCGGATTTCGAACCCTGCGAGTTCACCTTGGCGTTTTGCACCGTGATCCGCTGCTCCGCAATCTCCGGCCGCGAACTCAGCGCCAGCGCCGTCAAATCCTGTATGGGTTGTATCTGCTCCTGGTCCGGAATCCGGATCCGGTCCGTCGCAATCACGTGCGCGGAAGCAATCAGCGGGCTCTCGACTCCGGTGCGGCTCAGGTAACTCTTCAGCGTGGTTTCCTGCTGCAGTACGCGCGTTTGGGAGATGATCAGGTCCTGCTGCGCGCTGGCCACCGCGGCCTCCGCCCGTACAATCTCCAGCGGCGCCAGCGTACCCACTTCCACCTGTTTCTTGTTATCGGTATAGAGCGTCTGGTTATAAGCCAATGCTTCCTGCTTGGCCTTCACATCGTCCAGAAAGTAAACCAGATCCCAGTAGAGGTCTTCCACGCTCACGATGGTCGTGATCACCTGCAGCCGGAACTGCAGGTCGGCGTATTCGATGTTATTGCGGGCCTGCACAATAAAGCGGTCGTTCACCGCGAATCCAAACCCCTGCAGTAACTCCTGGTTAAACGCAAAAGTCAGGCTGGCCGTGCGGCTGGGGTTGATCAAACTACTGTAACTGTTGCTGCTTGAGTAAATATCGGAGTAACCCAGGCTATAACTGGTGCCGGTGAGAAAACTCTGGTTGTAACTCACCTGCCCGGTGTTCTGGGTCTGCACCAGCTCCGATGTTCCAGTAACGATGGTGTTCGATTCCGGCGTTGAGATGTGCGCAAACTGGGCGATGCCGGATATGTAGGGGTCAAGGTCTGGAACGGCTGCGCCGGTCTGCTGTGCCGTTCCTGGGCTGCTGCTGGAACTTGAAACGGTATAGGCCGAGGTGGTCGTGGCTGCCGTGGTCCCGGTCGTCGGCGTGCTCGTCGTGTTCGTCCCCGTGGTCCCGCTGCCGGTGGTGAGAGCGGTGGCGCTGGAGGGGCCGCTTGCCACCGATGGGATCACTCCGCGCAGTGCTCCGCCCGCCTTCGCGCTCAGCAGATTCGCCGCCGCGATCGGCGTGCCGTAGCGCTGCACCTCCACATCCAGGTTGTTTTCGAGCGCCAGCGCAATCGCATCATTCAACGACAGATACAGGTTGCCGCCCTTCAGAAGCATCTCCATCCGTCCCGAATTTCCCAACTGCAATGGCGGTACCAGCGTCGGCTTGTAAGGTCCCAGCAGCCACGGCGCGTGGCCGTCGAAATGCTCGAGCTTGCCGCCTTGCCAGACATCCGAATCGGGACGCGTTTGTGCCAGCCCCGGGCACAAGAAAAGAAGGAAGAGAACCGCCGTGCGCATATTGTAAGGAAGCGATGAACTTTTCATGTTAACCAAGCGCGAGCCGCGCCGTATCCGTCTCACCGTCGCCTACGACGGCACGGACTTCCATGGCTGGCAAGTGCAGCCCGGCCTGCCCACCATTCAGGGCAAGTTGCAGGAAATCGTCAGCGGGATCGAGGGCGAGCCCGTGGTGGTCCACGGATCGGGCCGAACCGATGCGGGCGTGCATGCCGAAGCCCAGGTGGCCGCGTTTTCCATCGCCAATCCCATCCCCGTTGAAAACCTGCGCCGCGCCCTGAACCGTCTTCTGCCGCCCTCCATCCGAATCCTGCGCACTGAGGAAGCCGCTCCCGCTTTTCATCCCCGTTATGACGCTACCGCGAAGACTTACGAGTACAGGCTGCACCGGGGAGAAATCTGTTCCCCTTTCGACTGGCGCTTTGTGCAGCATCACCCTTATCCGTTATCCCTGGAACGCATGATCGAAGCCGCCGCCGTCTTTTCCGGCGAACACGATTTCAGCGCCTTCGCGGCCGCCGATGACAGGGACGCCGAAGGCAGATCGAAAGTGCGCCGCGTTTTTGAATCCACGCTCGAAACCCGCGGCCCGCTTCTCTGCTATCGCGTGCGAGGCAGCGGATTCCTGAAGCACATGGTGCGCAACCTGATGGGCGCAGTCATGGAAGCCGGCAAGGGCAACCTGTCGCCCGATGACATCCGCGCGCTGCTCACCACGGGACGCGGCGTGAAATGCGGCCACTCCATGCCCGCCAAAGGGCTGCACCTGATTTCCGTGGAGTACGGCTCGGGCGAGCCTACGGCGCTGTGTTCACCACCGTCTGCGCCGCGCAGATAGGCTCCCCGGTTCCAGAGGTCAGCACCGGCTCGACCGTCAATTCTCCCAGGTCCGGAATTCCCGGCCATAACATCCTGAACGCATACGGCGCGGCAAGCGCTGAGATCTGCCGGGAGTAAGGCATGGAGACGCCAGAGCTGCTGTGAAAATGGATATCGAAGCTGGCCGCCGTATTGATCCCCATATCGAAGTTCATAGTCAGGGTGCCGCTAGCGAAACTTGCGTTGAACCCAAGCGCGCAGGCCGGCGCGCGTCCGATCTCAGCGGCCGGAGTCGGATCGTACTCGTCGTTATACGCGGTGAACCACAAGTTGCCGTCGGGCCCCGTGGTGATCGCTGACAGTCCCCCGGGAGTGGTGATCGGGTACTCCGTGATTTCGCCGGTGGTCGTAATCCTGGCGACCTTGTCGCCAAAGAATTCAGCGAGCCAAAGCGCACCGTCGGGGCCGGGCGTGATGCCTTCGGCGTATCCGCGCGCGGTCGGCAGCGGGTATTCGGTTTCGGAACCGCTGGTCGTCATGCGCCCAACGCTGTTGGAATCAAGTTCTGTGAACCACAGCGCGCCGTCTGGCCCGGTGGCAATGGCATAGGGGTAGCTGGCCACCAGCGGCAGCGGGAACTGAGTAAGTACACCGGATGTAGTGATGCGCCCAATAGCGTTGACGGCGGGCATCGGGAACCAGAGGGCGCCGTCAGGACCCGTGGTGATCTCGGCGGTATTTGCGTTGGGGCCGGGGAGTGGATACTCCGTGATGTCTCCGGCCATGTTGATCCGCCCGATGGCATTCCCATCCTCTTCCGCAAACCACATCGCGCCGTCTGGGCCGGCGGTGATCCCTACCGGATAGCTGTTCTGCGTTGGCGTGGGATATTCGGTGATCATGCCGCCCGTCGTAATCCGTCCAATGCCGGCGTAACCAGAGAGGGAACTTTCCGTGAACCACAAAGCGCCGTCCGGGCCCGCCGCGATTCCATAGGGATCATTCGGAGGGTGCGGCAAAGAGTACTCCGTGATCTGCCCGGCGGTGGTGATGCGGCCGATTTCGTAGGCGTTGTAAATGGTGAACCAAAGCGCGCCATCCGACCCAGGTGTAATTCCGAGCAAATCTGCGATGGGAGTGACCGGGAAAATTTTGATCCGGTCGAAGGTGCTCGTTTGCGCCGTGGCGGATCCGCACCAACCCAGTGTCAGCGCCGTGATCACTTTCCAAGTCCATTCCTGCATGTTCCTTCTCCTTAGCAAGCGGGCCCGGGCCCGCTGAGGTAACAGTATAACGTCGGGCGCTTTGATACCCTAGCGCTGTGACCATGCTTTACGATATTGACCCGGGCCCGGAATGCCCGGAGATCGTCCGCGCCATCGTCGAGATCCCCCAGCACTCGGCGAACAAATACGAATACGACGGAACGCTCGGCGTCTTCCGGCTCGACCGCGCGCTCTACTCGCCCCTCCATTACCCCGGTGACTACGGCTTCATTCCGGGTACTTTGGCGGACGATAACGATCCGCTGGACGTCCTCGTTCTCGTCCAACAGCCCAGCTTCCCCGGCGTGATGATCGAAGTGCGCCCCGTCGGTCTGCTGAACATGGTGGACAACGACGAGCGCGACCAGAAAATTCTGGCCGTCCCGACGCGCAACCCACGCTACGACCAGATTCATACGCTCGATCAGATCTTCTCCCACACCAAGCGCGAGATCGAACACTTCTTCACCATCTATAAGGAGCTAGAGGGCAAAATCACCATGATGCAGGGCTGGGGCGGTCCACGCGAGGCCCGCAAGGCGATCATGGAATGCCGGCAAAGGTATCTGGAGAAAAAGAATCCCCCACGCGTTGAACCGGTGGAGTCAGCGACTTAGGGCAGCACGACTTAGNNCAGCACGACTTAGGGCAGCACGAGGAAGGGTGCGTTGCTCGACTGCGTGCCGTCCGGCCTGACAACCTGGATCGTTCCGCTGGTCGCTCCGGCGGGCACTGTGGCGGCAATCGCCGAGCCCGCCCTCACCACGAACGAAGCCGGACGCCCGTTAAAGCTCACGCTGGTCGCGCCCGTCAGATCGGTCCCCAGTATATCGACCGCCGCGCCCACGGTACCGGACGCCGGAAGCGCCTCCACGAATGGACCCAAACCCACGGACAAGCTGAACACCGTTCCATAGCCGTTGATTCCTCCCAGGCTGGCTGTTCCATACATCATCAGTAACATCACCAAGCCCGCGCCTTCCGAACCCCTCATCGCGTGGATGTCCAGGCGAAAGGATGATGAGCTATTCATCTCTACCCTCACCGTGGCTGAGATCCGGCGCGGGATACTGGACAAGCCCGCCGGAAAGAAGCGCAACGAATTGGAGCGTTGGTTCGCCGGTCCCGAAGGTCCTTCTTCATTGTTCGCCGGCCGTGTGCTCCCCTTTGATGAGAAGGCCGGTCTCGCCTGGGCACGTTTAACGGCGGAGGGAACAGCGAAAGGACATCCAAGGAGTCCACTCGATATGATCATCGCTGCCATTGCCGAGGCGAATGATTGCGTGCTCGTCACCGACAACGAAAAGCATTTCGCTGGCCTGAAGACCATCAACCCGCTACGTGTCCACGCCGTTTGATCGCCGTCTCATAAATCTCCATCAACAAGCGCAAGTTCCGCTCCTCGCCATAAAGCTCCACAAACTCCTGACGGCACAAATTCCGCATCTGGCTCTGCATCTCCGCATCCCCATCTAAACGCAGCACCGCTTCGCTCAGCCCTCGCGCATCGCCAGTCTCAAACACCAACCCGGTGCGCCCGTGTTTCACCAGCTCCGGCAACGCACCAATCCCACTCGCGATCACCGGCAGTCCGGTCGCATAAGCTTCCACCACCGACACCGGAAACCCCTCATACCAGATCGACGGAATCACCAGCGCCATCGCATTCCGCATCTCACCAAGCACCTGCTCGCGCGACAGCCTTCCAATCCACTCCACGTTCTTCATCTCGCGAATCTGCGCCCGCATTTCATCGCCCATCGGACCGTCGCCCGCTATGCGAAGCGGAGGCATGCCCGCTCCGCGCCGCCACGCTTCCAGCAGCGTGCCGATCCCTTTTTCATGGCAGATGCGCCCCGCGAACAGCACATACTTTCCAGCCGTCCCCACACCTGGATCTGGAATGAAATTGGGTTTCACATAGATCTTCGAAGCGGGCAACCCTCCTGCCACAAAGCGTGGCCGCGCAAATTCGGAGAGCGCGATATACGCGTCCACAGCATTGCGCCAGGTTCCCGCCGCCCAGTGCACGCTCAACATCGCCGCCACGCCCGCCGTCGTACTCCGCGACCCGTGGTAACACGCGTGCCGCACGCCCGGCCATGCCACCAGCCGCCCCAGGCAATCTTCACAAGGTTTGCCATCCCGCAGGAAAGTCGCCGCGGGGCACAGCAGCCGGTAGTTGTGCAAGGTCTGCACCACCGCCGCTCCGGCGCGCCGCGCCGCGTAGTAACTCGCCGGCGATAGCATCACGAAAGTGTTGTGGAAATGCGCCACTTCCACACGTTCGCGCCGGATGGTCTCAAACACGCGCCGGTACGCCTCGCCATTCCACATCATGGTGGACGCTACGCGCAGCGATCCCATTTCCTTGAGCCGGTCGTTCGTCTCCGTGATGCGGATCACCGTGTGCCCCGCCTGCTCCAGCATCGCCGTCTCACTGGCGAATACCTGATCCTCACCCCCGGGTTGTTGGTAGAAATTATGGAGGACGGCAATCCTCATAGGAAATATTCGCGGAACCGCTCTCGAAACCGAGTATAGAAAGCCGACGCGCCCAGCAGCGCCACACCCAGTGCCACGAACGATAAAATCTGATACGGTCGGGAGAGCGTACTGAGGTCGTAGAAGAAAACCTTCAGCACGCCAACGCACAGCAGAACCAGGCCGCTCAAACGCAGCACGCGCTCGCGCAGCGGGAAACCGGCCACCAGCAGCGTCACCGCTTCAAGGGCCCACGCGATGGTGAGCAACCCGCCGCGCACTTCCAGCCACAGGATCGCAGCCACCAGAAATGATGCCGCAACCGAATAACACAGGCGAGCCCTGCCGCGCGGCAGCAGGAACTCGGCGGCATAAAAGAGCGCGGCTAAAGGCAAACCCGCCAGCAGAGCGGTATCGAAGCCGAACACCTGATGCGGCTCCACGCATTCCCAAAGCACTCGCGCCAGCGCGAGCGCCGAGACCACATAGGCCTGTCCGAAGAAATCGGATTCGCCATTGCGCCTCGCCGCCAGAAGCAGCACGAAACCCATCAATCCCCACAGGCCGATAGCCACGGCGCGGTCGAAATCCGTGTGAATCACCAGCAGCGCCACCAGCGCTCCAAAGAAGCTGTAGGCCCGCGTCAGCCCGCGCTCCCACCATTCGATTCCATAGCGCGCCCGCGTGAAGTAGAGCAGCGCCACAATGGGCGCGCACACCAGGAATCCGCGCGAAAGATGCCACATCTGCACCCGTTCGTCAAATACATCGAACGCCAGCAGCCAGCCGCACAGAATGAAGACCAGCATGTGCGCTTCCCCGCGGACCGCCGGCGCTTGCAATCGCCGTCCAATTTCAAGCAGCGCCAGCGCGATCGCAGCCCATGCCAGCACCACAACCGAATCCGGCAGCAGCGAATGCGCCAGTGCCGCCAGCGATGCGGCGCAAAGTCCGGCGCTGAAGTCTCTGGCCCAACCGGCGCCCAGTTTCGTCCCCGCCTTCTGCGTTCGAAACGCCACTGCGCCCATCAGTAGCGCGCAGGCCAGTTGCGCGATCCATGGCCTCGCTCCTTGCAGCCCGAAATCCTTGATATTGTGGAAGAAGAGTCCAACCGCGGCCACCACCCCGACAGCCAGCGACACCCCCAGCCAGTCAAGCCGCTCGCCCCCATCTGAAATCTCAAACGCCACCGCGCCCAGCGCCAGCCACGCGAAAGGTACCCATTCCGAAGGCAATCGAAAACTGAGCACCGTAGCCGCCAGCACCGCTCCCACGAAGCTGTAACCAATCAGTTCCCGCCGCCACAATCGGTTCCCCAGCGCCACGCCCGCGGTTGCCAGGGCGATCGGAGTCCACTGCGTCTCCGCCGGAATGTCATCGAACACCAGCTTGCCCACCGGAAACACGAAGGTGATTGACGAAAGATGCCGCAGAAAACTCTGCCGGTAGCGCACGCTTAACCACAGCAGCAGTTCCGCCTGAACCAGCAGGGCCGCATTGATCCAGAAGCCGTGAAACGCGTTGAAGGTTCCCGCAACCGCCAGCGCGGAAGCAATCGCCGCGGCGCCCTCGTAGCCGCCCGCCATCGCGCGATCTTCCAGCCCGCCTGCAAAAGACGACGGTGGATTCAGCCGCGCCCGCAGCGCGCCACTCGCCACGTAAAGCGCCGCCGCAATGAAAAGCGGCATCCACAAAGTCGTCGGCCGGTTCTGCTGCCACGCGGCCAGCGACAGTCCCAGGAAACCCACCGTGTTGACCACAATCATCGAAGAGCGCAGAAAGCCCGACGTTTTTCCGGCGAACGCCACGTCATACGTCTCGAATAGAACCCAATAAGCCACCAGCGCTGCTTCACCCCAGATCAGCCGGTCCGGACGGAACCCCACCTCGCCAATGTGAATCAGGTAAAGCAGAAAGGTGAATGCCTGCCCGCCCACCACCGTCGCCGTCCATCCAAACCGCCTGGCGATCCACAGCAGGCTTGCCGCCAGCGGCAGCACGGCAATCACCGCGAACGCCGAAAGAGGGCTGATCGCCAGCGTCCCGAACGTGATGAAGTAACTCAGTCCTGTGACGGTCTCCGAACGATAGCGCAGTGAGTGCGCAATCATTCCCACCGCCACCGCCAGCAGCATCGCCGTCGCCAGAGTGGGGCTCTCGATCACGCGCGCCGCGTCGATTGCATGCGCCGCGTAAGTAGTGAAGTAGAGCCCGGCCCATCCACCGCCAATCAACCCTCGCGCGTACATGCGCCATGCGTCTCGCTTCTCCAGAAGAACGCCCGTCATCAGCAGGGAACCGGAAAGGATATAGCCCAGCGTCACCCGTCCCGCCGGGCCCAGGTGCGTCAGCGAGAACTGAAGAAACAGTGCCAGCCCGATGATCAGCACCACGACGCCTGCCTTGTTTGCCCAGTTGCCGCCGATGATGCCCTCCCAATCGGCGGCGGGTTTCGCCGGCTCAGGCGGCTCAGGAACGTACTGCTCAGGAACGAATACCGGCAGAGGCGGCGGCTCGTACCGGGGTTCCTCAACCACCGTCGGCGCTGCGATCGGCGGCGGGATCACCGCTTCCGGCGCAACCGGCTTAACCTCAGACCAGCGCAGTTCCTCAACCTGCCGTTCTAATCGACGGATCTGGTCCGCGTGTTCATTCCGCAGTTCCTCGATCTGCGCGCCCATATTGCGCAGCCAGACGAACAGCGCAATCACAGCGGCAATCAACAGAAATACGACAAGTGCCAGGCGTTATTCTCCGGAGCAGGGGCTCCGTGTGATTATGCACGATATCAGCTCCCGGTCACAAGCGCCACGCACGAAAGTTGTCCGTTCTCTCCGCTGTTCACTGGTGGCGCGGACTTCAGTCTGCGCATCCCTTTTCTTCTCGAACTGCTCGAGCGCTATTGGTTCTTTGTCCTCGGAAAGACCGGCTGTTGAGCTTCGCCTACCGCTAGATGATCGGTATCCATCCGGTGATGCTGAATTTTCGAAAGTGGACAAACGCACGCGGTTGCCCTGGAACCGTTTCTGGGATTCGGGCTGAGGGCACCGTATTTGTTCCCTCAATGCGCGAACAGAAACCCGTTGTCGCCGGTCAGCGTGATCGGATACCCGAACAACTCGCTCAGCACCTCGGCCGTCAACAGCTCATTTTTCGAGCCATCCCGGAATAGCGCGCCATCGCGCAGCAGGATCACTCGGTCGATCTCCGGCACGATGTCGCTCACATGGTGCGTCACCATAACGATCGCGGTGCCCGATTGCGCCAGCGTAGAGATCAATCCGCGCAGCTCGGCTTGCGCCCGCGGGTCCAGATGATTCGCCGGTTCGTCCAGCAGCAGCGTCTTCGGATTGTGCGCCAGAACGCGCGCGATTTCGATGCGCCGCGCCTCGCCGCTGCTCAGTTCATCAATGTCGCGTTGCGCCAGGTGCGACGCGCCCACCCGTTCCAGCGCCGCGTCAGCGGCGGACCACATGGCGCTCGTTGGCTTTTGATGATTCCACAAACCCACGCTGCCGAAGAAGCTCGAAACCACCAGTTCGCGGGCTGGGACAATTCCAGCTTTAGGCGGCAGCAGCGTGTTCTTCACAATGCCGATCGAAGCCTTCAAATCCTCGATGTTCCAGAATTCTTCGCCCAGAATTTTCACCCACGAGCCGTCACGGCGAAGCGGATAATACTCGCGGAGAATCGCCCCGATCAGCGTGCTCTTCCCGCAGCCGTTCGGTCCTAAGATGGCCACCGGCTGGCCCGCCGGAATCGCGAGATCCAGATCGCGCAGCGCAGCCCTGCCGCCGCGCATCACCGTCGCGCGCCGGAACTCGATCAGATTCATTCCGCCAGTTAGTGCGCGTCGTGCGCGTGCGTCTGCTGGGCCACCCGGACGCGCGCGTCTTCCAGCTTCACTTGAACCTTGGCCATGTCGCCCGGGTCCACATCCTGCGAAGCCTGATTCGCCTCGTAGCTCTTCAGCGAAGCCTGCCACTGCACGATGGCCTCTTTCACTTTGCCCTGCTTCACCAGAACATCGCCCAGGTGGTCGTGCACGGTGGGGTCGTCCTTCATCTTGTCGAGCGCGTTCCGCAATTGCTCTTCCGCCGCTTCCAGATGATTCTGGTGATAGTACACCCAACCCAGGCTATCCAGGTAAGCTCCATTCCCCGGATCGATTTCCAGCGCCTTGATGATCAACTGCTGCGCTTCCTCCAGGCGCTGGTTGCGATCCGCCAGCATGTAGCCCAGATAGTTCAATGCGCCCGCATTCGCCGGCTCATCCTTGATGATGCCGCGGAACTCCGCTTCCGCGCCTTCGAAGTTCTTCATCTTCTCCAGCATCGCGCCGCGCGCGAAACGTACCTGCGAAATCTCGGTCTTATCCTTACTCAGCTTTTGCGCTTCATCGAGCGACTTCTGCTCGTCCCCGAACCGCTTGGCCCGTTCGTAGAGCTGGGCATCGGCCAGGGCGATCTCCCGATCGTTCTGACCATCCTTCAAACCATTGGCTTCCGTCACCGCTTCATCCACTTTGCCCGCGTCCGCCAGCAGCGTCGCATTCTCCATCACCACCGCCCGGTCTTTCGGGAATTTCTTCAGCGCCGCATCGGATTCTTTGCGCGCCGCAGCCATATCTTTGGACTGGCGCAGCGTCTCAACAATCCGAACCGAAGCTCGCGGTGCGATTTCCGTGTCTTCCGGAGTGATCTCGCGGAACGTTGCGATCGCCTGCGGATACTTGCCGGCCGCCGCATAAAGCTCGCCCAGTTTCTCCACCAGCTTGTCGCGCTGCACACGCTCGGCGGCCGAATAGGTCGGCTTCGCCAAATCGTCCAGCAATCCCTTCAGCGTCTTGATCGCGTCGTCGCTTTTGTCTTCCGCTTCGAGCAGCATCACTTCGTTATAGCGGACCTCTACGCTGGTCGGGTCGGCCTTCTTCGCCTCATTGAAAGCCGCGCGCGCCTTCGTCAGCTTCCGCTCCTGAAGATAAATCTCGGCCAGATGCAATTGAACCTGAGCGTCGCTGGGGTCCTCCGCCGCAAACTGCTCGTAAAGCTTCTGCGCTTCCGGAATGTTGTCGGAATACAGCAGATCCATCGCTAGAAACCGCTTCCAGCGGTCATTGTCCGGCGCGATTTCCAAAGCGCGTTTCCAGGCATCGGCCGCCGCGGCGTAGTCGTTCGACTGCTCATAGAAGCCCGCCAGCGTCACCAGCGCCCGCGCGCTCGGATTGCTGTCGTTCGCCTTCTTCAACATATCGATCGCGTTTTTCGTGTCGCCGCGATCGTTATAGATCGCCGCGAGCCCGGTGAGCGCCTCATCATTGTCCGGTTGCCGCGCGAGCAGCGCCTTGAACACCTTCTCGGCCGATGCCGGGTCTTTCGCAATGCGGTACAAACGCGCCAGCAGCAGCCCGCTCTCGTCGTCGTCCGGATCTTTCTCGACAATCTTCTCGTACTGCTCGATCGACTTATGCAGCATGTTGTCGTCGATCTTGCCCTGCTGCGGGTCGCCGATCAGCCGCGTATACACGCGCCCCAGAATCCGCCGCGCGCCCAGGTTATCCGGGTTCTGCTTTAACAGAGCTTCGGCCTCCGTCACCGCTTCCTTCAACTGGCCGCTCTGGATATAGAGGTCCGTCAGTTCCTCCGTGATGAAGCTCACAGAGGGGTCTTCCTTCAGCGCCAGCCGGTAGAAGTCAATCGCCTTCGTGACGTAATCCTGACGGTTATAGGCTTGCGCCAGCTCCGCGTACAGGTGTCCCATGGAGAAGTTGTAATATGCATTGGCATGATCCGCGGAGTCGTTTTTCTCGACCGGAGGCAAACCCTGAGGCGCGAGCGTCGAAGTCTCTTGCGCGAAAGAGGGGAGTACAACCATTCCCATTGACAATGCCGCCGGAACGAGCAATCGGCCAAGCGCACGCGTACCAATCATGTATTTAGACAATCTTTCCCTGCCCGTAAAGCAGATAAATCGCAACTTAATCGCCAGCTTACCCGTAAGTATAGCCCGATGACTGCACCTTTGGTGGCCGTCACGGGCCCCACCGCTTCCGGCAAAAGCGCCTTCGCCCTGAGCCTGGCTCGCGAATTCGGCGGTGAAATCATCAATTGCGATGCCATGCAGGTTTACCGCCACTTTGATATCGGTACAGCGAAGCTCCCCGTGGAGGAGCGGGGCGGGGTACGCCACCATCTGATAGATGTCGTGGAAGGGTCAAAAGGTTTCACCGCCGGCGATTATCAGCGTTTGGGCCGCCAGGCATTGCACGAGATTACCGATCGCGGAAACCTCCCCATCGTCGCCGGAGGCACCGGCTTCTATCTCCGCGCTTTGATCGACGGTCTGTCGCCCGCGCCCGGTCAAGACGCCGATTTGCGGCGCAACCTGCTAGCCCGCGAACACCGCCGTCCGGGCTCTCTGGCGCGCATCTTGAAGCGGTTGGACCCGCCCGCCGCCGCGCGAATTGCGTCGCGCGATCTCCCCAAGCTCATTCGCGCCATCGAGATCTGCATCCTCGCGCCCCACCGGCCATCCACCCCGCCGCCGCGTGACCGTTTAGAAGGCTTCCGCGTCCTCAAGCTCGGGCTGTTTCCACCCCGCGCCGAACTGTACGCGATCCTCGACCAGCGCTGCCGGCAGATGCTCGCCGGCGGACTGCTCGAAGAAATCGAGCACATTCTGTCCCTCGGCGTGCCCCGCGATGCCAAGCCGTTCGGAGCCCTCGGTTACAAGCAGGGCCTCGCGATCCTCGAAGGCCGCATGTCCCGCGACGAAGCCCTCAGTGTGATGCAGCGGGACACACGGAGGTACGCCAAGCGACAGGTGACGTGGTTCCGCCACGAACCGGAAATGATCCCGCTCAACGGCTTCGGCTCCGACCCATCCGTCCTCGAACAAGCCCGTGCGCGGCTGCGGGGTGATATACGATGAAGCCCATGCGCGTCGGCATTCCTCGGATCGGCAATTCCCACGGCGGCGTCATCCCCACAATTCCAGACAAATAACCTAGACATTCGCGCGTATCCCGATGGCTTACTTCTGGAGACCAGCCCAGTCGGGCGGCGCGTGGACCGACACGACGCTATTCGATTTCGGAAACGGATCGGAGGGCTCTCACCCCGTGCCCCAGCTGGCCATATCGTCGGGCGGTACGTTGTATGGCATCGCCGTAGACGGCGGCTCAGGCGGCCACGGGGTAGCGTTTTCGCTTGTGCCGTAGCCGGTCAGCCTCGTCTGCGCACGGCTACGCGGCGCGCTTGACAGGGCATCTATCGACGGAATAACATTGTTATTACGATGTGGGTTTATATTCGATGAAGTCCATACACGTTGGCATTCGACGGATCGGCAATTCTCACGGCGTCGTCATCCCCAAGCCGGTGCTGGCGCAGTTGGGACTGAATGGCGAGGCGGGAGCGGAAATGACCATCGAGGGCGACACCCTCGTCTTGCGGAGGCCGGCCAGCCCTGTGCGCGGAGGTTGGGCGGAGGCGGCCCGGAAGATTGCCGAAGCGGATGACGATGCCCTTGTGATGGGCGAATTCGGCAACGCGGGAGATGGTGAGCTGTTCTGGTGACACGCAGTGTAGCCCAAGGTGTAGCCCAAGGCGTAGCCCAAGGTGTGAACCGTGGCGACATTTGGCTTGTCAATCTTGACCCCACCGTCGGCAGCGAAATCACGAAGTCGCGCCCTTGCGTCGTCGTGTCGCCTGCTGAAATGCACGATCATCTTCGGACGGTGCTCGTTGCGCCCATGACCACCGGGAGTCGCCCGGCGCCATTTCGCATCGCCGTTGCGCATGGCGGCAAGAGGGGTTTGATTTTGCTGGACCAGGTCCGCGCAGTGAACCAGACACGATTAGCGAAGAAACTGGGGGAAGTGTCGCCGAAAACGCTCACGACAACCCTGAGCGTGTTACAACACGTCTTCGCGGAATGAAAGCCCCGCACGTTACAATAACGATAGTGCGGTTTAAGTCCCTCCTGTTGTGCTCCTTCTTCATATTGTGCGCGTCGATGACCCCGCTCTACGGCGCCGCCGATACCGTCGCCATCCTCCCTTTCTTCAATCAGACCAACGACAAGTCGCTCGATTGGATTGGCGAAAGCGTCGCCGAAACCCTCCACGAATCCTTTTCCAGTGAGGGCGTCCTCGTGCTCGGCCGCGAAGAGCGCGTGGAGGTTTACCGCCGTCTCTCCGTCCGCCCCGATGTCCAACTCACCCGCGCCACCGTCTTGAAAGTGGGCGAATCCCTCGACGCCGCGCAGATTGTCTTTGGGCGATTGGAACTGGAGCCCGGTGGCGGAACGAAAACGCAGCGCCTCCTGAAGATCACCGCCAATCTGATCGACGCCAAACACCTGCACTCGGGCCCCCAGTTTTTTGAATCGGGTCCGCTCGAAAACCTCAGCGTGATGGAATCGAAACTGGCGTGGCAATGCCTCGCGTATTTCCATCCCAAGTCCGCGCCCGCCGAAGAGGCCTACTTACAGAGCCATCCGCCGGTGCGCATCGCCGCGGTGGAAAGCTACGTGCGCGGGCTTCTGGCGGAGTCGCCGGAAAAGCAGGTCAAGTACTTCGTCGAATCGACGCGCCTCGATGCGAACTACAGCGAGCCGGCGTTTGGGCTCGGCAAAGCTTCGTTTGAGAATCAGGATTACGCCCCGGCTGCCGCGTGGTTTGAGAAGGTTGGTCCCAACGCCTCCCACTACCACGAAGCCCAGTTTCTGCTGGGCCTTTGCCACTACTACCAGGATGATTTTGAGGGCGCTGCCAGGTCGCTTGAAGGCGTCGCCGCCGTCATGCCTCTCGACGAGGTGTTCAACGACCTCGGCGCGGCGCAATCGCGCAAGAACCGGCCCGAAGCCATCGATAACTTCAAGAAGGCCATCGAAGGCGACGAGGCCGACCCCGATTACTGGTTCAACCTCGGTTACGCGCAGTGGAGGACCGGTAAGATCGCCGATGCCGCGAAAAGTTTCCACGCCGTCCTCGACCGTTCCCCCGACGACGACGAAGCCCGCACCCTCATGCTGCGCTGCGAGCGGGGCGACCTTCCGCACCCCGGCGAAACCCTCGACGCCGAGCGCATCAAGCAGGATTTTGAAGAGACCGTCTACCTTCAGTTACAGGCGGAACTGAAGAAGTAACCTCCGGCCTTGTATAATTTTGAGTTCGGAGAAAAATGCGTTACTTACTTAGCCTTTCCTTATTCGCCTGCGTGGCCTTTGCCCAGACCGCGACCACGCCTCACACCGCCGCCAAAGCCGCTCCCAAAGCTGCCCCCAAAGCGGCCGCGCCCGCCGAGCAATTCCCCACTGAACCCGGCCTCTACGCCGCCTTCAACACCAATATGGGCCGCATCGTCTGCAAGCTCTATGAAAAGGAAGCGCCCGTAACCGTCGCCAACTTTGTGGCCCTCGCGCGCGGCACGAAGGAGTGGACCGACCCCAAGACCGGTCAAAAAGTCCACAAACCCTTCTATAACGGCATCACGTTTCATCGCGTGATTCCCGATTTTATGATTCAGGCCGGCGACCCCACCGCAACCGGCGCGGGCGATGGCGGCGTCCCCACCATCATTGATGAGTTCAATCCCGGCCTCAAGTTCGATCAGAAAGGCCGTCTGGCCATGGCCAACACCGGCGCGCCCCATAGCGGCGCAACCCAATTCTTCATTACCGATTCCATGCCGGAGCATCTCAACGGCAAGCACACCATCTTCGGACAGGTGGTGGAAGGCCAGGATATCGTCACCAAGATCGCCGCCGTTCCGCGGGAGCCGGGCAACAGCCCGCATGCCGATCGCCCTCTCACCAAGGTGGTGATCGAGCGCCTCACCATCCGGCGCGTGGGCCCCGCGCCCGGCGCAGCTCCGAAAACGGTGCATACGTCAGTCCCAGCGAAGAAGATGTAAGTCTTGCGCCGCGCTGCCCTGCTGGTCGCCTGCTCCGCCTGGTATCTCTGGACCAACGTTGTCAAAGTGGTCCCTGACCTGCCCAAGCCGAGCGACCTCTCTTTTCACCTCGAGGCGGCGAAAGCCTTGCTGCGCGGCCAGACCCCTTACGTCAACATCGATTACGACTATCCGCCCCTCGCCGCGTTCCTCGCCGTTCCTTTAACGCTGCTCGATTATCTTACGGCCCGGTTTATCTGGCTCGCGCTCTCCAACTGTTGCCTGCTCGCGGCCGCCTTCCTCATCTGGAGGTTACTGGGAAAGGGCCCCGCCGCTTTGTGCGTCGTATCTCTCGTCTGGGCCTTCGGCGGCGTGGCGCGTGAAAATTTGGGCCTCGGTCAACTCGGCCCATTACTCGTTCTGCTGCTGGCCATCGCCTACACCCAAAAGTCACCGCTCGGGGGATTCGCCGCCGGGTTCGGATTCGGCCTCAAGTTCATTCCCGGCGTGCTGGGCCTGCCGCTCGTGTTGGGCCGCCGTTGGAAGCAGATCGCCGGCGCGCTCGTTGGCGCATTTGTCGCTCTCGCGCTTCCCTGGGCGGCGCTGTTCGCGTTCTCCGGCCCCAAGTCACCACCCCGCGCGGACTACTGGATGGGCACTCCCGCCACCCTGAGCTGGTCCGTTCCCTCCGCACTCTTGCGCGTGCTCGATCCCGCTACCCAAGGTCCGATGCTGCCTCACAATTGGGCCGTCGGCGCGCGCACGAGTAACATCCATTTGTCCACGCGGGATCGTTCCGTGTCGGTGTTCACCGCCGCCGCCATCCTGCTCATCGGCGCAGTTCTCGTCTTCACCGCGAACCCGCATCCTTCCGAGCAGCGCCTGCCTTTCGCCATGGCCGGCCTCATCTCCCTCGCGTTGGCGGCGTCACCCATTTCGTGGGCTCACTATCAGGTGCTCCAGTATCCCGGAACCGCCATTCTCCTCTATGAATTCTTCCGCCGCAAAGCATGGGCTGTCTTGTCCCTCGCCACCCTGGGCGCATTGTCCACTTACCAGATTCCGGTTGCGGCACTCACCGATTACTATCAACGTTGGGGCGGGTGGACGGCCGAATCGCCCGCCACGCTCTATATCTGGACCAATGTAACTCCAGCCGCATGCCTGCTGCTGTTCGGCCTGCACATGCACGCGTACCGCGCGGCATCCGAGCAATGACCGGAGCAATGAAAGCTCGCAGAGGCCCGCGTCAACCTCGTAGAACGCTCTAGAGCGGCTTTCCTCCGCACAACTTGATAATGGTGTTCAGGAATTCCTTAAATTCGGGGCACTGCGCTGCCGAGACCGCCAAATCTTTGTTTCGGAGTATGCGATTCGCATCTCGCGCTTTTGAATAATCGTCCCGGCAAGTGCCAATGCGAAATATCTCCTGGATGTGGTACGAGGGAGGACGGTTATGGTTGACGTCTTCCGGCAAGCCCTTTGGGGCCGTGCGATTGTGCCCTGCGATTTTTTGGATGTCGCTCCAATACGGCAAAAGCCAAGCTTCAAAATCATGCTGAGCGACGTGAGGATGAAAGGATTTGTTCGCGCCGGCCCATTGCCGCATCTTCGCCTTCGCGTCTGCGGCGGTCGTAAAGTCTCCCGTGCCGGTGTAAACATCCGTCAAGGCGATGACGGCATTTGCGGGCTGACGCCCACTAAGAAGCTTCTCAACCTTGGTCCGAAGCTCGTCCCCTTTCGGAATTCTGCCGTGATAGACAAACATATCGAGGCGGGGCATTTTCCCGCGAGTCTGGTCTTAAGAAAGGCCGTCAGGTGTGGCTTGAATGCTTGCTCGGTTCTGCCTTCCACCAGGATGGTAATCTTCACGATCGCGCTCCGAGACGGCCATTGCTCCATAGCTCATCGAGAGAATAGTCCTTTAGCCACTCGTCGAGGTCCAGTTCATCCGCCCACGTCAACGTGCTCATCCCCTCATCAGTCGAATCCATCAAGACTATTTCTTTGGGCTGCAGGAAGCGGATAAGCCGATCCGCGGAAGCCCTGAATGCATAATTCTTTGAATCGGGTTGTGGACGTATCTGAAACCATCTTCTCTCGCTTCATGCGTTCTCCTCTAACCTGATCTTTCCTGCAGCGCTGGTGTCTACTGTGATCTCTCGGGAACATCCCAAAACTGGCGCAACTCCCTAACCGCTCAACGAAAGCGCCAGGGGAATCGACCTTTGCCTCTGGCGTACCCTTCTCTATCTCGTTGATTTCAAGACCTTAGCACTTTATACCCGGCTACGCTGTAAGCCCAGATGACTGCGGAAAACGCCTCCATGAGCTGCGCCGCGGTTGATCGATGCCACGTCGCCACCGGATCGCCGCCATGGGAACGGCTGACGCTCCATCCGTTCCCGCGGCCAAATCGGCGCTCGGGTCGCGTACCTGCGTTGCGCTATCCTCCACTGAGGTATGACTTCGTGTCTCGCAAAAATGGTCTCCTCATCCCCGCCACCCTCGCCGCCGACGCGATCCTCTTCTTCGCGCGCCCGCTCTTCTCCAGCCAGTACAGTTTCCCGTGGGATTTTCGCTTAGTCCAGCTCCCCCTCATCACCTTTCTGGCGGATCAACTGAAGAACCACGATCTCCCGCTTTGGGACCCTTACACGTACTGCGGCAATCCCATCTACGCCAACATACAAGCCTGCTTCTTCCATCCACTGGTATTCCTCGCCGCTCTCGCCGGTCCCGATTCACTGAGCCGGCTCCTCGAATGGGCCGTAGTGCTCCAGGTCTGTGTCGCCGGTCTCTTCACTTACCGCCTCGCGCGCCACCTAGGCTGCACCGCCGCGGGCTCGTGGACCGCCGCCGCCATCTGCCAGACCGGTCCTTACTTCGCATCCCGCACCGAACACATCGGCGCAATGATGGCCGCCGCCTGGCTCCCCGCCGCCTGGTACGCCGTCGTGCGGCTGCGCGAGCGCGCCAATCCACGCATGCTGGCCCTCCTCGGCGCGGCCCTCGCCATGTCCGTCGTCGGAGGCTCTCCCGCCGCCACCACCGCTGTCTTCGGCTCCACGCTCCTGCTCGCTTTCATCCTCTTCGCCGTGAAACTCGGACGCGCCCTCACCATCGCCCTCACCGCGCTCGGTTGCGCGCTCGGCCTCGGAGTTTCCGCCATCGCCTTCATCCCCGCCGCCGAACTCACCCAAAACAGCGTAGCCAAATATCGCCTGGAGTGGCTCGGCGCAGGCGGCGGCCTGAAGTGGCCAAGCCTCGCCTCGCTTGTCATCCCCAATTACTCGCACGTCTTCGATCTCGCCAATTTCAAAGGCCCCGGCGATCCCACCTTTCTCTACCTCTATTCCAGCCTCACCGGACTCCTCCTCGTCATCCTCGTGCTGCTGCTGCGAAGGGACCGCTGGGTCGCCTGCTTCGCCATTCTCGGCTTGCTCGGCGGCCTCTTCATGCTGGGCGATTCGCTCCCGCTCTGGCGCACCCTCTACCCCCTCCTGCCCCATCGCATCCGCATCGGCATTCATCCCGAGTTCACTTACTGCGTCTTCGCTGAATGCCTGGCCTTGCTCGCCGGCCTCGGAATTTCGCGCCTCATTCCACGGATATCCGTGCAATGGGCGCTCGCCGCCGTGGTCGCCATGGAACTCTATTTCGTGGGTTCGAACCGCCCCATGAACGTCGTCTCCGTGCTCCAGGAGCCCGGCCTCAACCGCGATCTCATCCAAACGGTGCGCCGGATTTCCGCGCTCGATTCGCCTCCAGCGCGCATCGACACCACCGCTGGCGTCCCCCTCGAATGGGTGGAGGCCGCCCCTCTCACCCGCGTTCCCACCGGCAGCGGATGCAGCCCCATGGCGCCCGACCGCATCATCCAGGTCCGGCTCGGGCTCCAGCTCGCACTCCATTCAGGCGCACGTTCCGGCTGGTACTATCCCGTAGAGTATTTCGCATCCCCCGCGCTCGATCGGATGAGCGAACGCTATCTGCTCTCGACCAGCCCCGTAGCCAATCCCCGCTTCCGCCAGGTCGCCCGGCTTCCGGGCGTTCTGCTCTACGAAAACACCACCGCATTGCCTCGAGCCGTGGTCGAACCAACCGGCCAGGCCGCATTCACGGAATACACTCCCAACCATCTGGCCGTAACCGCTTCCAGCCCCGGCCCCGCCCGCCTGGTGCTCAGCGAAACCTGGTATCCCGGTTGGGAAGCCCGTCTCGACGGCCAACCGGTCCCCATCCGCCTGGTCGACACCGCCTTTCGCGGAATCGACCTTCCGCCCGGTACGCACCGCATCACCATGGATTTCCGCCCGAGCATCCTCGCCTGGTCCGCGCTCCTCTCCCTGCTCTCCATCGCAGGACTGGCAATTTTATACATTTCGCCTCTTACCGGCGTGAAACAATAAGAGGTTGCTCCGAAAACTCCTTTTCCTTTGCGGCGCCGGCCTGCTTCCGCTCTGCGCCTTCGGCCAGGACTCTACTCCAAACGCCCCCACCCCGCCCCTCAAGGACCCGGACTACGCCAGCCGCTTCGACGCCTTCGCCGGCTTCACCTACCTCGAAAGCCCGCAAATCAATCTCGCCGAGCGCGGCTACCACATTCAGGTCGGCTACAACCTCCGGAAGTGGCTGGCCGCCGGCTTCGACTATTCCAACGCCAACGGCACCCTGAACCTCATCCCTGCCTACCTGCCCACGCCGCTCAAGAACGAAGCGGAATCCAGCCTCGCCATCCTCGTCAACAACGGATATCTGCCCAGGAACTACGTGGTGTCCGTTCCCACCAGCACCTTCACCCAGACCTTCGCCGCCGGCCCCGTGCTGGTGATTCGACGCATTCCCCATATCGCCATCCTGCTGCACCCATCGCTCGGCGCGCTGCGCGAACTCGCCACCCCGCATCCCTCGGCGGGTCTGATCCAGGCCATCGTCTCCGTGTTCTTCCCCGGAACCCAGCAGCTCGATTGGGTCCCCTTCTACGGCTTCGGCGGCGGAATCGATTTCGGCGTCACAAAGCACGTCGGAATCCGCATGCACACCGACGTCGTCTACGATCACGTCCTGAGCGACTTCCTCGGCAACGGCCACTGGACCGTCCGCGCCTCCATCGGCCCCTCGTTCCACTTCGGCAAGAACATCGACCGTTAAACAGCCTCGCCAGGGGAGGCGGCACAATAGGACCAATGCCGGATGACGACTTCGCCGCCGACCTGCAAGTCGGGCATCGACGGCGGCGAGACTCGTTTGCGCGTTTGAGCCGCCCAAATTGGACTAACTACCCGGACGACCCTGGCGTCGAGCTCAGAGCATTGGCGAAGTCTGCTTCCGGGATCACCTTGGTATCTAATTGCTCTACTAGGGTGAAGGGTTGCACCAGCCGCTTCCCCAAGCAAAGCTGGATGCCCGCACCAATTTCATAGTGGACATCCCAGTTCTCGTCAATCAAGCTGAGCGCCAGGAATGCCCCCAACAGGTAGGGAATTCTCTTGCCAGCGAGTTGCTCCTTGGCGGCCAACAACTCTGGAATGTCATCCGGTGTCTTTTCCTCAAGCAGCACATAGTTCCGCGCGACTTCATCCCGCATTTGCGGAATCACAGACAGCCGCACAGAGTCCCCTACATCGGCATCCACTGCCAATTTGACGCGTTCCAAACCGAACTCGTTCGCCGCGACTTCCCTTGCGACCGCATCGAATTCAGAGAACAGAGTCGTCGCCGGCCTGGGGTCTTGTAGCGTGAAACCGGCCGGAAGGGTAGATAGTACAGCCAGCCGGGCGATTAGCGAATCGGAATTCGAGCCTGGCGATCGATCGATGTCTTTGAGCTTCTGGTTAACGGTAGCGCTCCAATAAGGATCGATCGCCGCGGCGTAGGCAGCATACGATTCCGCGACGGGCANNAAGACTTGAGCAAGCGCCGTCTTGTACGTGAAAGCCATCACCGTACCCGACCCGAGCAGGCGGCCCACGTTCACGTCAGCCTTCACATCAGCCAGGAATCCCCACTCGTTCAAAGCATCTACGTATCTCTGGAGTAGCCCGGCACGAGCCTGCACTGTCCAATGCGCCCCTCCCAACACGCGTCTTTGGTGCTGTTCGGTTGTTAGGCGTTGGATCGCCCGTTCAATAATTGCCGCTGGCCAAGAGGTGCCGGCCCGAAAAACGAGCGTTCGGGCGATATGCGCCTCAAACTCCGAAACGGACCATATCTCCATGCAACTTAGCGGTACCGGAAGTGCCACTGCGTGATATTGGCGCCGGTGAAGATCAACGCCGAATCGGCGCCACGGCGTCGGAGAGAGTGACAGCGAGACCCGGCGGGGAGCGGTTCGCCCACAAACGGATGCAGTGCGTTTAACCAGTTCCTCGAGCGTGGGGAAAGAATCGAGCGGTTTTGAAAGGGGAGCATCGTCAGCGGGCCCGTCGTCGGTGAATCGCGTTTTTCCCATGATCACGACAGCAAGACCGATAATTATGATGTAAACCGCAATTGGCTTGAAATAGATCCCGCCCTCTAAGTACCAAAGCAAGAGCAAGAACAGGGGAAACTCGGCAATCAAGACGAGCGCGGCAGGATTCAGGACGATCAATTCGGTGGCAAGCGTGTATATGCGCGAGAATCAAAGGTTTGCAATACATTTCGTGACTGCTAAGGTACCCCATGCCCATCAACGCCGACAAACCCCATCTTTGGAAGGCCGACACCCGCGCTTCGGTTGATCAGTTCAATCAGTGGTTCATGAAGTTCGCGCCTAAGGCATACAGGGATACCCGTAAGAAAACCATCACCAGCGTTGATCAGGGGCTTCTGATCACGAAAGACCTCTCCACCATTACGCCCGAGGTGATCAAAGCCAATCCGGGCATTCTGCCGACGCTTCGCATGTCCACCTGTCCACCGCTCGCCCGCGACCGCCTTATCGGTCTGGCAGATTCGACCAAGAATTTCGTGGGCTGCCTGGAAGAGGGAAAACTGCCCCGGCTATTGTCTCCTGAACTGCTTGAAGAGCACCTGGGCAAGATCACGGGCATCCTCTCGCGAATGCTGGACGTTGATATTTTTCCATGGCTAGAGGCGAAACGACGCCCGACCAAAGAAGAACGCTACCGCTCTTCGACCATCGTGGCGGATCGTCTCTGCGGTGCCGTTGCCGAGCCGATTGTGCGCAACGCCCAGGAGAAGCGTCAACTCGCGATCATCGAAAAGTACCTGACCGACCGTGGTTACAAGCTGAAAGCGCCCCATGCGGCGACACTGCTGGACCAGATGGAGCCCGGCACTTTTTCTTTCCGTCTGAATGTTCTGGTGAAGCCCTCAAGGACTGACGCCAAAACCGTTAGAATCCCGATTGATGCCGTGATCCAGCCAAAGAAGGCCAAGCTTCCCCATCTGCCCGTGCTCATCGAGGCGAAGTCCGCCGGGGATTTCACGAACGTGAACAAACGCCGCAAGGAAGAGGCCACCAAAATCAACTACCTCAGGGCGACTCACGGAGAGAAGATCGTTTTTGTCCTGTTTCTGTGCGGGTACTTCGACGCGGCATACCTGGGCTATGAGGCCGCTGAGGGAATCGACTGGATATGGGAGCATCGTACTGAGGACCTCGATCAGCTTGGACTCTGAAGGCATCTATGGGAACAATCGCGTCACAGAGCACCGAGGAACGCCGCATGCAGGAGCAGACGCGGCTCGACCTTCTGAAATCCGCGCCGGAGCGCAACAAGTGGGGACAGTTTGCGACGCCACCCGCACTTTCACTCAGCCTTGCGCGCTACGCCCATGGACTCATGGGAAAGACACCGATACGCTTCCTTGATCCCGCCATCGGCACCGGCTCATTTTTTTCGGCATCCTTGCAGGCTTTTGGGCAAAAGAACATCGCCGCCGCCACCGGCATCGAGCTTGACCCGCTTTTCGCCAGAACCGCCGCGACTTTGTGGGTGGGGCAGGGGCTCCAGGTCATTGAGGGCGATTTCATGAAGCAGGCTCCGCCCGACAAGCTCTTCAATCTCATCCTCAGCAACCCGCCATATGTCCGCCATCATCACATGACCTCGGCTGACAAGGACCGCCTCAAGGCACAGCTCGCCCGCTCGCTGCATCTCGACATCAGCGGCCTTGCCGGGTTGTACTGCTATTTTCTTTTGCGGTGCCACGAATGGATGGAAGAGCAGGGGCTGGCTATCTGGCTGGTTCCCTCGGAATTTATGGATGTGAATTACGGCGTCACGCTCCGTCGTTATCTCTCCGAACACGTCACTCTACTGCATATTCACCGCTTCTGTCCTACGGACGTGCAGTTCACCGACGCCCTGGTGTCTTCCGCTGTAGTCGTGTTCCGTAAGTCGCCCCCGCCCGCCGGGCACACGGCCCGCTTTTCGTTTGCAGGCCCGATTGAGCATCCGCAGAATGAGGCGCAGGTGCCGCTCGAAACACTCCGCCGTTCCCGCAAGTGGACGCAGTTTCCGGCAACGACGACCGTGCGCGATACCGGCGAGCTGAACCTCGGGGATATTTTCTCTATCAAGCGTGGGCTGGCGACCGGTTCCAACAATTTCTTCATCCTCACCGAGGAGGACATGGAACATTGGCGTATTCCACGGCAGTTCATGAAGCCGATCCTGCCCGGCCCGCGCCACCTGACAGGTGACATCATCGAGACTCTCCCCAACGGTGTGCCGGACATGTCGCCGCGCCGCTATCTGCTGGATTGCAGCGAGCCGGAAGAACGAATCGCAGCCAAATGGCCCCGCTTTTATGAGTATCTCCAAACCGGCAAGACAGAGAAAATCCACGAGGCATATCTCGCAAGCCACCGTTCCCCCTGGTACTCGCAGGAGCAGCGCCCGCCTGCGCCATTTCTCTGCACCTATATGGGGCGCTCCCGAAACGGGAAGCATCCCTTTCGCTTCATCTGGAACCGATCACAGGCTACGGCTCATAACGTCTATCTGATGCTTTATCCGACTGGCCCCCTGAAGGTGGCTCTTAAGGAGCATCCCGAGCTTCACGCAGATGTGTTTGAAGCCCTGCAACGCATCACGCCGGCGCAATTGCTCTCCGAAGGGCGAGTCTATGGCGGAGGCTTGCACAAAGTGGAACCGAAGGAGCTTGCCCAGATTCCCGCGCACGAAGTGCTTGAGAGCATCGATGCCCATGTGCGCATTGAGCGTCAAGAAAGCCTGTTTAGCTA